>JAHFUQ010000094.1 GCA_023265045.1 Acidimicrobiia bacterium
CCAGCCCCGTGCGTACGGCCGTGGCGGTGACCGCCAACGGCAAGTCCACGTGCCGGGCCTGGGCGTACGGCGATCAGGAGGCGTGGGTGTTCATCAGCCTCGAAGCGCCCAGGGAGTGGACCGCCGACTACACCGTCGAGGTCACCACCGCGGGCGGGGGTACGGCGGCGGCCGTGGGCCACTTCCGCCTCCAGGACGGCAACGGCGCCTTCGGCGCCAAGGTCGACGTACCCGCGTCCCAACTGCGCGCCGTCCGCGTCCTCGACGCCTCGGGCGCCCTGCGCTATGAGGCCCCGTTCTCCTAACCGGCGGGCGAGGTCTCCGCGCGGTTGGCGTCTCCAAGCCCCAAAGGCGCGGAAGAGTCGCGGGGGTTCGGGGTTTAGGGCTTGCGGTCGGCGCGCCAGGCGTCGATCAGCTGCGAGCGCCACACCAGGGCCGAGATCAGCGACAGGGAGCCGCCCAGGCCCGAGAAGACCAGCACCGGCGTCGACTTGGTGGCGAAGCCGATCAGCAGCAGCACCCCGCCGATCACCCCGAACACGCAGGAGGCGACCAGGGCGGGGGGGCGGCGAGCAGCGGTCACCGCCCTACGGTACTCAGGCCGCCCGGTCCTCCGAGGGGTCCAGCGGGGCGGGGTCCAGCTGATCGTCGGGCACCCAGACGATCTCGCAGTCGAGGTGGCAGGTCTGGTGGCCGTGCTGGCGGCGGACCACGCGGGCGAGCGCCTCGACGGCGACGCAGAGGTTGTGGGCCAAGGCCCGCACCAGGGAGTAGCGGCAGTCCCGGCCCTGCTTGACCAGCAGGGGCGACACCCGGTCGACGTGCACCGACATGCGGTGGTCGGCGTCGACGAGGAGGTGCACGCTGTCGGTGGCCGAGACCTCGCGGTACGACCGGGTCCTGGGGTGGAACACGCGGCCGATGGCGCGATCCCGGAAGAAGCGTCCGTTCCCGTCGAGGTGGGTGACGAGTGCGGTGAGGTCACGTCGCATGCCCGGTCTACGGACCTGGCGCCGGCGGCGGACGGAACTTTCGGTTGCGACCCCGCCCGCCCGCACCTTATGCTGAGTGAGCACTCACTCACCAGCAGTAAAGGAGCTTCCCGATGGCGCGGACGCTCGAGCAATCGCAGGCAGACCGGCCCGAACTGGGGGCGCCCGGGGACACGCGCAAGTGGTGGGTTCTGGCGGCCATGGTCTTCGGGCTCCTCATGCCCATGCTCGACAACCTGGTGGTCAACGTGGCCCTCCCCACCATCCAGCGGGAGCTGGGCGCCGGGGTGTCGAGCCTGGCGTGGATCATCGACGCCTACACCCTCACATTCGCCTCGTTCATGCTCACCGGCGGCGCCCTGGGCGACCTCTACGGGCGCAAGCGGTTCTTCATGGCCGGCCTGGTCGTGTTCACCATGGGCTCGCTGCTATGCGGGCTGAGCTCGTCCACCCCCCAGCTCATCGCCTTCCGGGCCACCCAGGGCCTCGGCGCCGCCTTGCTGCTGCCGGGGTCCCTGTCGATCATCACCGCCACGTTCCACGGTCGCGAGCGGGGCGCGGCCATCGGCATCTGGGCCGCCTTCTCTGGGCTCGCGATCGCCCTCGGCCCCGTCGTCGGCGGCCTGCTCGTCGAGCACGTGTCGTGGCAGAGCATCTTCTTCATCAACATCCCGGTGGGCATCACCGGGCTGATCCTGACGTGGATCGTCGTGCCCGAAACCAAGGACGAGAGCCGCTCCCGCAAGGTCGACCCGCCCGGGTTGGTGACCGGCACGGCCGGCATCTTCTTCCTCGTCTACGCCCTGATCGAGGGCAACGCCAAGGGCTGGACGGACGCCACCATCCTCGGCGCGTTCGTGCTCTCGGCGGTCCTGCTCGTCACCTTCTTCCAGGTCGAGTCGCGGCGGGCGTCACCCATGCTGCCGCTGGCGTTCTGGAGGATCCCGACCTTCACGGCCGCGAACATCGTGGCGGGCAGCGTGTTCTTCGCCCTGTTCGGGGTGACCTTCTTCCTGACGCTGTACCTGCAGAACGTGGAGGGCTACTCGCCGGTGGCGGCCGGGTTCCGGCTGTTCCCGTTCACCCTCATGATCCTCATCCTCGCCCCCCTCTCGGGGCGGCTGTCGGACAAGTTCGGGTCGCGGTGGTTCATGACCGTCGGCACCTTCACGGCCGCGTGCGGGATGGCGATGCTCACCCGCACCGACGTCGGGTCGTCGTACACCACCGTGATCCTGCCCGCTTTCATCCTGCTCGGCGGGGGCCTGGCGACCACCATGGCGCCCATGACGTCGGCGGTGATGGGTTCGGTGGACCGACGCCACGCTGGGATCGCGTCGGCCGCCACCAACACGACCCGCGAGCTGGGTGGCGTGTTCGGGATCGCCATCCTGGGCGCCGTCGTCACCTCGTCGGCCCGCCGCGGCGTGCTGTCCCACCTGATCGCCAACGGCATCCCCTCCGCTCAAGCGGCCGGCCTGGCCGGTGCGGCGTCGGGGGGGGCGGGGGCCGGCGTGGCGCCGACGTCGGCGGGGCCCATCGCGCTGGCGGTCAAGCAGTCGTTCGTCCATGCCATCCACGTCGGCATGCTCGTGGGCGTGTGCGCCCTCCTGCTGGCGAGCGTGGTGTCGGCGCTGTTCGTGCGCAGCCACGTGGCCGCGGCGGGCGACGGCGACGGCGAGCAGGCGTATGCCGCCCACTGAGCTGGCCGGCACCCGCCGGCAGATCCTCGAGGCGGCCGAGGACCTGATCCGCCAGCGCGGTATGGGGGCCACCACCACGCGCGCCATCGCCGAGCGGGCTGGGTGCGCGGAAGGGACGATCTACCGCCACTTCCCCGACAAGCACGCCCTGCTGTGCGAGCTGGTCGACGCCACCTTCCCCGTTTTCCACGACCTGCTGAGTGGGCTGGAGGGTCGGGCGGGGCAGGGCGAGCTGGCGGCCACCCTGGCGGAGTTGGGGATGGCCGCCCTCGGGTTCTACCGGCTCGTCGTCCCGCTCGCGGTGGTCCCCATGGGCGACCACGACCTGCTCGAACAGCAGCGCCGCCACTTCCACGAGACCGGGAGCGGGCCCATGCGCACGTTCGCCTACGTCGCCGGCTACCTGCGGCGCGAGCAGGAGCGGGGCCGGCTGTCGGCGGGCGTGTCGCCGGAGCACGTCGCCCGCCTGTTCCTGGGCGCATGCTTCTCGCAGGCGTTCGTCGAGGCGTTGGTCGGGGACGAGGCGTCGCTGGGGGAGGACGAGGACTTCGTCCACCGCACCGTCGCCGCCCTGCTGACGGGCGCTGGGGCGCGGTAGGCGGCAACCTTTCGCCGCCGGAGGGCTCCGTGGCGACGACTGCAGCGTTAGAGGGGTGATTCCAGCCTCAAACGGCCAAATCACCACGATAACGCTGCACTCACGGGGAACCTTTTCGCCGCCGAGGTGCTCCTATGGGGGAGTGGACGGCGGCGCCGGCTTCGAGGAGTTCGTGGCCAACCGGTACGGCGCGCTGGTCCGGACCGGGTACCTCCTCACCGGGGACAGGGGCCTGGCCGAGGACCTGGTGCAGTCGGCGTTGGTGGGCACCCTGCGGGGCGGGTCACGCCTGCGCGACCCCGAGGCGTACACCCGCACGGTGATGTACCGCCTCGCCATCCGGTGGGGGCGCCGGAGGTGGCGGGGAGAGATCGCCACCGCCGAGGCGCCGGCCGTGGCGGGGGACGACGCCACCACGGCGGTGGACGACGCCGACGCGGCCATGCGCTGCTTGGCGGTCCTCCCGCCCGCCCAGCGCGCCGTGCTGGTCCTGAAGTACTACGAGCAGCGCCGGGAGACCGAGATCGCCGAGCTGCTGGGATGTTCGATCGGGACGGTCAAAAGCCGCGCCGCCCGGGCGCTGGCCGCCCTGCGGGCCGCCGGCCTGGTCGAGGACGAAAAGGGGGTCCGCCATGCTGACGCTTGACGAGCTGGGTCCGGCGCTCGCGACGGCGGCCGAACGGGGGGCGCCCGCCGAGGCCATGCCGCCGGCGACAGCCACGTTGCGCCGCCGGGTGCGGCGGCGGCGCACCACGCTTGTCTCCGCCGCTACCGCGCTGGCCGTGGCCGCCGCGGCCGTGGTCGTCATGGCGACCCGCCCGCCCCGTACGCAGGAGGTGCGCACCACCGGCCCCGGCGACGTGGCGGGCGCCGGCGACGCCGGTTCGGTCGCCAACCTGGCGACGGGGAAGTGGTCGCAGTTGCCCGCGCCGCCGCTTCAAGCCCGCGTCAACACAGTCATGGTGTGGACGGGGGACCGCCTCATCGTGTGGGGCGGCGCCGGGTTGAACGGCGCGGTCTTCAACGACGGAGCGGTGTACGACCCCGCGGCCAAGGCGTGGAAGGCGATGGCGGCGTCGCCCCTGGGGGGCTCGAACTACCCGAAGGGCCTATGGAGCGGCAAGGACGTGCTGGTGCAGACCCCCACCCAGGACGGGGCCTACGACCCTCGCACCGACCGCTGGCGGCTGTTCCCCGCCCGTCCCGCCGCAGTTTCGCCCGTCAGGGCCGCGGTCTGGACGGGCCGGGAGCTGGTCGCAGTGGGCGGCGATGCCCTGGCCGCGGCGGCCCTCGATCCCACCACCGGCCAGTGGCGCGCGCTGGCCCCGGTCCCGGCGCCGGCCGGGCACGTCGCCAGCGGGGTCAACCCCGTCTGGGTGGGGGACCGCCTGCTGGTGTGGGTCGCATGGAAGCCCCCGGCGCCCGCGAACCAGTTCGCCCCGCTCGGCCCGTCGGGCGTCGACCTGTTCAGCTTCGACCTGGCGCGCAACGCCTGGAGCGATTTGCACCCGTCGGGCTCGGATCCGCCGGCCGGGCCCGCCCACTGGAACGGGGAGGACGTGGTGTTCGAGGGCGTCACCCCCACCGGCGTCCCGGGCGACGGCGCGCCGCTGAGCCCGACGCCGCAGCCTGTCTGGCACACGGTGTACCGGCCGAGCACGAACAGCTACCAGCGGGCACCGGCGACGTCTGCCGCCGTCGCCGCGTTCTGGACGGGCCGGGCGCTGGGGCGCTTCACCGGTGTATCCACGGGGACCCCCGGGATCGAGGCCGTCGACCCGGTCACGGGCGCCCGCACGGCGCTGGCCCCGCCGCCCGCCACGGGGTGCTGCCCGCAGCACCAGTTCGTATGGGCCGGCGACCAGCTGTTCGGCTACGACGAGTATGCCGGCTTGGTCCGGTTCGGCCCGTGAGGATCCGAGCCGCCCTGGTGCTAGCCCTCGTGCTGGCCGCGTGCGGCGAGGGCCCCGCGCCGATGCCAGTCGCCGCCCCGGCCGCCGCCCCGGCCGCCGTCCCCGCGGCCGCCCCCGCGGCCGCCCCGACGACAACGACGACGGCTGGGCCAGGCGTGACGGTGACCGTCGCTGTCCCGGTCCCTCCGGTGGCGGCGACGGTCGGCGGCGCGTGCGGGCCGTATCGCCACGACCCGCTCACCTGGCCTCAGGAACTGGCGCCGCCGACGACGATGCCCAGCGCGCCGCTCGACGCCTCATTGGCGGCGCGGGCCCTGCGTCCGGGCGACATTCCCTGCACGGAGGAAACCACGGTCGAGGAGAACGACCCCTACCACGCTGGGCCGTTCAGCCCCTGCGGCTTCCCGTTCGCCAACACCTCGACCGCCTTCGGCCAGTACCGGAGCGTGCTCCAGCCCGCCCAGGGCTACGTGGGCGGCCAGCTTATGGGCCCGCCCGTCCTCTACCTGGACGAGGTCGTGGCCCGCTTCACCCCCAGCGGCGCGGTGCGGGTGCTCGCCGACTTCCGCGCCAAGGTCGAGGCGTGCCCCATGACCGGGGGCTGGCCAGGGAAGCGCGGCTTCGACGACCAGCCCTACTACGTCATCAACGGCGAGGTGCAGCCCCAACCGTGGAGCCTGTCCACGGTCGACGTCCCGATCGAGGCCGACGACGTCTATGCGGTGGAGTTCTACTGCTGCGAACCGGGCCGCTACCTCCTGGTGGCCATGCGGCGCGGGCCCTACGTGGCCTTCTTGCGCACGTTCTATCCACACGGCGCCCAGCGGGGCGCAACCCCTTCCTCGTGGCGGCCGCCGCCCGACTGGCGGGCGGTTAACCCGGTCATGCACCTCCGGCGCGGCCTGGTGATCGCCGTTCTCACCCTCACGGCCGCCTGCAGCGGCGGTAGCGGTCCGCGCCCGCAAGCGGCCGCGCCGCCCACGACGGCGGGCGCCCCGTTTGTCGCGCCGGCGGGCGTCACGCCTGCCGGGTGCGGGGACTACGCCGGCCCCAGCGACGTGATGATCGGGTTCATCGTCCCCCCGACGACCACGCCCCCCGCCCCGGACGAGCCGGCCCTCGCCGCTCGCGCCCTGCGCCCGGGCGACGTGGGCTGCACGCGGGAGTCCACGGTTGAGGCCCTCGACCCGTACCGCGCCACCCAGTTCAGCCCGTGCGGTTTCGCGTTCGCGGACACGTCGCGCGCCCTCGGGCAGCACCGGATCGTGCTCGAGCCGGCCATCGGGTACGTGGGCGACCAGGTGCGGTGGCCTCCCGTCCCGTACGTCGAGGAGGTCGTGGCCCGCTTCACCCCCAGCGGCGCGGCGCAGGTGTTTGACGATTTCCGCGGCAAGGTCGAGGCGTGCCCCGAGGGGACCGACACGAACATGCGCGTGTTCCAGGACATCCCCCAGTTCAACCCCACCGGGACGGTCCGCACGACCAGCTGGGACCTGGCCGCGGTCGAGGTGCCGGTCGAGGCCGACGACGTGTACGCCGTCGAGTTTTTCAAGGCCGACTCCGACCGGTACCTGCTCGTGGCGATGCGGCGCGGGCCGTACGTCGCGTTCGTGCGCACCGTGTACCGCCGCGGCGAGCAGAGGGCGGCGACCCCTTTCCTGCTGGCCGCGGCCTCTCGTCTGGCCGGAGGGTAGCTACCGTCGGGGCCGTGCACCTCCGGCACGCCCTGGTGATCGCCGCCCTCACGCTTACGGCCGCATGTGGCGGGAGTTCGGAGTCGAAATCGGCCGCGCCCACTTCCGGGGCCCCGTCCACCGCCCCCCCGACCACGGCCCGGCGTTCGCAGCCCTACTGGGCCGCGGTGGTGGACCTGAGCGGCAGTGGCGCCACCACGGCCAAGCCGTTCACCATCGACCCGGTGGCGCTGCAGTGGCGGATGACGTTCCACTGCCAGACGGGCACGTTCTCGGCCACCGGCGTGCGGGGAACCGAGCCCCTGCGCCGCCCCCTGGCCGCCAACGCCCCGTGCGGGCCCCAGGCCGAGGGGAGCGCCTTCTCGGGCGAGCTGGGCACGATCACCGTCTCCGTGACCGCCACCGGCCCGTGGGACGCCAAGGTCGAGCAGCAGGTGGACGGTCCCCTTGTGGAGCCGGTGACCCCGGCGCTGGCGTCCGCTCAGGTGGTGGCCGTCGGCCAGTTCACCAAGCTGGACCGGGAGGGCGAGGGGACGGTGAAGGTGTACCGGCTCCCGAACGGCCGCCAGGCGGTCCGGCTGGAGAGTTTCTACACCTCGATCAACCCCGACCTGGGCCTCATGCTCAGCTCGCTGGCCGCCCCCAAGACGAGCGCCGAGCTGCAAGCGGCCCCGTCGACCGAGATCGCGCTGCTCAAAGCCACCTACGGGTCGATGAACTACGAGGTGCCGCCCGACGTCGACGCGACGACCTACCAATCGGTGGCAATCTGGTCGGAGCGGGCCAAGAGCGCGTTCACCGTCGCCGTCCTGCACGCCCCCTAAGAGAAATTCCCAGGAAATCTGTATCAGGGCGGCGGCTCGGCGCTCTCTTGTTGGCTTCGCCGCGCAGGGGTCCACCCAGCCGGACCCCTGCGCGGCGGGCCGCTTGTCGCCCGTAGTCTCGCGCGCCGCCGGGCAGAATGGCGGTCTGCCGGGCGCGCGCCCCACTATTGGGCGTGCCCACTGCTTTCGTCCTTTCCGGCGGCGGCAGCTACGGGGCCATGCAGGTGGGCATGTTGCGGGCGCTCGCCGCCCGCGGCGTACAGCCTGACCTCGTCGTCGGGGCGTCGGTGGGCGCGCTCAACGGCGCCTGGTTCGCGGCCTCGCCAGACACACAGGGCGTCGACGGCCTGACCCGGCTGTGGCGCGAGTTGGAGGCGCACGAGGTGTTTCCGGTCGTTCGCGGCCGGCTCAGGCCGTGGCGGCTGGGCCGGCACAACCACGTCTTCCCGCTGCGCCCGTGGCCGTTGCTGCTCGGCGCCCTCGGCCGGCGGGACCATCTCGTCTCCAACCGGGCCTTCCGAGCGTTCCTGCAGGAGCGGTTGCCGCTGAAGCGCCTCGAGGCGGGCCGGCTTCCGTTGCACGTCGTCGCCACCGACCTCCTCGACGGGCAGATGGTCGCCTTCCGCGAGGGTGACGCCATCCCCGCGGTGCTGGCCAGCTCGGCCCTCCCCGGCGTCTTCCCGCCGGTCAGCCTGAACGGGCGCCTGCTCGTCGACGGCGGCGTCGCCGACAACACGCCGGTGGACCACGCCGTCGAGCTGGGGGCGACCGAGATCTATGTCCTTCCCGCCGGGTTCGGCCGGAGGCTCGCCTCGGCGCCCAAAAAGGCGCTGGGCGTGGGCGCCCACTCTCTCGGCCTGGCCCTCGAGCAACGTCTGATCACCGCCGTTCACCGCACCCAGCCGGGCGTAACCCTGCGCGTGGCGCCGTCCCCGCCCGTGCGTGTCCTCCCGCTCGACTTCGCCACCACATCGGAGCTCATCGACACCGCCGAGGCCCTGACCAGCGACTGGCTCGACGCCGGCGCCCCCGAGGGCGAGGAGGCCGTCACCGGCGAGCCAGGTACTTCTTGACGCAGTGCACCGCGCCCAAGGCCGAGGCCAGCGGGTGGCAGTCGGGGAGCAGGTGGGCGGTAAAGCCCATCGCCTCCCAGATCTCCTGGTTGCGGCGGTCGACGGGCGCCAGTGAGGTCCACTCGCCATAGGCGTAGGTCGGCAGCCACACGTGGTCGCCATCCCGAGGCGAGACCGACACCAGGGCGTTGTTGGCGGTGGCGAAGTACCAGAACCGCTCCCGAACCTCTGGGTCGTCGACGTACACCAGCGGCATCGGGTTGCGGGTGACCTCGAAGCCCAGCCGGCCCAGCCCGGCGGCGATCGAGTCGAACGCCTCGCGCATGGCGTGCGGCCGCACCCGCTCGCCCATGAAGTCGGCGGCCATGGCCGGGTCGCCCACCAGCGCCCGGTAGGCGCCGGTGGGCCCCCGGCCCGCGAGGGTGACGAACATGTCGATGTGGAAGATCGGCTGGGCCGTGCCTTTGTCGTTGCCGGCGTGCAGGACCTCGGTCCACGGTTCGCCGTCGACGGCGATCTTGCGGACGCGCTCGGCGGGCACCGGCACGGTGCTGCCCACGTAGATCAGCCGCCGGCCGGTGTCGAGGTACTCGGAGTAGAGCCGGCGCACGAGGTCGGCCGGCGACTCGCCCGGGGCGGGCGCCAGCACGTCGCCCACGTAGGCCAGCGATTCGGCCGGGTAGTCGGCGCCGATGAAGAAGAAGTCGTCGCCGATGAGGACGTTGCCGCCCTGGAAGTACAGCGGCGCCTGGGACTTCCTGAGGTCGGTGGCGTTGGACACCAGCTCGGCGATGAGCCCGTCGCCGTAGCGCGGGAAGGCGTAGGGCTCGACCAGGTAGGTGTGGGCGCCCTCGGCCGACGCGCAGTAGCCGTCCTCGGCCCAGACGGAGAACACCAGGTGGTCGGGCGCCGTGACGATCACGTCGCCCTTGCGGCGCCGGGCCTTCTTGAGCCAGCTGGCGATGGTCGCCGCCACCGACTCGTGGGTGAGGACGACCAGCGCGGTCGGCTTGGGCAACGTCCGCAGCAGGCCCGCGTAAATGGCCGCCAGCTCCGGCGCCTCGACGGCATAGGACGGGATGGTCAGCAGCAGGCGGGCGAACGCTCCCTCGGCCGTGCTCACCAGGCGCGGTTGTGAGGGGCGCGCCTCGAGCAGCTCCTGGGTGAGGGCGGTGCGCAGCCCGCGGGCGCGCAGCTCGTCCCGCGACGCGTCCCGGTGCGTGCGCCGCACCAGGCCGGCCGGCTTGGCGTAGTGCCGGGGCTTCAGCGGGGGAACGGGCGCCGCCATGCACGCCAGCGTAGGGCCGAAGCTGCGGCCGGAGGCGGGTCAAGTAGCGCCCGGCGGGCGCCGATACTGGTGGCCATGAGAACGGCGGGCGCCCGGCTGGGCACAATCATGTTGACGGTGGCGATCGGCGGCGTGCTGATCACCGATGCGGCCGTGGTCGGCGTGCGCCAGCGCGGCGGCAGCAATCAAAAGACGGTTTCGGTGAAGGCGCCGGCGAAGGCCGGGACCGCGCTGGAGGAGGCGCTGCCGGAACTGGTGGCGTTCGTCGAGCAGAGCCGCGGGTTGAAGTTCACCAAGCCACCCAAGGTCGAGCTGCTCACCGACGACAAGTTCGAGGCGCGCCTGCGCGAGGGGGAGGAGTCCGACCCCGCCGCCGAGGCCGCCTTCCTCGGGGTGTTCCGCGCCCTCGGGCTGGTGACGGGGGAAGTCGACCTGGGCGCGGTGTCCGACAACGCCGCCTCCGACATCGTGGGCTTCTACGACCCCGGCGCCAAGGTGCTGTACGCCCGCGGTACCGCGCCCACCCCGTACGTGAAGTCGGTGCTCGTGCACGAGCTCACCCACGCCCTTGACGACCAGCACTTCGGCCTGGACCGTCCCAACCTCGACGACGAGGCGTCGCCCGCCTTCGACGCCTTGGTGGAGGGCAGCGCCATGACAGTCGAGAAGCGGTGGCACGACTCCCGCCCGCCGGACGAGCAGGAGGCGATCGACGCCGAGGAGGGCAGTGGGCCCGACACCGAGCCCGACGTGTTCATGCAGCTGCTCGCCTTCCCCTACCAGGTCGGTCCTCGGCTGGTGCAGGCGCTCCTCGCCGCCGGCGGCCAGGCCCGCCTCGACGAGGCGTTCCGCACGCCGCCCGTGTCCACCGAGCAGGCCATCCACGCCGATCGCTTCCTCAGCGGCGACGCCGTCAAGCCACTGCCGCTGCCTGCGGCCGACGGCCCCGTCGTCGACGAGGGCACGCTCGGCGAGATGGGCTTGGTCCTGCTCCTCGACTCGGCCCTTGATCGCAGCGTGGCGCTCAAGGCGGCGGCCGGGTGGGGGGGCGACCACTACGTGGCGTGGACCAGCGGGACCAAGACGTGTGTGCGGTTCAGCGTGGTCATGGACACCGCGCAGGACCTCAGCGAGCTGGCGAGCGCCCTGCGGAGTTGGAGCGCCAGCCATGCGGGCTCGACGGTGCGGGGGACGACTCCCGTCGTCGTCACCAACTGCGCCTGAAACCCATGACCGCCCTCAGGCGGTCTTGCGCACGCCCGCCTGCTCCATCCACCGCAGGTGCTCGAGCACGGCGGGGATCAGCGAGTTGTCGTGGCCCCGGGCGCACTTGGCGTGCGGGAAGTCCTCGTTCGGGCCGGCCGGGACCAGGTCGGCGGGCAACCAGCAGGTCGGGCACGGCACAAGCTCATCCTGGTTGTCCATCTACGCCGCCTCCTCATCCTCTCCGGTGGACAGGACGTGGAGTTCGAAGGGGAACGCGGCATCGACCGCGGCCTGGGTGCGGGCGTCCTCGATGGTCTCGGTGACCGATCCGCCGGTGACGATCGACATGACCAGCGCCAGGGCGGAGACGTGCCCCGCCTCCCAGCCGGCGCCGAAGCCGGTCAGATAGTCGGCCGACGGCGTGGTCGGGTCGACCTGCGAGACGGCCCACTGGCGGGCAGCAGCGTTGAGGAGGAACCCTCTGAGCTGTGCTTCAATCTCGGTACTAGTCATAGTCGTACCATACCTGCCCTCGACATATAGCAGTCAAGGCTTTAGGCAAATTTGTCATGTCGCGCGGCTGTCACCTCTAGATGACGTTCACGACCGTCCCGAGGTTGGGGATGCGCAGCAGCACCGGCGCGTCGATCACGCGGGTCACCGCCTGCGCCGCGTTGCACGGCGCCGCCATCATCATCCGGGCCAAGGCGCCGACGACGACCGGGCCCGCGAACGACGTCCCGCTCCAGTAGGCCCACCCGGCGAAGTCGTCCGCGTCGGTCCCGGGCATCCCGTCGAACCCCTCGAAGAAGAGGCTGAGCAGGCCGACGCCCGGCGCGCAGGCACGCACCCAGGGGCCGTAATTGGTGAACGGCGCCGGTCCCCACGTTCCCAGCGCGCCCACCCCGATGACGCCGGGAAGAGCGGCCGGGTAGGAGGGCAGGCAGGACGCGTCGTTGCCCGCCGACGCCACCACCACGCCGCCCCGGTCCTGGAAGTTCCGGATCGCCCACGCCAGCTCGAGGGCGTCGTCGTCCATGACGGCGCCGCCGAAGGAGAGGCTGAGGATGGTGTGGTCGTCGGTGGGCAGGCTCAGGATGAACTCCGAAGCGGTGTGTTCGTCGACGTCGCCGTAGGAGGTCGCGACCTGGTGGACGACGACGCTGCAGCCGGGCGCCACCTGGTTGATGACGCCGGCGATGAACGTCCCGTGCCCGGCCCCGGGGTCGAGCAGCGAGTTGCCGTCCACGTCCGGGGCGTCGGCCGGCGCGCCGGTGATCGCCGGCGCCTGCGCCAGCATGTGGGGCGGGTCGATCCCGGCCAGGCCGGTGTCGAGCACGAAGACCTTGGGCGCGCCGCCGGCCGCGGGCGCGCAGATACGCAGGCCGAGGTCTTCGGCCTCCTCCTCGCTCGGCGTCGCGGGGCGGGCGCTGCTGCGCCGTAGCCCGGTGATCCGGCGCGGATCGTTCGGGTTGATCTCGGCCGGGTTGATCTCCGCCGGGTTGATCTCGGCCGGGTTGATCTCCGCGGGGTTGATCTCGGCCGGGTTGATCTCGGCCGGGTTGATCTCGGCGGGGTTGATCCCGTGGCCGTGGCCGATCCGGTAGCCGCCGGCGCAGCCGCTCGCGGGGTGCGGCGGGCAGCAGACGCAGTGGAGGAACAGGACGTGGTTGGGCCGGGCCAGGATGCCGGCCAGGCGCAGCTCCTCGATCAGGCGGAGCGGGTCGGGGACGTCGACGAGGCGGCTGAACGGCCCGATCACGCCGCCGACGGAGATGCCCGCCTCCGGGTACACGCGTTGCGCCACCGCGAGCGCCTCGTCGGCGCGTGTCGTCAGGACGTCGTGGGGCCGGTACGCGAACGAACGACCGCCGGGGCGGTCGGCGAAGCGCACGCGGTCCTTCCAGCCGACCCTGGGGTCTTCGCCTTCCTGCTCGTACCCGTCACGCGTTTCAGACATCGTGCCCCCTCCTTGCCACCGTCAAAGAGACCCGACCGGCCCCTGAAATACGGAGTCTCTACCATGGGGGTCGAAATGGGGACGGGGACGGCGGTGCTGACCGAGATCCGCGACCTGACCGAGCGGCGCCACCGTGACCCGGCGAGCGTCCTGCGCCGGGTCATGGAGCTGATGGAGGACGCCGAGGACGACCCTCGCGTCCAAGTCGAGGGCCTCCTCGCTGCGGGCCTGGCGCTTCAGGAGGTCAATCGCATCCCCGAGGCGGCGGCGAGCTTCCGTCGGTGCGTCGACGCGAGCGTGCGCCAGGGCCTCGCCGATCAGGAGGCGCTCGGGCGGGCCCAGCTCGCCGTCGCCCTCCTGAACCTGGGCGAGGCGGCGACCGCCGAGGACGAGATTCGCCACGCGCGCGCCGTCGCCCCTGCACCGGTCCGGGGCGTGGTGGAGATGCTGTTCGCGCTGATCCTGCACCGCACGGGCCGGCTGGACGACGCCCTGGGCGCGTACGGCCAATCGTTGCAGTGGCTCGCACGCGCCGGCGACCAGGTCTCCATCGGCCGGGTGCGGCTCAACCGCGGCATCGTGCTCGCCTACCAGGGCGCGCTGGATCAGGCGCTGGAGGACCTTGCCTTCGCGGAGCGGATCGCCGTCGAACGCGACCTTCCGGCCATGGCCGCCATGGCGGCTCACAACATCGGCTTCACCCACGGGCGGCGGGGGAACATCCCTGCGGCGCTGGCCGCCTTCGAGCGGGCCGAGCAGGCGTACGCGGCGCTGGAGACGCCGCACCGTTTCCTCGCGGTGCTGCGGTCCGACCGCTGCCTCGTCTACCTCCTCGGCGGCCTCGTGGCCGAGGCGTGCGCCGACGCGCAGGCGGGCGTGGACGCCCTCGGGGGCGTGGATCAGGTGCATCTCAGCGAGTCCCGCCTGTTGCTGGCGAGGGCGCTCCTGGCCGCCGGGGAGTACGGGAGGGCGGCGGCCGAAGCGTCGGAGGCGGCCGCCAGCTTCCGCGCCCTGCGGCGCGAGCCGTGGGCGGTGCAGGCGAACTACCTCGCCCTCCAGGCCGAGGT
>JAHFUQ010000228.1 GCA_023265045.1 Acidimicrobiia bacterium
GACGGCGAGCATGCGATCGTCGCCGAGTCACCCGAGGCCTTCGCCCGGGCTGCCGCCGACCTGCACGACGACTCGGCCCACGGCGCGGCAACCGGCGCGGCGACCGGCGCGGCGATGGCCGAACGGGCCCGCCACCTGGTGGAGGCGCGGTACTCGACAGCCGTCGCCCGCCAGGCGGTCGAGTCGGCGCTGGAACGGGTCGGGGCGCCCGCGCCGTGAGCGTCGTGAGCGCGACTGAGACGGGCCCGCTGGTCGAGGTGCACAACCTGGGCAAGACCTTCCGCCCCCTGCCGGGCTGGGCCCGGGCTTTCACCCGCTCCCCGGTGGCCGCGCCCGTCCGAGCCCTGGACGCCGTCTCCCTGACGGTGGCCCCTGGCCAGGTCTGCGCGCTGGCCGGCCGCAACGGCGCCGGCAAGTCCACCCTCTTCCGCATCCTCGCCGGCCTGGTGTCGCCGACCGACGGATGGGCGCGCATTTGCGGCCACGACGTCACCTCCGACGGCGCGGCCGTGCGCCGCCTGATCGGCTTCGTCCCAGGGGACGCTCGGTCGCTGTCGCTCCACCTCACCCCCCGGGAGAACCTGACGATCCGGGGCCGCCTCCACAGCATCCCGGCGGTCCAGCTCACGGCCCGCATCGAGGAAGTCCTGGCCCTCGTCGACCTGGCCGAACAGGGCGACCGGGTCGGCTTCGCCCTCTCGTCGGGCATGCGGGCCCGGCTCCAGGTGGCGTGTGCCGTCCTCCACCAGCCACCCGTGCTGATCCTCGACGAGCCCACGGCGTCGATCGACCCCCTGGCGTCCTACTCCTTGCTGGAGACGATCCGCCGCCTCGCCCGCGAGCTGCGGCTGGCGGTGCTGTTCAGCACTCACCGGGCCGACGAGATCGAGGCGCTGGCGGCCTACGTCGCCCTCCTCGACCAGGGCCGCCTCGTCCACCTCGGTCACCTCGACGGCCTCCGAACATACGAGGGGTCACCGACGATCGAGCTCACCTTCGACGGCGCGGCGGCGGCCCGCGCCGCCGCCGCCACGCTGGGCGCCCTCGCCGGCGTCGAATGCGTCCGGGTGCAGGACGCGTCGATCGCGGTCACGACGACCTTGCGGGCCGGCCAGCTTCTGGCGTCCCTCGACGGCGCCCTCGTCTCTATCGATGCCGTGCAGCGCCGCCGGCTGCCGGTCCGTGATCTCCTGGCGTCGGTCCTCCGCACCGGCGAGGTGACGGCATGGGAGGAGTGACCGGCGACCGGACCGGGAACCGGCGGGCGGACGCGATGCGCGTGTCGCGCGCGTTCCTGTGGGAGGGCTGGTTGGGGGCGCGGAGCTACCCGTCGTCGTTCGTCGTCACCCAGATCACCATGCTGATCCCGATCCTGACGTACCGCTTCGTGGCCCGCCTCGTCCCCACCCAGAACTTCCCGGTCGGCGGCGACTACTTCGCCTTCGTCGTCCTGGGGCTCGTCGCCTGGCGCCTGATGTCGGGCGCGGTCAGCATCGTGGCCTCGACCCTCCAGGAGGCGCTCGACCAGGGCCGGTTCGAGATCCTGCTCGTCCAACCCCTGTCGTGGCGGTTCCTGCCCTTCGCCCTGGCCGAGTGGCCGATGATGCTGCGGGTCGCCAACACCGCCGGTGGCCTCGGGATGGCGATCCTTCTCGGGGCCCGGTTCCGGCTGGGAGGGATCGCACCCGCACTGCTCATCCTCGCCCTCGCGGGCGGGGCGACGCTGGCCATCGCCGCCCTCATCGCCAGCGTCACGCTGGTCGCCAAGAAGAGCGAGTCGGTGCTCCGCGTCTACTCCCTCGCCGCCGGACTGCTGGCGGGCGTCTTTTACCCGACCGACGTCCTGCCGGCGTGGGTCCGGACGCTGTCCTACGCCGTACCCGACACCCACGTCATCGCCGCGATACGGCGCCTGGCCCTGCCCGGAGGCGCCGCCCTCGACGGACCGTCGGCGATGGCCGCCATCGTGGGGTTGGTGGTCTTCGACCTGGTGATGGTCCCGTTCTCGATCTGGCTCTTCGGCCGCGTCCTCAACTTCGGACGCGAGACGGGCCTGCTCGGCAGCTACTGAGGAACGGCCGCGGCCCGGCGGCGGGTCATCCGCCGGCGGATCGCGTCCCGGAGGGCCGAGTCGTTGTCGCGCATCCCGTAGGTGAGGTTGTCCCCGAAGAAGCGCCGCACCACGAACAACTCGTCGATGGCGCGGAAATCGACGCCCGCCTCCCGCAGCCGCACCAGGAGGTCGGCGTCCTCGCCCATGAGGAGCGTCTCGTCGAAACCTCCGACCGCCCGGACCCGCGCCGTCGCCGTCAGCAGCGACGTCCAGGCGTGCCCGCGGCACCACTCCGGTCGCGTCGCCATCCAGGCGGGCGGGGTCGCCCCCTCCATCACGAATGACTCGAACCGCCCGAAGACGCCACCGCAGGCCAGTTCCGCGAGCAGCTCCACCTGGCGCTGGACCCGTGTCGGCGGCATGAGGTCGTCGCTGTCGAGGAACGTGACGTACTCGCCTCGCGCCTCGCGCAGGCCCCGGTTCCGGGCCGCCGACACACCGGCGTGGCCCTGGGCGAACACCCGGACCCGACGGTCGCCGGCGCCGGCGGCGGCGACCGTTTCGAAGGTGCCGTCAACCGACCCGTCGTCGACGACGATGCACTCGACGTGGCGGTAGGTCTGGGCCAGCACGCTCCCAACCGCGTCCATGACGCAGTAGCGGCGGTCGTAGGCCGGCACGATCACGCTGACCAGGCGGTCGCCGGCTCCGCTCACCCCGGCGCCCCCCGGTCCTCGACGGCGCGGCGGTGCGCCCGGGCGATGGCCATGAAGGTCTGGCCCCCGTCGTGGCGGACGTGGGAGTTGTTGTGGCTGTGGAGCCGGCGACGGACCAGCACGTGGGGGACGAACTCCTCCCGGACGCCGTGGGCCCGCGCCCGGGACCACCACCACACCCACTCCCCGACCGCGGTCGTGACGAAAGGTCCAAGGCGGTCGAGCCGGTCGCGGCGGATGAGCGCGGCGCTCGCCAACGGGGCGGCGACGGCGCGGTGGGGCGGCCGCACCCCGACCGGCGGGACATCGACGGCATCGTGGAACTCGTCGATCTGGCAGAAGACGGCGTCCGTCGCAGCGTCGGCGTCCAGCAGCGCGAGCTGGCGCTCGAGCTTGTCGGGCAGCCACAGGTCGTCGGCGTCGAGGAACGCCACCAGTTCCGACGTGGAGGCGGCCACCCCGACCGTTCGGGCGGGACCGATCCCGGCGTGCTCACGGCTGATGACCGTGACCGAGCGGTGGAACGAACCCGCCCGGCGTGCTGTGGCGTCGGTGGAACCGTCGTCGACCACGATGATCTCCGCCGGTCGAATGGTCTGCTCCACGATGGAGCGCAGCGCCTCCTCGATGAAGCGCTCCGCGTTCCACGCCGGCACCACCACCGACACCCGGTCGGTTGTCACCTGGTCGGTTGTCACGAACGAGCGCGCCGGTGTTCGCGAACCGTCTCGAACATGGCCGCCTTGGCGGGCCCGACCCGGGTGGTCATGTTGTTGCCGTGGATGCGGCGGACGCGGAGCGGCTGCTCGAGCAGGTCGATGACGAAGTTCGCGGTGCGGGCGCGGACGAGCAGGTTGAAATC
>JAHFUQ010000011.1:0-26401 GCA_023265045.1 Acidimicrobiia bacterium
GCGAGGGCGGCAAGGGTGCAAGCGGCGGCGCGCAGGGGTGCGGCAAGCCGGCGGCCCAGCGCTGTGACCGCCCTCCCGACGGCCCGCAGCGGCATGACCAGGCGGCGGCCCAGCGCGGCCAGGGCGTGACCAACGCCCCGGCCCAGCGCGGCCAGGGCGTGACCAACGCCCCGGCCCAGCGCGGCCACGGCGTGACCGACGCCCCGGCCCAGCGCGGCCACGGCGTGACCAACGCCCCGGCCCAGCGCGGCCGCGGCGCGTGCACCCGCCCGGAACGGCCGCGTCACGAGCCAGCTGAGCGCGCCCACCCAGCGCTGCAGCCACACGTCCACCCGCCGGCCAAGGGCGACGGCGGCTCGCCCGGTCGCTTTGATCCCCTCCCACGCCGCCACGACGGGCACGAAGGGCACTGCCAGGGCTTTGGCCAGGAACCCCGGCGGCCGCTCGGGCGCCGGGTCAGGAACCGGTGTCTGGTCCGCCGGGTCCACGCCGCCTGGCTTCGAACGACAACTGCTCGAGCCGCCGAAGGGCGCCGACTCCGCCGAACGCGTCGAGCTCTTCACGCGCCTCGACAACGACGTCGGGGGCCAGATCGTTCCACGACTGGAGCGCGGCGGCGAGCGTGTCGATCGCGGCGGCCCGGGCGCCGACATAGGCCCGCTCGCGGTCGGACCGGGGCGCCTCGCCCTGCAACAGGGTCGCGACCTCGAGCATGGCGCTGTGGGCGGCGGCGATCGCTTCGGCCGGTGCCCCTGGTAGCGCAGAGAGCCGGTCGTACGCCCGGACGAGCCTCGCGACGTCGCCGTCGGACACCTGGAGCGCCGCGCCTTTGGCCAGGGCCGCCCGCTCCCGCCGCCTGCCCGCGGCGCGCCAGAGCCACTGCAACGGGAGCACGGCGCCGAGTCCCAAGGCGCCGATCCCAATGACGGCGACGGCCGTAGGCGGGGTCCCGACGACCTCCCACCCGACCGCGCCCGCGCCCCCTGCAACCAGCAGGGCGTCGAACCAGCCGGGGGCCTGGCGGCTCTCCGGCAGCAGCTCGTCGATGAGGTCGTCCAGGTCGTCGCGCCGGTGCCGGGGCCGGGCGCCCGCCCGGGGGCGGATCAGGGGGCCCGGCGCTCGCGGCACCACCACCGTCTCGCCGCCCGTCTCGCCGTTCGGCATAGGCCAAGTATGGGCTCGTGCGGACCCTGTTCACAGGGTGCTCTCAGGTATACGATGACGCCTGAAGTGCGGACTGCGGCTGCGGCCGCAAGGAGGTGGGCTCCATGTCGGCTCGGAAGTCCCTGAGCCTGTTCGGCGTTCTCGTCACCGTGCTCGCCGTCGCGGGCGCGACGGCCTACGCGTGCACCAATCTGGCCACGCTCAACCTCAGCGCCGCCACCGGCAAGGCGGGCGACACCATCACGGTGACGGGTTCGTCGTTCCGCATGCCCTCCGGTGTCGAGACTGGCGTCCAGCTGCGGTGGAACGGCACTGACGGGCCCGTGCTGGCCGAGACGCGTCCCGACCGCGTCGGCAACATCTCGGCCCAGGTGCAGATCCCCCAGGCCGCGCCCGACAGTTACGTGATCGTGGCCGTCCTGCGTGACGCCAAGGGCGCCGACACCTCCGGCACTCCCGCCCGGGCACAGTTCCAGATCGTGGGCGGCGCCGGTCGGGCGGCCCCGTCGGCCACGGGCGCCCAGGCGCCGGTCACCGCCACGAGCTCCAGTGGCGCGTCGTCGACTTCGGTCGCCCTGTTGCTGCTGCTGGGCGCCGCCGGCCTCGGGCTGTTCGGCGCCGGGTTCGTGGCCGTGGCTCGCCAGGCGAGGGGCCAGAAGGCCCCGGCCGCCGCTCCAGTCCGGCGCGACTGAGGGGGCGCGCCATGCGCCGCATGCGGGGCTTCGGTGCCGCGGCCGGGCTGCTGTCAGCCGCGGGCCTGGTTCTTATTGCCGGGCCAGGGCCCGCGCCCGCCGCCCAGCAGTTGGCCCAGCCGGTGGTGACGGGGGCGGTGCAGGTCACCGACAACCCCAATCCCGTCCGGGCCCACATGCTCCCGCAGATCGCCCGCAACCCGAAGAACGGCGAGCTGGTGGTGGCCGAGGCGGACGCCCGCGGCACGCGCGAGTGCGTCGTGCACATCTCGAGCAACGAGGGCCACACGTGGTTCACCGGCGGCGGCTTCATGGTGCGGCCCTTCACCGACTGCTCGATCGGCGCCGAGTTCGGCCCCGTGGCCATGCCCTTTTTCGACCGCAACGGCATCCTATACGTCGCGTTCTCGGCCAACGACCCGGCCAAGCTGCTCGACTCCACCCGTCCTGTCTCTACCACCGACGTCCGCGAGGACATCCCCCGCAACGCCTACCTGGCCAAGTCCACCGACGGCGGGCGCACGTTCACCACCGCCCTCGTCCACGCCGGCAAGGAGGGGAGTACGCAGACGGCCTACGTCGACGCGCCCACAGGGGCGGTCGACCCCATCGACGTCCGCAACGTCTACGTGGCCTTCGCCGTCGGCGACTGGAGCAACGAGAAGGACGCCATCAGGTCCATGGTGTCGGCCTCGACCGACGGCGGGAAGACGTTCGCGCCGCCGGTCGAGGTCAACGGCGGCGCCGGCGCCGACTACCCCTGGATCGTCGTCGACAAGGCCGGCACGGTGCACACCGCCTTCTTCACCCGGGGCGTCGGCCAACCGGCCGCCGACCCGACCCAGACCCGCATTAACGGCCGGGCCCAGCCCACGCCCATCGTGCACGCCCGCTCGACCGACCACGGCAAGACGTGGGTCCGCCAGAACCTCGACCCCGGCAACCAGCGCATCTACCGCACCCCGGCCCTGGCCACCGACCTCAACACCGGCGCCATCTATTCGGTGTGGCACGGCTACCCCGACCCGATGAACTTCACCGCCAACAGCCAGGGCAAGGACCGCACCGACATTTACTTCCGGGCGTCGCTGGACGGCGGCAAGACCTGGGGTGACCGGATCGTCATCAACGACGACCCCCAGAGCGGGGTGAACCACGAGTCGCCAGGGATCTCGGTGGCGCCGAACGGGCGCATCGACGTGGCCTGGTACGACTACCGGTTCACGCCGCGAGCGGTCGGCAACGCCGGCCTGCAGGACGTTTTCTACTCCTCCTCGAGCGACGGCGGGAAGACGTTCACGAAGAACGTCCGCATCACCGATCGCAGCATCGACCGCACCATCGGGGTCTACGGCGGTGCCATCGGCAGCAGCATCAACGTGGGCGTGGCCTCGACCGACGACGCCGTCTTCTTCGCCTGGCAGGACAGCCGCAACGGGCGGCCCGCCACCCAGGCCGAGGACGTGTACTCGGCTTCGATCCGCTTCACCGAGACCCAGGCGGCGGCCAGCGAGTCCTCCGGCGACGACACCAACGGGTGGCTCCTGGTCCTGACCGGGGTGGCGCTCGGGGCGGGCGTGGCCATGACGGTCGTGTGGTTGGTGCTGCGCGGGCGCGGCGGAGGCGGCGGGCACCCGGCGACGGCGGCCGCGGCGGGCACGGGGTAATCGTCCGCCTCGCCCCCCGGAGGCCGGCGGGGCTCCGGTAGGTTGGCGGGAGATGGCCGGCCCCCTGCTCCGCGCCGTCGGCCTCACGAAGCGGTTCGGCAACGTAACGGCCGTCGACGGCCTCACCCTCGACGTCCACCCCGGCCGCATCGGCCTGGTGGGCGCCAACGGGGCGGGCAAGACCACGTTCTTCCGCTTGCTGCTGGGGCTCACCCGGCCCAGCGAGGGCACGGTGGAGGTGGCCGGCGTCGACGTGACCCACGACCCGGCCGGCGCCCGCGCCCGGCTCGGCTACATGCCCGAGCACGACTGCCTGCCCACCGACCAGACCGCGGCCGACGTGGTGGCCACGTTCGGGGAACTGGCCGGCTTGCCCCGCTCAGCCGCCCGCCAGCGCGCGTCCGAGGTCCTCGACCTGGTCGGGCTGGACGAGTCCCGCTTCCGCCCCATCGACGGCTACTCCACCGGCATGCGCCAGCGCACCAAGCTGGCCCAGGCCCTTGTGGCCGATCCGGAGCTGCTCCTGCTGGACGAGCCCACGGCCGGCCTCGACCCCCTCGGCCGGGAGAGCATGCTCGACCTCGTCGCCCGGCTGGGCGGCTTCGGCATCTCGGTCCTGCTCGCCACCCACCTGCTCGACGACGTCCAGCAGGTGTGCGACCAGGTGATGATGTTCGACGCCGGCCGCCTGGTGGTCTCCGGTCGCACCCACGAACTGCTGGAGCGCAGTGGCGTGGTGATGATCGAGGTCGACGACCGCAGCGACGACCTGGTGGCGGCGCTGGCCCAGCGGGGGATGAAGGCCGCCATCGTCGAGGGCGTGGTCGAGGTCGCGACCACCGGCGACGGGGACCTCGACGTGATCCGCGACACGGTGGTCGACCTCGGGCTGCCGCTGCACCGCCTGTCGAGCCGGGTCGGCACCCTCGACGAGGTCTTCCTGCGACGGGCGTCGGCCGCGTGACCGCAGTCGGCACGGTCTACGACCGCGGGTACCGCCCGTACGACGGACCCCGGGGAGGGCGGCGGGCCGCCGTCGGGGCCCTCTACCGCGCCACGCTCCGGCGGGCGCTCGGCTTCCGCCGGCCGTGGCGCCAGAAGTTCCTCCCGTGGCTGCTCCTCGGCATCGTCACCGTCCCCGCCGCCGTGAACGTGGGCATCGCCTACGTCACCAGGGACACGCCCGTGCGGGCCATCGAGATCGTCTCCTACCGGCGCTACGTCGGCGTCAGCAGCTCGCTCCTGCTGTTCGTGGCCCTCGTCGCCCCCGACGTGTTGTGCCCCGACCGCCGCCAGCGGGTGCTCTCGCTGATCTTCGCCCGCCCGTTGAGCGGCACTGACTATGCGCTGGCCAAGCTCGGCGCCATCGGCACCCTGCTGGTTGCGTTCTCGCTCCTGCCGCAGATGGTGCTGTACATCGGCAACATGCTCGTCGACAAGGGCGGCGCCCTGAACTACCTCAGCGGCCACGCCGACGTCGTGTGGAAGGTCCCCGTCGCGGTCGCGCTGCTGGCGCTGTACTACGCATCGCTGGGCCTCGCCATCTCGTCGCTCACCAGCCGCCGGGTGGTGGCCGGGGCCGGCATTCTGGCCGTGCTGCTGATCAGCTCGTCGGTGGCCGGCATCCTCGGCGCCAGCGAGGGCACGAGCCCGGCGTTCGCGGCCGTCAACCTGCTCGCCGTGCCCCTCTTCGTGCGCGACCTGGTCTTTCTCGGCCACCTGGCGCCGTTCTTCCGGCTGGCCCGCTACGACGGGGGCGAGGTGCTCGCCGTCGTCGTCTACCTCCTCGTGGTGGGCGTGTCGATCGCGACCCTGCTGTGGCGCTACCGGTGGGCGGAGGCGTAGTGGGCGCGGTCGGCGACGTCGTCGTCGAGGTCGACAACGTGTCGGCGTGGTTCGGGCAGAAGGTGGCGCTGTCGGAGCTGACCGTTTCGTTCAACCCCGGCGTGACGGGACTGCTCGGTCCCAACGGCGCGGGCAAGACGACGCTGCTGCGGGTGATCACCGGCCTGTTGCCGCCCAGCCGGGGCACGGTGACGGTGGCCGGCGGCGACCCCCGGCGCGACATGGGCGTGCGGCGCGCCCTCGCCCTGGTGCCCGAGGACGAGGCGGCGCCCGGCCCGCTCACCGCCCGCCAGCTCGTCGAGTACCGGGCCGACCTCAACGGGGTGACCGACCCGGCCGCGACGGCTCGCGCCCTCGAGCAGGTCGGGCTGACCGATGTCGCCGACCGCCGGCTGGAGGGCTTCAGCAAGGGCATGCGCCAGCGGGCCAAGGTGGCGGCCGCGCTCGTCAGCGACCCGAAGATCCTCGTACTCGACGAACCCCTGAACGGCGCCGACCCGGTGCAGCGGGTCAACCTCATCGGGTTGTTCCGCCGCTTGGGCGACGAGGGACGGACGGTGATCGTCAGCTCCCACGTCCTGCGCGAAGTCGAGCGCCTGGCCGAGCGGATCGTCGTGCTCGTCAACGGCCGGCTGGCGGCCGAGGGCGACCGCCGCGCCATCCGCGACGCCATGGTGGACCGTCCTCGGCGGGTACTGGTGCGCGCCTCCGCCCCCCGCGCCCTCGCCGCCGCCCTGGTGGCCCAGGAGGCGGTCACCGGCGTCACGTTCGAGGGCGACGCCCTGACGGTGGCGACCAAGCGCGCCGGCGACCTCGCCCTCGTCCTCCCCCGTGTTGCACGCGACATCGGCGCCCGCCTTCAGGAGGTCCGCCCCCTCGATGAGTCGCTGGAGAGCATCTTCCGGGAGCTCGTGCGATGAGCTCCGCGAGGCCCGTGACTTCGATGAGCTCCGCGAAGCCCGTGACGCTGGTCCTCACGCGCTATGCCCTGCGGGCGTGCCTCCCGACGAAGCGGCGGCTCGGGCTGCTGCTGCCCGCCCTGGGCGCGATCTTGTTCGGGCTGCTCGCCCACCTCATCCGCGGCCCCACCCGGCTGCACGCCTTCGCCGAGGTGTCGTCGTCCGGGCTGTTCGGCATCGTGCTCCCGATCGGCAGCATGGTGATCGGCGACGCCGTGCTCGGCGCCGAGGTGCGCAGCGGCACCATGCACTTCACCTGGCTGTCGCCCGTGCCCCGGTGGAAGATCGTCGTCGGCCGCTGGCTGGCGGGCACGATGGTGGCGGGCGCGGCGCTGTCGCTCGCCTGCGGGCTGGCCGCGGTGGTGGCCGGCGTGCCGGAAGTTGCGCCCGCCATGGCGTGGTCCGCGCTGGCGGGCACGGCGGCCTACGTCGCCGTCTTCGTGCTGGTCGGCGCGGCTGCCCGGCGCGCCGTGGTGTGGTCACTGGCCGTCGTCGTCCTCGTCGAGCGGCTCCTCGGCGCGGCCCTGGACGGCATCGCCCAGCTGTCGCCGGGCTGGCTGGCGCGGGCCGCGTTCGGCGGCCTGAGCGGGGCGGACGAACTGTTGCGCAAAGGCGTTCCCTTCGGGTGGGCCGCGGTGTGGCGCCTCGCGCTGATCACCGTCGTCGCCCTGGCCGTGGCGTCGTGGCGGCTCGGGTCGCTGCGGGCCGCGGGCCACGGCGAATAGGCGGAGGCCCGGCGACCCAATGCCCCGCGTCCGCCTCGGCGTCGTCCTGCTGATCCCACCCCCGCTCGACCGGGAGGTCGACGCCCTGCGCCGGGCCGTCGGCGACGGCACCTACGGGCGCGTCCCGGCCCACCTCACCCTTGTGCCGCCCGTGAACGTCAACGAGGAGGCCATGGGCGGCGCGCTGCAGGTCCTGCGCGACGCGGCGGCGGCGACCGCGCCCTTCGCCGTGCACCTCGGCCCCCCGACGACGTTCCTGCCCGCCAACCCCGTGCTGTACCTCCCCCTGGTCGGACCGGGCCGGGCCACGGTCTTCACGGTGCGGGAGCGCGTGTTCAAGCCGCCCCTCGCCCGGGAGCTGACGTGGCCTTTCGTGCCCCATGTCACCGTCGCCGACGAAGCCCAGCCCGAGCGCATCTCCGCCGCCGAACTGGCCCTCTGCGACTACGGGGCCGAGGTGGGGTTCGACCGGCTCCACCTTCTGCAAGAGGGACCAGGACGGATCTGGGCGCCGGTGGCCGACGCCCCGTTCTCAGCGCCGGCCGTGGTGGGCCGGGGCGGGCTGGCGTTGGAGCTGGTCGTCAGCCAGGAGCTGGACCCGGAAGGACGAGCCTTCGTCATCGAGCACGAGGGCGAGGACGTGCCCCTCGACCTCGCCGTCACCGCCCGCCGGGACGAACGGGTGGTCGGGGTGGCCGAAGGGTGGGCTCGGGCGGGGACCGCGTACCTGACCAACCTGGTCGTGGCGCGCGACGTCCGGCGCGAGGGTGTGGGCGCCCACGTCCTGGCCGCCTTCGAGTCGGCCGCGGCCGAGCGCGGGTGCGGGCGGCTGGCGGCCGACGCGGTGGCGGGGACCGACGGCGAGGCGTTCCTCCGGTCCCGCGGCTGGGTCGAGGAGGCGCGCCGGTCGGGCTGGAGCGACGGCGCCGACATGGTGCTGCTGCGGCGAGACCGGTAGGCACTACCGTCGGGCCAATGATCCCGTGGCGGGGCGGTCGGCGGGGGAGCTGTCGGGCGGACGCCTGGCGCGTGGTGCTCGCCGCGACATTGGCCGTGGCCGGGGCGGGCGCCCCTGCCAGGGGGCAGGTCATCACCGCACCCCCCAACAAGCCGTTGCCCACCGTGGCCACGACGACCTCGCCGACCGCCCCGCCCACCACGTCGCCTCCTCCCGCAGCCCCCACCACCACGCCGCCGCCGCCCACCTCACCGCCGACCACGGCCGCCCCTCCGCCCACGGCCACGCCGACGACGGCCGTGCCCACCACGACCGCCGCGGCGACCTCAACGACCAAGGCCGCGACCGTGACCGCCGTCGGCCCCCCGAGCACGACCACCACGACAGCGCCCAAGGCGGCGCTGGCGGGTCCCCCGCCGCCCAGCCTGTCGAACAGCTCGGTCTCGTCCATCCTCAGCGGCCTGGCCCGGAGCGGCGCCGGCAACAGCACCACTGCGCTGCTGGACGCCCTGCGGCCCCTGGAGGACCTCGGCCTCACCCGTGACCAGGCCATCGCCGCCGGGTTCGGGCGGTTCCCGGTCGGCGGGGAGGCGTACTTCCGGGACGACTTCGGCGAGCCGCGTGAGTCGCCGGAGGCCCATTCCCACCAGGGCAACGACATCTTCGCGGCCTTCAACACCCCGGTGCGCGCCCCCGCCGACGGGGTCGTCACCTTCACCAACGAGCCCGTCGGGGGCAAGTGCGCGTACGTCACCGAGGCGGACGGAACCTGGTACTACCTGGCCCACCTGAAGGGGTTCGCGCCGGGCGTGGCCGAGGGCTCGACGGTCAAAGCCGGTGATGTCGTCGGCTTCAACGGCGACACGGGCAACGCCCAGGGCGGCGCCCCCCACGTCCATTTCGAGGTCCACCCGCAGGGCGGCGCCGCCGTCAGCCCCAAGCCCTACCTCGACGCCTGGCTGGCCGACGCCCAGGCCGCCGTGCCCGACCTCGTCGCCTCGTTGCGCGGCAGCGGGCCGGTCACTGGGCCGCTCACGGCCATCGGGCTGGCGCGCCACCTCGATCTGGGGATCCTCGCGGGCATGCCCCGCGGCGTCGACCCCGCCCCGGCGGCGACGGCCGACGAGCTGGCCGAAGCGCTGGTCGACCCGCTGACGCCCGCCGGGCTTCTCGTCAGCCGCTGACCAGGCGCGAGAAGCGAGCCTTCAGCGCCGCCGCGTCCTCCTTCGACACCGCGGCCAGCGCCTCGAGTGCGTCGCCCTCCAGGTCCGACGGACGCAGCCGCGCCTGCAGCGCCAGCGCCGCCTGCCACGTGCCGCCGTCGACGTCCACCTTGCGCACCCGCACCTTGCCGGTGGCCGGGTCGCGCAGCTCCTCGAACGGGATCGCCACCAGCTTGCCCGCCTGGAGGGAGATGAGGGCGTTGCCGGTGCCGTTGGCCAGGAACTCCACCGCGCCGAACCCGAGCGTGCGGGTGTACTGCACGTCGAAGGAGATCGGGTCGGCGCAGCGCAGCTCGTACCCGATGATCTTGGTGATGAAGGCCATCTTCACGCCCCGCGCCTTGAAGCGGGCGGCGACGACGTCGCGCACCACGCGGCCGAGGTCGATCTCCGAGAGGCGCGGGTGGCCGTGCTCGTCGTACTCGGTGACGTACTGCGCCATCTCCTCGGGGTCCATCTGGTCGAGCAGCCCTTCGGCCAGCACGGCCAGGCCCCAGCCCTCGCCCGCCGCCATGCGCTTGAGGATGGCCGCCTCGACCAGGTCGGCGATGTCGCTGACGGTGATGGCGCCGGGCGGGAACTCCTCCTGGATGGACACCAGGTGGCTGCCCGAGCCGACGGCCATCGACACCGCCAGGTGACCGGCCGAGCGCCCCATGGCCGTCACCAGGTACCACCGGCTGGTGGTGCGGGCGTCGGCCAGGAGGTTCTTGAGCAGCTCGGCGCCCCAGTACTTGGCCGTCTCGAAGCCGAACGTGGGCGCCTCCAGGGGCAGCGGGAGGTCGTTGTCGATGGTCTTGGGGACGTGGACGGCCCGCATGTTGCCCCCCGCCGCGCCGGCGACCTTGACCGCGCTCGACGCCGTGTCGTCGCCGCCCAGGGTGACGAGGTCGGTCACCTCGAGCTTGGTCAGCGCCGCCACCACCGCGTCGAGGTCCTCCCGCTTCTTGGTCGGGTTGGCCCGGGCGGTGTAGAGGATGCTCCCGCCCCGGGTGGCGATCCCGTCCACGTCGGACTCGGCCAGCTCCCGCACCCCCGAGACGTCGCCGGCCATGAGCTGGGAGAAGCCCTTGGGCACGCCCAAGACCCGCCAGCCGCGCGCCCGGGCCGACAGGGTCACGGAGTTGATCACGCCGTTGAGCCCCGGGGCGGGGCCTCCGCCGACGAGCATGGCGATCGTGCGGGGGGCTGAAGTGGCGTCCATGGACGCGGAGCCTAACCGCCTCGTAGCCGGCCCAAGCTCGTACGCTGGGGCTGACGTGACGGCTCGTGGGGAGTGGCAAAGGGCGTTCGATCGGGCCACCATCAGGCCCGGGTTGGAGCATGTCCCCGTCGCCGCGGCCTACGGCGAGGACGACGGCGAGTGGCCCGGCCTGTACCCGTTCACCCGGGGCCCGTACGCCTCCATGTACCGCTCCAAGCTGTGGACGATGCGCATGTTCGCCGGCTTCGGCGGGCCGGACGAGACCAACGGCCGATTCCACGAGATCCTGGGCGCGGGCGGCGACGGCCTGTCGGTGGCGTTCGACCTCCCGACGCTGATGGGCGTCGACTCCGACTCCCCGTTGGCGCTCGGCGAGGTCGGTCGCTGCGGCGTCGCCGTCGACGCGCTGGCCGACGCCGAGGACCTGTTCGCCGGCATCGACCTGGGCCGGGTGACCACGTCGATGACGATCAACGCGCCGGCCGCCATCCTGCTCGCCATGTACGTGGCGGTGGCCGACGGCGCCGGCGTCGACCGCGCCCAGCTCGGCGGCACCATCCAGGCCGACATCCTCAAGGAGTACCAGGCAGAGAAGGAGTTCCTCTTCCCGCCGCGGCCGTCGATGCGGCTCGTGACCGACATGATCCGGTTCTGCTCGGCCGAGCTCCCGCGCTGGCACCCGCTGTCGATCTCGGGCTACCACATCCGCGAGGCGGGGGCGACGGCCGCCCAGGAGCTGGCCTTCACCCTGGGCAACGGGTTCGCCTACGTGGAGGCGGCCGCCGCCACCGGCCTCGACGTGGACGCCTTCGCCCCCCGGCTGAGCTTCTTCTTCAACGCCACCATCGAGTTCTTCGAGGAGATCGCCAAGTACCGCGCCGCCCGCAGGGTCTGGGCCCGCTGGATGCGGGAGCGCTACGGGGCGCGAGACCCCCGTTCGTGGCTGTGCCGGTTCCACGTGCAGACGTCGGGCGCGTCGCTCACCGCCCAGCAGCCGGAGATCAACCTGGTGCGCACCGCCCTGGAGGCGCTCGCCGGCGTCCTGGGCGGGACCCAGAGCCTGCACACCAACGCCATGGACGAGGTGCTCGCCCTCCCGACCGAGCGATCGGCCCGCTTGGCGCTGCGCACCCAGCAGGTGATCGCCTACGAGACGGGCGTGGCCTTGGTCGCCGACCCCCTCGGCGGCTCGTACCTGGTCGAGGCCATGACCGACGAGATCGAGGCCCAGGCCGAGGCGATCCTGCGCCGCATCGAGGACGTGGGCGGCGGCTCGATGCTCGAAGGGGTGTACGCGGGCGTGGAGAGCGGCTGGTTCCAGGGCCAGATCGCCGACTCGGCCTACGAGCTGGCGCGCAAGCTCGACTCGGGCGAGCGCGTGGTCGTCGGCGTCAACCGGTTTACCGATGGCGACGGCGCCCCGCCCGACCTGTTGCACATCGACGCCGCGGTCGAGGACCGGCAGCGCAAGCGGGTCGCCGAGGTGCGCGCCCACCGGTCCGCAACCGCGGTGACCGAAGCGCTGGCGAAGGTCACCGAGGACGCCCGCTACCCTGACCGCAACCTCATGCCTGCGATCCTCGACGCCGTGCGTGCCTACGCCACCGAAGGGGAGATCGTCGCCGCCCTCGCCGAGGTGTTCGGGCGCTGGACCGAAGTCCCGGTCATTTGACCCTCTGCGCCAATTGCGGAGCGGAGTGGGCGGCCGGCCTCCAGGCGGCGTGCCGCGACTGCCGCCTCGCATCCGACACGACCGTCGAGCCCAGCCTGCCGGACCTCGAGGACGGTCCCGACGAGATGCTGTTCGACCTCAGCCTGTGGCCCGCCGAGGAGCGCGTCGCCCTCGGCCTCACCCTCGACGAGCGCGACATCCCGTGGCGTTGGGAGCCCGGGCCGGATCTCGTGGTGCGGGAGTCGGACCAGGCCGTCGTCGAGGAGCTGCTCGACGAGGAGGAGGCGGGCGAGGAGGACTGGGAGGAGCTGTCCGAGGAGGAGATCGACGAGATCGAGGCCGAGATGGGCGAGGACCTGGAGGCCGACCTCGCCATCGACGACGACGAAGACGGCGAAGAGGGCGAGGAGGGTGACGAGGGGGACGAGGACGGCGGCGAGGAGGCGGCCGCGGCCATGGGCGGCCTGTTCGACGCCGCCGACCGCCTGATGCACAACCCCGCCAACGTGGAGGCGCTGGTCGACGTCGACCGCTTGGCGACAGTCGTCGCCGAGTCCGCGCCCCCGTACGGCGTCGAACAGAAGACGTGGGAACAGGTGGGCGCCTTGTCTGACGCGGTCCTGACGGCCAGCGACGACGAGGACGAGGACGCGGTGGCGGCGTCGTCGCGCGCCCTGCGCGACTTCTTGCGGACCTTTGTCTAACGCCGGATAGCTTTCGACCCATGCTCCTGGCCGAGCTGGAAGTCCGGCATTCGCGCGCCGTCGCCCCGACGCGCCGTGTCGCCCTCGGCCCCCACTGGCTCCCGACCGAGCCGGCGCCGGGCTACGGCGGCATCCTGCTGGGCGGGATCGTGGCCGCCCACCTCGAGGACGTCCCTCCCGACCTGCGGGCCGAGCTGCTGATGCTGATGGACGACCTGGAGGCGGGCAAGCGGGTCTCCCAGCCCCGGCTCCGCCACCGGTTCCAGACCGACATCGTGGGCCTGGAGCGCAGCCACCATGCGCTGGTGGGCGAGGGCCCGGAGCTGCGTTTCGCCCTGGAGGGGCACGGCCGCCCGGTGCCGCAGCTGCTCGGGGCCGTCTACGCCGCCAGCAAGCTGCACAAGGACGTTCGCCCGGTGGTGTTCGCCGCCCTGCGCAAGGGGGCACGCTGGGAGGGCGCGATCGACCGCGACCTGATCGCCCACCTGTCCGATCCGACCGAGGCGCCCCCGCCGGCGTGGCGGCGTTTCCCCACCGACGAGCGGTGGGCGCTTCAGGTCATGGGCTTCGGGCCCGACCTGCGCCCTGACCCCGACGAGGTGCAGAGGCGCTTCCGGTCGCTGCTGCGGGCCGCCCACCCCGACCACGGCGCCGAGTCGGAGGGGGCCGGGCAGCGCATCGTCGAGCTGACCGAGGCCCGCCGCATCCTGATGGCCTGATGGCGTGATGGCCGCCATCGACACCGCAGCGGTCCTGCTGGCCCCGGGCGCCAGCGCGAGCCGGGACCAGAGCGCGCTGGTGGCGATCGAAGCGGCCCTGGTCCCCGCCGGCGTGCCCGTGGAGCGCATGGACTTCCCCTACCGAAAGGCCGGTCGCAAGGCGCCGGACAAGGAACCGGCGCTGGTCGAGGCGGTCCGCAGCGAGGCTGCTGCCCTGTCCGGGCGGACCGGGCTCGCTCCTGATCGGCTCGTGCTCGGGGGCCGCTCGATGGGCGGGCGGATGTGCTCGATCGCGGTGGCCCAGGGCCTGCCGGCGCTCGCGCTCGTGCTCGTGAGCTACCCGCTGCACCCGCCCGGAAGGCCGGACCGGCTGCGCACGGACCATTTCCCCCGGCTCGCCCTGCCATGCCTGTTCGTGTCCGGCACGCGGGACACCTTCGGCACGGTGCAGGAGCTGGAGGCCGCGACCGGCGCCATCCTCGGTGCGGTGACCCATGTCTGGATCGACGGGGGCGACCACGGGCTCAGGCGCCACGACGGGGTGGTGGCGGCGGCCGTCAGAGAATTCGTGGAGGGAGTGGCGGAGGGTAGTCCTCGGGGTTGAGCTCCTCGAGCTCGCGACCGGCGGTCTCGGGGTAGCGGGTCAGGATCAGCGCCGCGACCAGCAGCGGCCCGGTGTACAGGATGGCCATGGCCGGGCCGATGTGGCCGTAGTGGTCGGCCAGGACGCCGGCGAGGGCGAGCCCGATGGCGCTGCCCGCCAGCCCGGAGACGCCGAGGATCCCGTTCGCCTTGCCGCGCAGCGAGGTGGGGAACAGCTCGGGGCCGTACACGCTGAGCGACGGGATGGCGGCGGCCGACAGGATCGTCCCGATCACGGGCCAGAACCACACCGTCCAGCCCGACGCATAGAAGAAGGCCACGGTGCACAGGCTCCCGGACGACAGCGCCAACGCCGCCACCGGCCGGCGGCCCCGCAGCTCGGCCAGGCGGCCGCCGAAGACGATGCCGATGACGCCCGGCGCGCCCGAGACCAGCGACAGCAACGAGATGCGGCCCGCGCTGAACCCCCGTTCGTTGCGAAGGAAGCGGTTGGCGAACTGGGTCTGGGGGGCGATGAAGACGTTGGCCAGCAGCCCGCCCGCCATCAGCAGGATGAGGCGGCTCCAGTGCCCACCGATCCTGACGTCGGGGTGAGGCGCCAGGTAGCGGCGGCTTTCGGGCAGGCGCTTGGCCACCGAGACCAGCACCGGCAGCCCGGCGAGCGGGAGCACGTACAGGATCCGCCACCCCCGGGGGCCGAGGTCGGCCAGCTTGAGGGCCACCAGGCAGAACCCGGCCCCGAGGCCGCCCGCCATGGCCAGCAGGCTCACCCCGTACGCGCGGCACCGGGCCGGCACCTCCTCCGACACCATGATGGCGACCAACAGCAGAAGGGCGGTGGCGAAGGCCCGGGCCACGGTCTGGCTGGCCGTGAGCCAGGCCATCGACGGCGCGGCCGCGCCCGTCACGGCCAGGGTGCAGCCCAAGAGGGTGGCCACCAGCAGCACCTTCCGCCGACCGCGGCGGTCGGCCAGGGCCACGACCGCGAGGGCGAGCAGGCCGCCCAGGCGGACGATGCTGCCGGCCACGCCCTGGCCCGAGTCGCCCACCCCGAACTCCTCGCCCGCGAACGCCACCGTCTGGGTGAACAGGGTGTTCAGGTAGGCGAGCACGACGCTCAGGGCCGCCAGCGAGCCCAGCACCGACGAGGCGCGGGCGTCGAGGGGCGTCGGCGGGGCCCACCACGGCGGGATCTCGCCCCTCGGCGGCCGCGAAATCGTGCGCTTGAAGGGGAGGACGAACAGCCAGGCGAAGTAGGGGACGTCGAGCTTGAAGTCCACCGTCTGGGTGGCGACGCCGCCGGCTCCGTCGACGTCCACCGTGCGCTGGTAGGAGCGCACCGGCCCGCTGGCGGCGACGAACCGGCCCTCGCCGGCCCGCTCCTCGATCACCAGGTCGGTGCGAGGGCGCAGGACGGCGTCGAGTTCGGCGGAGCCAACGGGGAATCGGCTCACCACACGCGGCATCGGGTGAACCTACTCAGGAAGCATGTGGCTCTTGGTAGCGTTACACCTGACGTGGACGAACCTGTCACCTTCACGACCAAGGCGGAGCACGAGTCCGAGGCCGAGGCGCCGACCGTCACCGCGACCGCGGGCGGCCCAATCCGTGACGGCGTGGAGCAGGCCATCGAGGCCATCCGGCCCGCGCTCCAGATGGACGGCGGCGACGTCACCCTGATGGGGGTCGACGAGGCGACCGGGGTCGTGGAGATCGAGCTGATCGGCGCCTGCGTCGGCTGCCCGGCCTCGACCATGACGCTGAAGGCCGGCATCGAGCGAATCCTGAAGGACCGGGTCCCGGGCATCACCGAAGTCGTGGCCCTGGGCCTGGAGCCTGCGTTCGACTTCTAACTCAAGCGCCGCAGCCCTGCTGGCGGCCGCCACCGGCGGTGACGCGCGGGCGCTGGGCCGGCTGATCTCGCTGGTCGAGGCCGACGAACGCGCGGTCTCGCCGGTCGTGTTCCGCCTCACGGGCCGCGCCCTGGTCGTCGGGGTCACCGGGCCGCCCGGGGCCGGCAAGTCCAGCCTCGTCGACCGGCTCGTGGCCTTGCGGCGCGCCGCCGGCGAGCGTGTCGCAGTGGTGGCGGTCGATCCCTCGTCCCCCGTCTCGGGGGGCGCGGTCCTGGGCGACCGGGTGCGCATGCAGGGCCACGCCCTCGATCCGGGCGTGTTCATCCGGTCCATGGCCACCCGGGGCCACCACGGCGGCCTGGCCCGGGCGACCGTGGGCGCAGTGCGGGTGCTCGACGCCGCCGGCTGGCCGCTGGTGCTCATCGAGACCGTCGGCGCCGGGCAGGTTGAGATCGACGTCGCCCACGCCTCGGACACCACCGTCGTCGTCGTGCCCCCGGGCCTGGGCGACTCCGTGCAGGCGGCCAAGGCCGGGCTGCTGGAGGTGGCCGACGTGTTCGTGGTGAACAAGGCCGACCTCCCCGGCGCCGACCAGGTGGTGCGTGACCTTCAGGCGCTCGGCGACCGGCCCGTCGTGCGGACGATCGCCACGAAGGACGAGGGGATCGACGCCCTGTGGGAGGCCATCGCCGGCCACCCCCGTAGCGACGAGCGGCGGGCTGCGCAGCTCACAGCCGAGGTGCGGCGGCTGGTCGAGGACGCCGCCGCCGCGGCCGCGTGGCGTCGCGCTCAGGGGCCAGCGTTGGAGGACGCGCTGCACGAGATCGCCGCCCGCCGCCTTGATCCCTTGAGCGCCGCCGCTCAGATCATGGGCGACGCGCCCGGGAACGTCCCCAAGGCCCGCCCGCAGCCGCGGCAGTAGACGATCGTCACGGCGACGACCCCGTCGCCGTCGTCGCTGGTCGCGGCCAACGCCTTCGCCCCCATCCGCCCTTCCAGGTCGATCCGGCAGCCCGGGCAGGTGGGCTGGGGGGCACGTGCCCCTCCGGCGAGCCCGGCCCTGCTCCCGACAACGCCCGCACGGCCGCCAGCACGGCGTCGTGGCTCACGGCCAGCGCATCGAGGGCATTGGCGGCCACACCCTCGCCCTCATGGAGAAGGCCGAGCAGGAGGTGCTCGTCGCCGACGTTCTCGTGGTCGAGGAGGCAGGACTCTTCCTGGCCAGGACCACGACCCGTCGCGCCCGCTCGGTGAACCGCTCAAAGATGGCGGCAACCCTACGCCCAGACCACCAGGCCCATTTCGGCGGGGGTGAGGAGGTCGGGGTGCGACGGCACGACGCGCACCGTGAACCCGTAGCGCCCCGCCCGCTCGCAGGTGAACGAGCCGGCGTAGCGGTAGGGCGGGTCGTCGCCGTCGCCGTCGCCGTCGCCGTCGGCGGGGGCCGGCTCGAGGGCGACCACGCCGTTGATCGAAAGCTCGTCGTTCGACCCCACCGACCCGTGCACGAGCTGGACGGCGACGTCGTCCGGCGACAGCGAGCCCAGCTCCAGGCTCGCCGTGACGACCCGCTCGCCGCCCAGGTCGATCACACTGTCGTCGGGGTCGGCGATCTGCACCCGCACGCCACTCCACCCGGCTCGGACGCGCTCCTTCCACGTCGCCAGCGTTCGCGCTCGCGCGTGGGCCGCAGCGCCGAGGGCGTCGCCGCGGCGGGCGGCGGGCTCGTACAGCTCGGTGACGTAGTCCCGCACCATCCGGCTGGCGGACACGAAGGGGCCGAGAATGCGCAGCGACAACTTGACGCGGCGCAACCAGCTCGCCGGCGGGCGACCCGGCGCCCGGTCGTAGAACAGGGGGACGATCTGGCGTTCGAGCAGGTCGAACAGGCTGTTGGCCTCCAGGCGGTCCCGCAGCTCGGGGCTCTGCTCGCGCTCTGCGGACACGATGGCCCAGCCGATCTCGGTGTCGAAGCATTCGTCCCACCAGCCGTCGAGCACCGAGCAGTTCAGCGCCCCGTTGATCGCCGCCTTCTCGCCCGACGTCCCGCACGCCTCCAGTGGTCGCCGCGGGGTGTTGAGCCACACGTCGCAGCCTTGGTACAGGATGCGGGCGACGTCGATGTCGTAGTCCTCCAAGAAGGCGACGCGTTGGCGCAGGCCGGGCTGGCCGGAGAACTGGACGATCTGGCGGATCATCTCCTTGCCGGTGTCGTCGGCGGGATGGGCCTTCCCCGCGAACACCAGCTGCACGGGACGGTCCGCCGACAGCAGCAACGAGGCCAGCCGGTCAGGCTGCTGCAACAGCAGCGTGGCGCGCTTGTAGGAGGCGAAGCGGCGGGCGAAGCCGATGGTGAGGTTGCCGGTGTCGAAAACGTCGTCACACCAGGCGGTATCGGCATCCGACAGGCCCTTGGCGACGGCCAACTCCTTCAGCCGCCGCCGGACGAAGGCCACGAGGCGTTCCTTCGCCCGCTCACGCGCCGTCCACAGCTCGCCGTCGGCGATGCGGTCTATGCGGGCCCAGCGCTCGGGGCCGGCCTCCTGCCACTCGGGGAGAATGTGGCGGTTGAACAGCTCCTTCATCTCCGGGGACGTCCACGTCTTGGTGTGCACGCCGTTGGTCACCGACGCAATCTGAATGTCGTCCTCCGGGATCCCGGGCCACAGGTTGGAGAAGATGCGCCGGCTGACCTTCCCGTGCAGCTTCGACACCGCGTTCGACCACCCCGCGAGGCGGAAGCCCATGATCGCCATGTTGAAGGGCGCGTCGGGCGGGTCGCCGGGGGCCTGGCCCAGGGCCATCAGCTCCTCGAACGGGACTTCGCACTCCTTTGCCCACTGGCCGAAGTACCGCTCCATGAGGTGGCGGGGGAAACGGTCGATGCCGGCCGACACCGGCGTGTGGGTGGTGAACACGGTCGCCGCGCGCACCGCCTCGACCGCCTCGGTGAAGCTCAAGCCCCCGTTGCGGATCGAGCGCCCGATGCGCTCGAGGCCAAGGAAGCCGGCGTGACCTTCGTTGGTGTGAAAAACGTGCGGGTCGTGGCCCAACCGGTAGAGGGCGCGGACGCCGCCGATGCCCAAGAGGATTTCCTGGCGGAGCCGGTGCTCGACGTCGCCGCCGTACAGCCGGTTCGTGACATGGCGGCCGTCGTCGTCGTTGTGGTCCACGTCGCTGTCCAGCAGGTATAGGGGGACCCGGCCGACGGTGGCCTTCCACACTCGCGCCGCCAGCGTCTTGCCGCCCAGGTCGACTTCGACCTCGACGTCCTCGGGAACCAGGGCCATGGCGTGCGGGTCGAGGGCGACGTAGCGCTCCTGTTGCCAACCGTCGGGCGTCAGCTCCTGGCGGAAGTACCCGTCGCGGTAGAAGAGCCCCACGCCGACGACCGGCACGCCCAAGCCGCTGGCGGACTTGAGGTGGTCGCCGGCCAGGACGCCCAGGCCGCCGGAGTACTGCGGGAGGGCGCGGGCGATTCCGAACTCGGGGGAGAAGTAGGCGACGGAGCGCAGCGGGCTCTCGCGACGCTGGAACCAGTGGTCCGCCGACAGCTCGCGCTGGAGGTCGTCGTCCACCTCCTGCAGGAAGGAGAGGAACGAGGGGTCGCCGGCCAGGGCCTCGAGCCGAGCCCGCGATGCGGTGTTGAGCACCGCAACCGGGTCGTGGCCCGTTCCTTCCCATGCGTCGGGGTCGACCCACCGGAACAGGTCCTGGGTGGGCTGGTCCCACGACCAGCGCAGGTTGAGCGCCAGCGGCTGGAGCGCGGCCAGCGCGTCGGGGAGCCGGGGCTTGACCGTGAATGTTCGTATCGCCCGCATTACAGGGCCGAAACTTACCCGGCCCGGGACCGACCCTCGCCAGCCGGTGACCCTCCCGTGTCACTCGGACTCGGGCGCGATGCGGATGGCCATGGCGACGACCTGCCCGTCGGCGGCGGTGAACGCCAGCCAGGCAGGGCCGGGCCGTTCGGCCCGGAAGCGCAGGCGGCAGGCTTCTGCGGGCTCGTTCGGGAGGTGGGCGGCCACGAGGGTGACCGCACCGTCGTCCTGCCCTCCGGTCCATTCCCAATGCCCGGCGCCCGGTTCGCGGTCGAGGTGGATCTCGAACAGGCAACCGGCGACCGCGACAAGGGTCATGTCATCTGAGTTTGAACGTTGACGCGACGGTGGCGGGGACGTCGGCGGGCGGGTTGATGAACGTCAGCACGAACGAGCGGCCACCTTTGAGGACGTAGAACTGCACCTCGCTGGCGATGGTCGGCTTGTCGCTGTCGCCCGGGATCGGGTACTTGAACGTCAGCCGCAGCGCCGGCCCCGCGCCCGTCGTCGCCTGTTCCTGGGCGAGGTCGGTCGCGCCGTTGTCGATGAGCGACTTCGACACTGCCGTACCGACCTGGGCCAGCGTCTTTTCCTTGGTCTTGTCGGCCGTGAGGTTGATGATCGACTTCCCGTCGGCGGTGACGGCCATCAGCTTCCCGCCTGACTGCGAGAGCTGGCGGGCCTGGATGACGGCGGGGCCAATGCCGGGGTTCTTGGACTGCAGCTCCCGCGCCTTCTTGTCGAAGGCGTCGATATTGGTGAGCAGCGGGATCTGGACCCAGTCGGCCGGGACGGCGACCGCGAACCCGGCCCCCGCGTCCTTCACGACGGCGTACCCCGCGGGGGCGGTCGTATCGGGCGCTTTCTTCTCACTACAAGCCGTCAGAGGGAGGAGGGCGGCGAGAAGAACGGCGGCAGACGGCGCGGCGCGAACCTTGCGTGCGAGCATCGCCGATACTGTCTCACCGTTCAGGCCACGGAGGCCACGCGCCGCGGAGGTTGGGTGCTTCGCGGAGTCCCGCGGCGGCCGGGTTCGGTCGCTCGAAGGCCCGGGTAAGGTTGAGCTACGTGATCGGCCGGATCGTCATCGACGACGTCCACCCGCGGACCCCGACGGGCGAGTACCCGGCGAAGGCGGTCATCGGCGAGCCGACGCCGCTGTCGGCCGACATTTTCCGCGAAGGCCATGACCGGTTGGCGGCCCGCACGCGGTGGCGCCCGGTCGGCGACGGCAAGGGGAACGGCAAGTGGCGCGACGCGGCGATGGCCCACGTCGGCAACGACCGCTGGCAGGCGTTGGTCGAGCCGTCGGAACTGGGGCGGCACGAGTTCATGGTCGAGGCGTGGACCGATTGGGTCGCCACGTGGCAGCACGACATCGAGGTGAAGCACGCCGCCGGCCAGGCGCTGGGCGTCGAGCTGGAGGAGGGTTGCCTTCTCCTCAAAGCGCGCGCCACCCACTTGCCAGAAGCCGATCGCGGGCCGCTGTTGCGGGCTGCCGTGACACTGGGCGACGCCTCCCAACCGGTCGAGGCGCGCCTCGCGGCCGGCCTCGACCCCCGCATCGGCGAGGCGCTCGCCCGTGTCCCCGACCCCCGCGACCTCACCGTCAGCGACCGCCGCCCGCTGTGGGTGGATCGCGAGCGGGCGCTCTTCGGGGCCTGGTACGAGCTGTTCCCCCGCTCCGAGGGGGGCTTGCGCGAGGCCGCCGGCCGGCGCCTGCCCGCCGTCGCCGAGATGGGCTTCGACATCGTCTACCTGCCGCCCGTCCATCCCATCGGCGCCAGTCACCGCAAGGGCCGCAACAACACCCTGATCGCAGGTCCCGGCGACCCCGGCAGCCCGTGGGCCATCGGCTCAGCCGACGGCGGCCACATGGCGGTGGATCCCAACCTCGGCACGATCGAGGACTTCGACGCCTTCGTGGCGGCGGCGCACGACCTCGGCCTGGAGGTCGCCCTCGACTACGCCCTGCAGTGCTCGCCCGACCACCCCTGGGTCACCGAGCACCCGGAGTGGTTCCACCACCGCCCCGACGGTTCGATCCGTTACGCCGAGAACCCGCCCAAGAAGTACCAGGACATCTACCCGATCAACTTCTGGCCGGCGGAGGCCGATGACGGCGCCCGCCAGGCCCTGTGGCTCGCGTGCAAGGAGATCCTCGACTACTGGATCGCCCACGGCGTGCGCGTCTTCCGCGTCGACAACCCGCACACCAAGCCGTTCGCCTTCTGGGAGTGGCTGATCGCCGCGGTGCAGAGCGACCACCCAGACGTGTTGTTCCTCGCCGAGGCCTTCACCCGCCCCAAGGTGATGGCCAAACTGGCCGAAGTCGGCTTCAGCCAGAGCTACACCTACTTCACCTGGCGTACCGGCAAGGACGAGCTGCAGGAGTACCTGGAGGAAGTCTGCCTCGGCCCCAAGGCCGACTACATGCGGCCCAACTTCTGGCCCAACACGCCCGACATCCTGTCCGGCCCGCTGCGCAACGGCCCCCCGTCGGCGTTCGCCCTGCGCCTCGTGCTGGCGGCCACGGCCGTCCCGTCGTACGGGATCTACAGCGGCTACGAGCTGGGCGAGAACGAGCCTGCGTCGGAGGCCAACGAGGAGTACCTCTACTCGGAGAAGTACGAGGTCAAGCACCGCGACTGGGCGCAGCCCGGCTCGCTGGCCCCCCTCGTCACCCGGCTCAACGCCATCCGGCAGGCCCACCCGGCCTTCGCCGAGCTGCGCAACATCCACTTCCACCACTCGAACAACGACCAGCTGCTGGCGTACTCCAAGAAGTCCACCGACGGCAGCGACGTGGTGCTGGTGGTCGTCAACCTCGACCCCTACAACGCCCAGTCCGACACGTTGTGGCTCGACCTCGAGGAGCTCGGCATGCCCGCCGACGAGCCCTTCCTCGCCCACGACGAGCTGACCGGCGACACCTACACCTGGCAGGGCCAGGGCCCGTACGTCCACCTGCACCCGTCCCGGCAGCCGGCGCACATCCTGCACCTCCACACCTCCTCGCAGGGCGAGCCCCGCTCGGTCTCATGACCGAGGCCGTGACCGAGAACGCGCTCGACGAGCGCTGGTACAAGCGGGCTGTCTTCTACGAGGTGCTGGTCCGCGGCTTCTACGACGCCAACGGCGACGGCACCGGCGACCTCAAGGGCATCACGGAGAAGCTCGACTACCTCACGTGGCTCGGGATCGACTGCATCTGGCTGCTGCCGTTCTTCCAGTCGCCCCTGCGCGACGGCGGCTACGACATCAGCGACTTCTTCACCGTCCTGCCCGAGTACGGCGACCTGGGCGACGTGGTCGAGCTGGTGGAGCAGGCCCACCGCCGGGGCATCCGGGTGATCGCCGACATGGTCATGAACCACACCAGCGACCAGCACCCGTGGTTTCAGGAGTCCCGCCAGGACCGCACCAACCCCAAGGCCGACTGGTACGTCTGGAACGACGACGACCAGCGCTGGCCCGAGGCCCGCATCATCTTCGTGGACACCGAGCGCTCGAACTGGTCCTGGGACCCGCAGCGCCAGCAGTACTTCTGGCACCGGTTCTTCAGTCACCAGCCCGACCTCAACTACGACAACCCTGAGGTCCAAGACGCCATGCTGTCGGTGGTCAAGTTCTGGCTCGACCTCGGCCTCGACGGCTTCCGCCTCGACGCCGTCCCGTATCTGTTCGAGCGCGACGGCACCAACGGCGAGAACCTGCCCGAGACCCACGAGTTCCTCCAGCGCATGCGGAAGGACGTCGACTCGACGCACCCGGGCCGCGTGCTGCTGGCGGAGGCCAACCAGTGGCCGGCCGACGTGGTCGACTACTTCGGCGAGGGCGACGAGTGCCACATGGCCTTCCACTTCCCGCTCATGCCCCGCATGTTCATGGCGGTGCGGAGGGAGCAGCGCTACCCGATCACCGAGATCCTGGCCCAGACGCCCGCCATCCCTGACGGCTGCCAGTGGGGCATCTTCCTGCGCAACCACGACGAGCTGACCCTCGAGATGGTCAGCGACGAGGAGCGGGACTACATGTACGCCGAGTACGCCAAGGACCCGCGCATGAAGCGCAACATCGGCATCGGCCGCCGCCTGATGACGCTGGTGGACAACGACCGTTCGCTTGCCGAGCTCCTGCACGGGCTGCTGTTCAGCCTGCCCGGCAGCCCCGTCCTCTACTACGGCGACGAGCTGGGGATGGGGGACAATATCTACCTGGGCGACCGGGACGGCGTGCGTACGCCGATGCAGTGGACGCCGGACCGCAACGCCGGCTTCAGCAGGGCCGACTTTGCCCAGCTCTACCTGCCGCCCCTGATGGACCCCGTCTACGGCTACCAGGCCGTCAACGTCGAGGCGCAGGTCCGGAACCCGAGCTCGTTCCTGCAGTGGCTCCAGCGGGCGTTGCAGGTCCGCAAGCGCCACAACGAGACGTTCGGGGTGGGCGCGTTCGAGATCCTCCAGGCGGAGAACCCGTCGGTGTTCGCATTCATCCGCCAGCACGGGGAAGAAACCCTTCTGTGCGTCAACAACCTGAGCCGCTTCGCGCAACCGGTGGAGCTGCACCTCAGCCGGTTCGAAGGACGGACGCCGGTCGAGCTGGTGGGGCGGGTGCCGTTCCCGAGGATCGGGGCGTTGCCGTACCTGCTGACGCTCGGCGGCCACACCTTCTACTGGTTCCAGCTCGTCGAGGCGCCGGCGTGAACGCGGCCGTGATCGACCGGCTGCGGGACTTCCTGCCGCGGCAGCGGTGGTACTCGGGCGACCAGGCGCCGGCCGAGGTCTCGATCCTCGCCGACGAGCACGTGCGCGACGGCTCGCCCGCGCTCGTCGACCTGCTGGTCGAGGCCGACGGCGCCCGCTACCAAGTGCCCGTGGGTATGCGGCCGGTCGAGGAGCGTCCCGACTTCTTGCGCGGCCGCGACGAGGCCGTCATCGGCGAAGTCGACGGGCATCTGGCCTACGACGCCGTCCTCGACCCTGATCTGGGCATGGCGCTGCTGGACTGGGTAGGTGCCTCCTCCGAGTCGGCGGAACGGGTGCGTTCGGTCGGCGGCGAGCAGTCAAACAGCTCGCTTGTCTACGACGAGCGGTTGATTCTCAAGGTGTTCCGCCGGGTCCATCCGGGGCGCAACCTCGACATCGAGATGACGGAGGCGCTGGCCGAGGCCGGCTTCGACCATGTGGCCCGGCCGGTGGCGACGCTGGCCCGTGAACTGGCCGGCGAGCGCTACGACCTGGCCGTGCTCCAGCCGTTCCTGGCCGGCGGCGTCGACGGGTGGGCGCTGGCGCTCACGTCCCTGCGCGACCTGTTCGGGGTGAGCGATACGCAGCCCGTGCCCATCATCACCGACGACATGCTGCTGGCCCCTCCGCCCCCCGTCGACCCGGCCGAGGCCGGGGGCGACTTCGCGGCCGAGGCCCGACGGCTCGGCGAGATCACCGCGCAGATGCACGTCGGGCTGGGCACGGCGCTCGGGCGCGAGGCCGGGCACGGCCGGGCATGGGCGGACGACATCGAGCGGGCCGTCGAGGCGCTCCACAACCCCCCGTTCGACCCGACGGTGCTGCTGCGCAAGCTCGACGCCCTCCGCCGGCTCGGCGACGTCGGCCCCGCCATCCGGCTCCATGGCGACTACCACCTCGGCCAGGTGCTGCGCACCGACGTTGGGTGGTTCGTGCTCGATTTCGAAGGCGAGCCGGACCGACCCCCCACGGAACGCCGCCGTCGACTGTCGCCCCTGCGTGACGTGGCCGGCATGTTGCGCTCGCTGGAGTACGCGTCGGCGGTCGCCCTCTTCGAGCGCGACGCGGATTGCCAGGCGCTCGCCGGGGCATGGGAGAAGCGGAACCGCAAGGCGTTCCTCGATGGGTACATCCCCGTGGCGGCCGGCGCCGGGCTGCTGCCCGATCCCGCCGCCACCGACATCGTCCTAGCCGCGTTCGAACTGGAGAAAGCCATGTACGAGCTGGATTACGAGCGAGGGCACCGCCCCGACTGGCAGTCCATCCCGATGACCGCCCTGCGGCGACTGGCGGCGAGCTGATGGCGCGCGCCGTGCTGCCGACGGTGGACCGGACCGAGGTGGAGCAGCTCGCGCGGGGCGAGCACGGAAACCCCCACCACCTGCTGGGCCCGCACGAGGGGGTCGTGCGGGTGTGGCGCCCCGGCGCCGGCGAGGTCGAGCTTGTCCTTCCCGACGGGCGCAGGGTGGCCGCCGAGCGGTTGCACGACGCCGGCCTGTTCGCCGCGCCGGTAGAGCCGGGCACGAACGACTACCTGGTCGACGCCCGCTACCCCGACGGCAACACCTGGCTCGCCGACGACCCCTACCGCTTCTGGCCGACCCTGGGCGACCTCGACCTGCACCTGTTCGGCGAGGGCCGTCACGAACGCCTGTGGTCGGTGCTCGGCGCCCATCCCCGCGAGCACCAGGGGGCGGCCGGGACGTCGTTCGCGGTCTGGGCGCCGGGGGCCCGCTCGGTGCGGGTGGTCGGCGACTGGAACGGTTGGGACGGCCGCGTCGAGCCCATGCGCTCGCTCGGCTCCTCGGGTGTGTGGGAGCTGTTCGTGCCCGCCGTGGGCGTCG
>JAHFUQ010000011.1:26411-41410 GCA_023265045.1 Acidimicrobiia bacterium
AAGTACGAGGTGGTCGGCGCCGACGGGTCGCTCATGCTGCGGGCGGACCCGCTCGCGTTCGCCACCGAGGCGCCGCCGGCCACCGCCAGCATCGTGGCCGAACCGTCGCACGAGTGGCGCGACGGCGCGTGGTTGGCGCAACGGGCCGCCACGGAGCCGAACAACCGGCCCCTGTCGATCTACGAGGTCCACCTCGGCTCGTGGCGGCGCGTGCCCGAGGAGGGCGACCGGCCGCTGACCTACCTCGAGCTGGCCGAGCAGTTGCCCGACTACGTCGCCGACCTCGGCTTCACCCACGTCGAGCTGTTGCCCGTGGCCGAGCACCCGTTCTCGGGCTCGTGGGGCTACCAGGTCACCGCCTATTACGCGCCGACGGCGCGCTTCGGCACGCCCGACGACTTCCGGGCGCTCGTCGACGCCCTGCACGCGCGCGGCATCGGCGTGATCGTCGACTGGGTGCCCGCCCACTTCCCCAAGGACCGGTTCGCCCTCGCCCGCTTCGACGGCACCGCGCTGTACGAGCACGAGGACCCGCGCCAGGGCGAGCAGAAGGACTGGGGCACGCTGGTGTTCAACTTCGGGCGCCACGAGGTCCGCAACTTCCTGCTCGCCAACGCCCTGTTCTGGATCGAGGAGTTCCACGTCGACGGCCTGCGGGTGGACGCCGTGGCGTCGATGCTCTACCTCGACTACTCGCGCAAGGCAGGGGAGTGGATCCCCAACAAGTACGGCGGGCGGGAGAACCTCGAGGCGGTGGCGTTCCTTCGAGAGCTGAACGAGGTCGTGTACGGCCGCTACCCGGGCGTGCTCACCGCGGCCGAGGAGTCGACCGCGTGGCCGGCGGTGTCCCGCCCGACCTACCTGGGGGGGCTCGGCTTCGGGTTCAAGTGGAACATGGGGTGGATGCACGACACCTTGGACTATTTCTCCAAGGAGCCCGTCTACCGCCGCCACCACCACGACCGGCTGACCTTCGGGCTGCTGTACGCCTTCAGCGAGAACTTCATCCTCCCGCTTTCGCACGACGAGGTCGTCCACCTCAAGGGCTCGCTGATCCACAAGATGCCGGGCGACCGGGGCGCCAAGTTCGCCAACCTGCGGTCGTTGTTCGCGTGGATGTGGGCCCACCCTGGCCGCCAGCTGCTGTTCATGGGCGGCGAGTTCGGGCAGAGCGACGAGTGGAGCCACGACCGCAGCCTCGACTGGCACCTGCTCCAGTACCCCGAGCACCGGGGCGCGCAGAACCTGGTGCGGCGGCTGAACCAGATCCAGCGCGACGAGCCGGCCCTGTGGGAGCGGGACTTCGACGGGTCCGGGTTCCGCTGGATCGACGCCAACGGGGCCGACCAGAACGTGCTGTCCTTCGCTCGCTTCTCGGCGGACGGTTCGCGGGCGCTGGCGTGCGTGGCCAACCTGTCCGGCGCCCACCGGGGCGGCTACCGCATCGGCATGCCCAAGGCGGGCCGCTGGCGCGAGCTGGTCGACACCAGCCGCACCGAGTACGGCGGCTGGAGGCACTGGCCGGGCCGCGACGAGCTGTGGACGGAGCCCATCGGCTGGCACGGCATGGACCAGTCGGTCGCCCTGGACCTCGAGCCGCTGAGCGTCGTCTACCTCAGCTTCGATTGATTGCAACGTTTCCGCGTAATTGGGGCTCTACGACCCCAACTGCGCGGAGTCCTCGATCTCCTGCTTGAGGTTGCGGAGGTTCTTGCGCCACATCCGCTTGAAGAACGGGGCGGCGATGGCGGCGCCGACCGGGCCGCCGAACTTCGGGGGGAAGGTCAGCGTCTCCTTCCAGACGAACACGGTGCCGCTCCGCCGGCGCTTGAGGGTGAAGCGGCCCTCGCCCGTCACCTTGCCGAAGTGGCGGACCCCGATGGCGCGACCCGGCGACCATTCGGTGACGACCATACGGTCGGTGGTGCGGAACGGCCCGAGCTTGGAGTCGCAGTCGAAGGTCGTGCCCACGCCCTCCCGCGTGGGCGACGTGAACCGGATGGCCACCGCGTCCTGCATCCACTCGACGTGGGAGCCGATATCGCGCACCGCCTCCCACACCGTGTCACGCGGCGCCCGGATGAACGTGGCGACGCGGATTCTGCTCATCGGGCCGCCGCCTTCGGCGGGCCCTTCTCGTACACGGAGACGTGGGTGGAGCTGGCTGCCGTGAACGGCTGGCGCCGCCAACCGCCCCAGCGGTCGCGTCGGCGGAGGCCCGCCAGCTGGGCCATGAGGTCGATCTCGGGGACCGTGGCGTAGCGGATCGACCAGGCGTCCAGCTCGACGGCGCCGGCGCGGACGATCATGTACTGGGTCACCGTCGTCTGCGTGGGCGGGTCGTGGCGGGTGGCCGCCAGGCGCACGAAGTCGTCGCCGATCTCGGTCACGGCCACGCTCTGGTCGAGCTGGGTCACATCGGGCACGAACGCCTCGATGACCAGCGCGCCGCCGGGGCGGAGGCGTCGCGCCACGCCCGCCAGGCACTGCACCTGCGCGTCTTGGGTCTGTAACTCAAACAGGGTGTTGAAGGCGATGAACGCCAGGTCGAACTCGCCGTCGACCAGCGACTCGGCGCGCGCGAAGTCCCCCTCGACCGCATGGACGCGGTCGCCGCCCGGTTTTGCCCGCAACCGCGCCAGCATGGCCGGCGAGCTGTCGACGCCCCAGACCTCCAAGCCCTGTCCGGCCAGCGGGATGGCGAGGCGGCCCGTCCCCACGCCCAGTTCGAGCGCCCGCCCTCCAGGCGCCAGCGCGGCGAGGGTCGCCACCGCCGCCCCCGCGTCGGCGAAGCGCGCCGCATGGGCGCGGTCGTAGCCGGCGGCCCGGGATTCGTCGTAAGCCATCGAGCCGAGAGTACGTACCCTGGATGGGTGCCCGCCTACTTGGATCATGCCTATCTCGACAACGCCGCCACGACGCCCATGCGGCCCGAGGCCGTCGAGGCCATGCTGCCGTACCTCACCGAGCGGTTCGGCAACCCGTCCGGCTCCCACGCCGTGTCCCGCGAGGCCAAGAAGGCCCTGGAGGAGGCCCGGGACGTGGTCGCCGCCGCCCTCGGCGCCTCGCCCGGCGAGGTCGTGTTCACCGGCGGTGGGACGGAGGCCGACAACCTGGCGGTGATCGGGGCTCATAGGGCGCGCCCCGGGACGGTGGTCTGCAGCGCAGTCGAGCACCACGCCGTCCTGCACGCCACCCGCGCCGTCGGTGGGCGCCTGGCGCCGGTCGGCGCCGACGGCGTGGTCGACCTCGACGCGCTGGCGGCCATGCTCGATCCCGACGTCTCCGTGGTGGCGGTCATGCTCGCCAACAACGAGGTGGGCACGATCCAGCCAATCGCCGGCGTCGCCGCGCTGGCGCGGGCGCGGGCGCCGGAGGCGGTCGTCGTGACCGACGCGGTCCAGGCCTTCCCGTGGCTCGATGTGGCGGCCCTCGCCGGCCCCGCCGACTTGGTCGCCGTCAGCGCCCACAAGTTCGGCGGCCCCAAGGGTGTCGGGGCGCTCGTCGTGCGCCAGGGTGTGCAAGTCGCGCCGATCATCCACGGCGGCGGGCAGGAGCGAGACCGCCGCAGCGGCACCTACAACGTGGCCGGCGTCGTGGCCATGGCCGCGGCCATGCAGGCCACGATCGCGCAGCGCGACGACACCGTCGCCCGCGTTCGCCGCCTGCGGGACCGCCTGGCCGACGGGCTGCTGGCGCGCATCGACGGCGCCATCGAGACCGGCGAACGCGCCAACAGGGTCGCCGGGAACTGCCATCTCACCTTCGACGGGATCGAAGCCGAGGCCCTGCTCGTCCTGCTCGACGGCATGGGTGTCTACGCATCCGCCGGCTCCGCCTGCACCAGCGGCGCGGTCGAGCCCTCGCACGTGCTGGAGGCGATGGGCGTCTCCCGGGCCCGGGGCCTCGGCGCCCTGCGCCTGTCCCTCGGCCCGACGACCACCGACGCCGACATCGATCTCGCGCTCGACGCTGTCCCCACGGCCGTCGCCCGTCTCCGGGACGGTTGAGCCGTGAGGGTCCTGGCCGCCATGTCGGGCGGGGTCGACTCCTCGGTGGCGGCCGCGCTCGCGCTCGCGCAGGGCCACGAGGTGGTCGGTGTCACCCTCAAGCTGTGGGACAACCCTCGCGAGGGAGGGTGCTGTTCGGTGGCGGAGATCGAGGACGCCCGCCGGGTCGCCCAGCAACTCGGCATCGACCACTGGGTGTTCGGGTTCACCGACGAGTTCGAGGCCCGCGTCGTCACGCCCTACGCCGAGGCCCACGCCGCCGGCCTCACGCCCAACCCGTGCATCGAGTGCAACCGGCACCTCAAGTTCGGCAAGCTCCTGCGCCGCGCCCGCCAGCTCGGCTTCGACGCGGTCGCCACCGGGCACCATGCTCGATTGGTCGCTTCCGGCGACGGGGCTCGTATCCATGGGATCCGCCTGCTCCGCGGCGCCGACCGGGCCAAGGACCAGTCCTACGTGCTGTACGTGCTCGGGCAGGAGCAGCTCGGCCGGTGCCTCTTCCCGGTGGGCGAGCTGACCAAGGCCGAGGTGCGGGCCAAGGCGCGTGCACTGGGCCTCCGCACGGCCGAGAAGCCTGACAGCCAGGACGTGTGCTTCATCGCCACGACCGGCGGCCGGGAGTCGTTCCTCGGCGGCCGCATCCCGCTCCACCCGGGCCGCGTGGTCGACGCCCGGGGCGACGAGGTGGGACGGGTCGACGCCGTCGAACTGGTCACCGTCGGCCAGCGCCGCGGCCTGGGTGTGGCTGGCGGCGGCGTCCGGCAGTTCGCCTTGGCCGTGGACGCGGCGACGAGCACGGTGACCGTCGGCCCCCTGACCGGGCTGATGACCGACCGGGTGGCGCTCACGGGCCTGAGCTGGGTCGCGGCGGCGGTCACCGGCCCGGTCGAGGCCCAGACCAGCGCCCACGGAACGCCGGTCCCCGCTCGTCTCGAGGGCGCGACGGTCCACTTCGACCGACCCCAGCGCCGGGTCGCGCCGGGCCAGAGCGTGGTCCTCTACCGTGGCGACGAAGTTCTGGGCGGAGGCATCGCTTAATCGTTTGGAGGCGTCGAGCAGGCCTGCTAAACACGGCAGGCCCGGCGGAAGGAGACGCGGTGGTGCCTCGGCAGCAGCAAGAGCTCATCTGCGAGAAAGACGGGATTTCCACCCGGCTCACGTGCGTGCAGTGCGCCAAGCCCATCTGCCCGCTGTGCCTGGTGCGCACGCCGGTCGGGATGAAATGCGCCGTCTGCGGCGCCGAGCCGGGCGCCCTGCTCCACCGCCGCAAGCCCCTGTGGATGCGCCTGGCCCCCCTCGGTGTGGTCGTCCTGGTGGCGCTCGTGATCGCCTTGCCGAAGGTCATCGGGGCCTCCAATAGCACTCCTCCTGACACTGCCGACCCCATCGCCGGGAACCCGAACCGGCAGCCGCCCGTCGGCTTCGGCGCCATCGGCACCGAGGTGCTCGACGTCAACTTGGCGTTCACGGTGGCCTCGGTCGACTGCGGCGCCACGCAGGTCACCGGCGGCCCGTCGACGCGCACGGCCCAGGGCAAGTACTGCTTCCTCACCCTCACCCTGCGCAACGTCGGCCGCACGCCGGTCACGTTCCAGGGCCGGGCGCAAATGCTCCAGGACACCCAGCAGCGCCTGTTCGGGCCGGACACCGCCGCCACCGCCGCCCACCCCGCCAACGCCGGTCGGGACATGCTGGCCCCGGTCGTCAACCCCGGGAACGAGCTCAAGGGCGTGCTCGTCTTCGACGTCCCCACCGACGTCAACCTGGTGGGCGTGGCGCTGCGGGCCGGCCCGACCGGTCGCGGCGCCTTCGTGAAGCTGAACTAGTCCACAGGCAGCCGCCGCCGGCGGGCCTCGTCGAGCACCGCCCCCGGGCGGGTCGGCGTCACCAGCATCCGCGTCGCCTTCACTGATTCGCCCAGGCGCCTGCCTGGCCGCACGAGGGCGAGCTCCGTCTCGTCGTCGAGGGTGATCTCAAGGGCGAGCCCGGGCGCCTTCTGGGTGAGGTCGAGGGCCCCGGCCGGCGCCGGGCCCAGCCGGGTGACGGTCTGGCGGCGGAACAGGACCGGGTCGACGACGGTCAGCGGGTCGTGCAGCACGATGCCGGCGGGCACGAACACGAGCCAGCGGCGGCTCAGGTCGTGGACGCCCCGGAGCAGCACCGCCGCCAGCGGGAGCCCGATCACGCACGCGATCACGCCCCCCACCCACACCCGGGCGGCTAGCAGCAAGGGCCCGGCCGCCACACCGGCGACGGCCGCCGCCCACACCACCGCCAGGGGGCCGCAGAGGAGCGTCCCAGGCGCGCGCAGGAGGAAGCGGCGTTCGTTGGGGTACGCGGGGCCGTTGACCCACCGGGCGCCGATCAGCGGCGAGTAGGCCCAACCCAGCACGACGGCGGCCCACCCGATGGCGAGGGGCGACGCGTGGCCCCCCAGCGCAGCCGCCACGGCGCAGGCGACGACGGCCGGCGCCAGCACCCGCAGGGCCGTCAGCGCGAGGGGCAGGGCGACCGCGCTGGCGACGGCGCCGGCGCCCCACGCCGCCCACAGACCGGTCGCGGCCACGACCTGCACCGGGCGGCTGGCGGCGTCGAGGGCGTCGCCCAGGACGGGCCCGACGGTGAACGGCAGCACGACCCACAGGGCGCGCAGCAACCAGGGAGCGGCGCGGTCGAGCGGGACGGAGAGAGGCACCCCCGGAAAACTAGGCGGCCCGGTAACGTCGCTCGCATGCCTGACCCGGCGGGGCGTGCCGCCGAACTGCGCGCCCTCATCGAGCGCCACAACGACCGGTACTACCGACAGGACGATCCGGAGATCTCCGACACGGAGTACGACGAGCTCGTCCGCGAGCTGAGGGCCATCGAGGAGGCGAACCCCGACGTCGTCACCTCGGACTCGCCGACCCAGCGCGTGGGCGAGGCGCCCACGGGCGCGTTCCCGACGGTCAAGCACCTGGCGCCGATGATGTCGCTCGACAACGTCGTCGACTTCGCCGAGCTGTCGGCGTGGGGCAAGCGCATGGAGCGGTACATCTCGGGCGACGTCGACTTCGTATGCGAGCTGAAGATCGACGGCAGCGCCATCTCGCTGCTGTACGAGGGCGGCCGGTTCGTGCGGGGCGCCACCCGGGGCAACGGGGTGCAGGGCGACGACGTCACCGAGAACATCCGCACCATCGCCGTCATCCCCGAGCGCCTCCACGGCCCGTCAGTTCCCGAGGTGCTGGAGGTGCGGGGCGAGGTCTACTTCCCGATCTCGGAGTTCAAGGAGCTGAACCAGCGCCAGATGGAGGCGGGCGGGCGGGTGTTCGCCAACCCCCGCAACGCCGGCGCCGGCTCCTTGCGCCAGAAGGACCCCCGCATCACCGCCAGCCGCAACCTGGGGTTCTTCACCTACCAGCTGGGCCACGTCGAGGGCGGTCCCGCGTTCCGCCGCCACTCGGAGACGCTGGACTTCTTCGCCGCCCTCGGCCTGCCGGTCAACCCCGAGGTCCGCCGGCTTTCGGCCTTGGAGGAGGTCGACGCCTACTGCCACCGCTGGCAGGACCAGCGCCACACCCTCGACTACGAGATCGACGGCGCGGTGGTCAAGGTCGACGACCTGGCCCAGCGGGCCGAGCTGGGCAGCACGTCCAAGTCGCCCCGCTGGGCGATCGCCTACAAATTCCCGCCCGAGGAGGCGACGACCCTCCTGCGCGACATCCAGTTGTCGATCGGGCCGAGCGGGAAGGCCACCCCTTTCGCCGAGCTGGAGCCGGTGTTCGTGGGCGGGTCGACGGTGCGCGTCGCGAGCCTCCACAACGAGGATCAGGTCCGGCTGAAGGACGTGCGGCCGGGCGACACGGTGTTCGTGCGCAAGGCGGGCGAAGTGATCCCGGAAGTCATCGGTCCGGTGCTGTCGAAGCGCCCGGACGGACTGCCCGAGTGGCGGTTCCCGGCTACCTGCCCGGTGTGCGAGTCCCCCCTCGTGCGGCGCGAAGGCGAGGCGGCCACCTACTGCAGCAACGAGGACTGCCCGGCCCGCCAAGCCCGGCGGATCGAGCACTTCGCCTCACGCGGGGCGATGGACATCGAGAACCTGGGCGAGAAGCGGGTCCAGCAGCTGATCGACGCCGGCCTCATCACCGACGCGGGCGACCTGTACTCGCTCACCTACGACGGCCTGATCGGGCTGGAGGGATTCGCCGACGTGTCGGTGCGGAACCTGCTCGACGGTGTCGAGAAGTCCAAGGAACGGCCGCTGGCGAACCTGCTGTTCGCCCTCCAGATTCCCATGCTCGGGGGCACCGGCGCCGAGCGGCTGGCCGCGGTCATGGGCGACCTCGACCGGATCATCGCCGCCCCCGAGGACGAGATGGCGGCCATCGACGGGATCGGCCCCAAGATCGCCCACAGCGTGCGTGCGTACCTCGACCAGGAGCGGAACCGGGAGGTCATCGACAAGCTGCGCGCCGCCGGCGTCAACCTGGAGAACCGGCGGGAGGGCCCGGAGGTCGAGCAGACGCTGGCCGGCAAGGCCGTCATCGTCACGGGCACGCTGGCGACGATGTCGCGCGACGCGGCCGTCGCCGCCATCAAGGCCCGGGGCGGCGCATCGCCCGGCAGCGTGTCCAAGAAGACCGACTACCTGGTGGCCGGGGCCGAACCGGGCGGCGCCAAGTTCACCAAGGCCCAGGACCTCAACGTCCCGATCCTTGACGAGGACGCCTTCTTGCGATTGCTCGAGACGGGAGCTCCATGAAGCTGGCGACCGTCCCGGCGGCGGTCGCCCTTCTCGCCCTCTCGGCGAAGCCCACCAGGGCCCAGGCGCCGCCCCTCCTCGTCGCCGTGCCGTCGCAGCAGGCCACGATCCAGGCCGCCGACGTGCGCAGCGCCAGCGGGGCGGCGGCGACCGTGATCGAAGGGGGCGGCACGGCGCCGACGGTGACGTTCATCAGCAACGAGGGACGCGGCTCGATCCTCAGGGGCTTCACCGTCCGGGGGGCGCGACATATGGCGGGATCTGGTCGGCGGCCGCCAGCCCCACCATCACCGGCAACATCGTGGCCGGCAACCCCGCGGCCGGCATGCTCCTGTACAACAACGGGGTTGTCGGGCCGGGCCCGCTCGTGCAGGGCAACGTCATCAGGGACACCACGCTGCTCGGCGTCGACTCCGGCGGCTTCGCCAGCGGGATGGAGCTGCTCGACAACGTCGTCGAGCACCACGGCGGCGGGATCACCGTGAACTCAGGCGGCAACACGACCGTGCGCAACAACGTGATCCGGTTCAACAGCGGCAAAGGGCTGTGGCTGCTCAACGTGGGCGACCAGCTCGTCGTGGGCAACGTCATCGCCTTCAACCTCGTCGAGGTCGACTACACCGTCCCGTCGGGCAGCCGCGGCCCGTACTTGGTCAACAACACGATCGTCGCGCCGTCGGGGACCGCCGTCAGTTCAGACCAGCGGTTCGGCGCGCCCGCGCTGTACAACAACGTCATCTACTCGGGCGCGAGCGAGGCGCTGACGTGCGACGGCGGGCCCTCGCCGACGACGGCGAACAACGTGCTGTACCGCGTCAGCGGCGGCCCGGTGACGGCGTGCGCGGGCGTGCTGGCCTCCAACGGCAACCTCTCGGTCAACCCCATCCTCGTCAATCCCGGCGGCGGCGACTTCCGCCTGGCTGGCATCTCGCCCGCGGTCGATGTCGGTTCGAACGTGGCGCCGTCGCTGCCGGCCCTCGACGCCGACGGTCACGCCCGCATCATCGACGGTGACGGCGACGGGTCCGCGGTCATCGGCATCGGCGCCTACGAGACGGTGATCGGCCCCGGCGTCGCGCCCAACCCGTCGCCGGTGGACTTCGGCAGCCTGCCGCCCGGGCAGGGCGCGGCGGGGACGGTGAACCTGACCGGTGTCGGGCGGCTCCCGGCGCACGTGAGCGGGGTCGCAGTGACGGGCGCCGGCTTCGCCCTCGTGTCGAACGGCTGCACCGGCGCGGCGGCGACGCTTCCGGCCCTGGTCACGTGCACGGTAGGGGTCCGGTTCACGCCCACCGGGCCCGGCACCTTCACCGGCACGCTCACGTTCCTCCATGACGGGCGCGCCGGGCGGACCGACGTGCCCATCGTGGCCGTCAGCCAGCCGCCGCAACCGTCGAAGTTCGTCAGGGCCGCCTACCTCTCCGCGCTGGGGCGGGAGCCGACGCTGGCGGAGTTCACCTTCTGGGACGCCCGGCTGGCGGCCGGGCTGGCGCGGGACGCGTTCGCCCTCGCCCTCGTCGCCACGCCCGAGCACCGCCGCGTGCAGCTCGCGTCCTACTTCAACCTCTTCCTGCAACGGCCGCCGAACCCGGCGGTCGACCCGTTCGAGGCGATGGTGACGCTCACCGCGCCCGGGCTCTACCCGATCGAGCTGATGGCGGCCGTGTTGCTCGGCTCCGACGAGTACTTCGAGTTCCAGAGCCGGCTTGACTTCCGCTTCGGCGATCCGCCGACGCCGAACGTGCGCTTCGTGAAGGGGCTTTTCTCCGACGTGCTGGCCCAGGTCGCCCTCAACGGCGACCCCGCCCTCACGTTCTGGGTGGACCGGGTGAACGGCGGGCAGAGCCGGCTGAGCGTCGCCCTCGGCTTCCTGTACACGCCCACGTTCCTCGAGCGGTACGTGCGCAGCCTGTACCAGGACCTCATCGGCCGGCCCGCCGACGCCGCCGGCCTCCAGTTCTGGGTCGGCCAGCTCCTGAACGGGATGCGCACCGACACCGTCCGCGCCTACTTCCTGGGCAGCGCCGAGTACTACAACCGGGTCAACGCGGGCGGGTGAGCGCGGAGGTCGGGCTCGTGTCGGTGAACGTGGGCCTGCCCGCGTTCCTGGCTCTGCACCGCGGCCGACCGGTGCAGAGCGGGATCGTCAAGCGCCCGGTCTCGGCGGCCACGATCGAGGTCGGCACGCTGAACCTGGCGGGCGACGGCCAGGCCGACCTGGAGGTGCACGGGGGGGAGGACAAGGCCGTCTACGCCTACCCGTCCGAGCACATCGCCGCCTGGTCGTCGGAACGGGGAGAAGACCTCGGCCCCGCCGCCTTCGGCGAGAACCTGACCGTCGCGGGGTGGCTGGAGCCCGACGTGTGCATCGGCGACCTGTGGGCGTGGGGCGACGCCGTGCTCGAGGTCTGCCAGCCCCGGTGGCCCTGCTACAAGCTCGGCCTACTGCGGGGGGACCAGCGGATCCTGGCCCGGTTGCGGGAAACCGGCCGCACGGGCTGGTACCTCCGTGTGCTCCAACCGGGGACGGCGCCGGTGGCGGGGCCGGTCACGGTCGCCGTGCCCCATCCCGCGGGGATCACCGTGCACGACGTGCACGAGGCCCGCCTGCACGGCACGAGCGCTGAGCGGCGGGACGAGATGCTCGACCTCGATCCCCTGGCCGACGAGTGGCGCTGGAACCTGCGCCACCGGGGCTGACGGCTTCCGCAAGTCGCGCCGCCTGCGTGCCGACACTCCGAGCATGCGGAAATCGGCGGTCGTGGCCGTCCTCATCGCCCTGCTGACGGCGATCGTCCGCCCGGCCGCGGCCGAGGTCGCGCCGGCCGTCGTCAACGTCCCCGCCGACCAGACGACGATCCAGGCCGGCATCGACGCGGTGGCGGACCACGGCACGGTGGTCGTCGCGCCCGGCGTTTACCAGGAGGACTACATCAGTTTCCGGGGCAAGGCGATCGAGGTGCGCAGTGCCGCCGGGCCCGACGCCACCGTCATCCGGGGCGTGGTGGCGTTCGGGCACCAGGAAGGGCGCGCGTCGGTGCTCCGGGGCTTCACCGTCCGCGGGGGCGCCAACGGCGTGTCCGTCTACGAGGCGGGCCCCTCGACCTCGGGCGCTCCCGCCCTCTACAACAACCTGATCTACTCCGGGAACGGTCCGTCCCTCGTCTGCGGGAGCTCGGGCGTCGCGGGGCCGGGGCCGGCCATGGTCGCCAACCTGGTCTACAGCGCCAGCGCGGGACCGGCGGTAGCCGGGTGCGACGGGACCGTCGTCGGCGCCGGCGGCAACCTCTCGGCCGACCCGCTGCTGATCGGCCCGGGGGCGACGTGCCTGTGGCCGGGATCTCGCCCGCGGTTGACGCGGGCGCGAGCGCCGCCCCGTCGCTGCGCGCCCTCGACGCCGGCGGGGGGCCGCGGATCGTCGACGGGGACGGAGACGGTTCGTCGGTCGTCGACATCGGCGCCTACGAGACGCCCGCCGGCCCGTCGGTGTCGGCGCGTCCCTCGCCGGTGCACTTCGGCGCCCTTCCCTATCTTCGCGTCGCCTACGTCCAGTCGCTCTACCAGCAACTCCTGGGGCGCCCGGGCAGCAGTTCGGGCTCGACCGCATGCAGGAGGGCCTGCGCGCCGAGTACGTGCTGGCCTACTTCCTGGCCAGCACGGAGTTCTTCAACCGGGTGGCTGCGAGCTGAGGGCCGCGCGGATGCGCCCGCCGGCGGCTGACTGGTCGTCGGCGCTGGCGTAGCGGGTGCGGGGCCAGAAGAAGCCCCGCAGCCCATCCTTGCGCTTCCGGGGCACGACGTGGACGTGGAAGTGGGGGACCGACTGGCTCACCCGGTTGTTCATGGCCACGAAGGTGCCGTCCGCCTCCATGCCCGCTTCGACGGCCCGGGCCAGGCGCTGGGCGGTGGCGAACAGCGGCTCGACCAGCGTGGGGGGAATGTCGGCGAGGGTCTCGTGGTGATCGCGCGGCACGAGCAGGGTGTGGCCGGGGAACACGGGCCGGACGTCGAGGAACGCCACCGCGTGGGCCTCGTCCAACACGATCTCGGCCGGTTCCTCGCCCGCCGCGATCCGGCAGAACAGGCAGCCGATCATGGCCTCGACACAGCTGGCGAGGCCCGGCGGGGCCGGGCTGCGGCGGGCGAGATCCGAAGGATCCGGGTGCCCGTCGCCATGGCTGCGGCGGGCGAGATCCGAAGGATCCGGGTGCCCGTCGCCATGGCTGCGGCGGGCGAGATCCGAAGGATCCGGGTGCCCGTCGCCATGATCAGTGCAGTTGGAAGCACCAGGTGTAGCTGCCCGTGCCCGACTCCCGGCTCTGGCCGATGGGCCAGTAGACGACCGAGGCGCAGTGCCGCCCGGCGGCGATCTGGAGGTAGTCACTGCCGGGCAGGGGCTTGAGGGTGAGGGTGTTGAGGGCGAGCACGAACTGGACGTCGTCCTGGGGGATCTCGACCCGGTCGAGCACGAGGTAGCCCTGGTAGCCGGGCGCGAGGTCGGCGGCGATGGTCGCCTGGCGGAGGTCGAGGTCCCCGCCCTGCGGCGAGACGCCCTCGACCGCAGCGGGCCGGCCCGGCACGTTGCGCTTCGGACCCGAAAAGGTGAACACGATCCCGCCGACGGCGATGGCGGCGAGGATCCCCATGATGAGTCGCTTGCGCATGGCCGGACCATCATTGCGCACGTATACGCCCTGCATCGGGCGACTCGGGGTACCCTCGAAGCCGTGGCTTCCATGCGTATCGCGGACCACATCGGCCGCGTGTTGGGCAGCCGCTACCGGCTCTCGGCGGTGATTGGCACCGGCGCGTCCGCCCACGTCTTCCTGGCTGACGACTCGCGCCTGGGCCGGCGGGTGGCCGTCAAGATCCTCCATCCCGCCCTCGCCGACGACGCCGCTTTCCTGCGCCGCTTCCGGGCCGAAGCCCGCGCCGCGGCGGCCCTGAGTCACCCCAACGTCCTCGCCGTGTACGACTGGGGCGAGGAGGAGGACGGGCCCTACATCGTCACCGAGTTCCTCGGCGGCGGGAGCCTGCGGGCCATGCTCGACCGGGGCCACCGCCTCGACCCGTCCCAGGCGCTGCTCGTCGGGCTGGAGGCGGCGCGGGGCCTGGACTACGCCCACCGCCGCGGCCTCGTGCACCGCGACATCAAGCCCGCCAACCTCCTGTTCGACGAGGACGGGCGGCTCCGCATCGCCGACTTCGGCCTCGCCCGCGCCCTGGCCGAGGCGGCATGGACGGAACCGTCGGGGGCGGTGCTCGGCACCGCCCGCTACGCCGCGCCCGAGCAGATCCGGGGGGTACCGCTCGACGGCAAGGCCGACATCTACGCCCTCGCCGTCGTGCTGGTCGAGGCCGTCACCGGCCGGGTGCCGTTCGCGGCCGACACGACCGTCGGCACCATCCTGGGTCGGCTCGAACGGCCGATGGACGTGCCCCCCGAGCTCGACCTGCTCGGCCCCGTCCTGGCCCGTGCCGGCCAGCCCGATCGCGAGGCGAGGCCCGACGCCATGGCCTTCGGCGCCGCTTTCCACGGCCTGGCGCCCAAGCTCCCGGCCCCCAAGCCCCTGCCCCTCGCCGGCCCCGCCATGTTCGACGCGGCCGCGGTCGTCCTCGACCGGGACCCGACCGAGCTGGGCGGCGGCAAGAAGGGCAGGAAGGCCGTGCCGGCGCCGCCCGCCCTCGCGGCTCCGGCGCCCACCGCCGCCACCGACCCGACCGTCGCGATCGCCTTGCCCACCCCGCCCGAGCCCGCGCCGTTGCCCGAGGCCGAGCCCATGGTCCCGGCCAAGGCCGGTCGCCGGCGCCGGCGCTGGCTGCGGGTGACGATGGCGCTGATGGTGGCCCTCATCTGCGGCTCGGCCGCCGCCATCGCCCTGGTCAAGATCCAGGTGCCCAGCATCGAAGTGCCCGACGTCACGGCGATGCGTTTCGACGAGGCCCGGGCCAAGCTCCGCACCCTCGGGTTCGACGTGGTCCCTAAGGCGGAGCTTGACGACACCGAGGCCAAGGGCGAGGTGCTGCGCCAGATCCCGCCGCCTGCCAGCCCGCCGCCCAAGCTCAAGGAAGGCAAGACGGTCACGCTGATCGTGTCCGACGGCCCCAAGCCGACCGATGTGCCCGACCTCACCAACCTGAGCCAGGCGGAAGCCAAGGCGGCGCTCGACAAGGCCGTGCTCAGGCTGGGCGACGTGACCAACAAGTTCAGCGAGACCGTCGACGCCGGGAACGTCATCGATTGGA
>JAHFUQ010000011.1:41420-57313 GCA_023265045.1 Acidimicrobiia bacterium
ACGGCGACGCAGTCTCGTTGACGGTGTCGGCCGGTCCCGACAAACGAACCGTGCCCGACCTCACCAAGATGTCCTACGACCAGGCCGTCAAGGCCCTGCAGGACCTCGGCCTCACCCCGGCGCGAGACGAGCGCAACGACGACGACGTCCCCAACGGGGCGATCATCGGCACCCGGCCGGCGGTGGGGAACAAGGTCGACAAGGGCGCGACCGTCACGATCGTGATCTCCAAGGGCCAGCCCGTCGTGCCCAGCATCTACGGCATGGACACCACCCACGCCAAGGCCGCCCTCGAAGCCGTCGGCCTCAAGCTGGGCAACGTGTTCGGCATCACCGGCACGGTGTTCCGCAGCGATCCCGCGCCGGGCAGCCGCACCAAGGCGGGCACCGCGGTCAACGTCTACATCATTTGACCGCGCTCGCCGGCCGGGTGGCCATCGTCACCGGCGCGGGCCGCGGCCTCGGTCGGGAACACGCCTTGCTGCTGGCGGCCGAGGGCGCGCGTGTGGTTGTCAACGACCGGGGCGGCGGGCCGGACGGCTCCGGCGCCGACGACCTGGGGCCCGCCACCGCCGTCGTGGAGGAGATCCGGGCCGCCGGAGGCGAGGCGGTGGCCAACGCCGACGACGTAGCCGACTGGGACGGCGCCCGCCGGCTGGTGGCAGGCGCGGTGGAGGCGTTCGGCGGCCTCGACGTCCTCGTCAACAACGCCGGCATCCTGCGCGACCGGTTCCTCGTCAACATGAGCGAGCAGGAGTGGGACGACGTGGTGCGGGTCGTGCTGCGTGGCCACGCCGCCCCCACCCGCTGGGCCGCCGCCTACTGGCGGGAGCGGGCCAAGGCGGGCCAGCCGGCGCGGGCGTCGGTCGTCAACACGTCCTCCACGTCGGGCCTGCTCGGGAACCCCGGGCAGACCAACTACGGCGCCGCCAAGGCCGGCGTCGCCGCCTTCACCGTCATCGCAGCCGCCGAGCTGGAGCGCTATGGGATCAGGGTCAACGCCATCGCGCCCATGGCCCGCACCCGCCTCACCGAGGGCACACCGGGCTGGGAGGACATGATCCGCCCGCCCGACGACCCGCACGCGTTCGACGCATGGGACCCCGCCAACGTGTCGCCCATGGTCGGGTGGCTGGCCACCGCTGACTGCCCCGCGACGGGCCAGGTGTTCTACGTCCACGGCGGGACCGTGAAGGCCTTCCGCCCGTGGTCGTTCGGCGAGGGCGTCGAGCGGCCCGGCCGGTGGACCGTCGCCGAACTGGCGTCTGCCCTTCGTGCCGTTCAGGCCACGGAGCCTACGGCGGGTCCCTTCGGGACCGCGTAACACGGCGCCGCGGACCTTCGTGCCGTTCAGGCCACACGCCGAACCTTGGTGCAGGGTTAGCGCTGTGATTCGGCTCCAAAACGCCAAGATCACAGCGCCAACGGCGTAGTCCCCGGCTGCGCGGGCCCGGAGCGATGGCTAGGCCGTTATCTCCTTGATCCGGCGCTGGACCTCGGACGCGTCGAACGCGCCGGGGCTCACCTGCTGGAGGGTGGCGATCAGCTTTGCCAGGTCGCCCGCGACCTTGACCTTGCCTTGCATGAACGCCGCCATGGCCACTTCCGGGGTCCCGTCCACGAAGATGGCTCGGGCGGTGCCGTAGTCGAGGGTCACGGTGACGTCGGGTTCATCGACATGGCCGATCTCCATGACGAGCTGGCCCGTGCTGGTGTCGAGGTGGGCCTGGATAGGGCCGTCGCCGAAGGGGGCGTCGGTGATCACCTGGTTCATGCGCACGACCGCGGGCACGTTGATCCCGCCGCCGGCGTGCTCCTCGCGGATGCGGCGGGCTTCGGTGATCCACTCGTCGGACAGGAAGGGGTAGGTCGTCGGCGGCACGCAGGCACGGTACTTCCCAGGAGGGGGGCGGGCCCCCCTCCTGACCCGCCCCGCGATGAGGGGCTCCGGCCTTCGGCCTCGGCACTCCTGTTTCGCGCCGCCGGCGAGGCCTCCGGCGCGAGCGGCCGCCGTGGACCCCCCCGAGGCGTAGACTGGCGGCCATGGAAAGCACTGACGAAGTCACCTCGACGGGTACGGTGCGTCCAGGCTTCGGGCTCCACAACATGTGCGACATCTGCGCCCGGTCCGTGGACGAGGACGAGCTCTTCCAAACCGAGCTCACCGCGCAAGGCGCGACCTGCCCGACCATGATGTCGTTCCACCGGGCCTGCTACGAGGCGGCCGCGGCGCTGTGGATCCCCGAAGGGCCGGAGTCCACGTGCCGCGTCGACCCGCTGTTCCCGGAGACAGCGCAGTGGAACGCCATGCAGCACGCCGCCCAGGAGATCGACGGTTAGCGAATTGGTGGTGGCGCCGGACGCCCCCATCCGGGCGTGGCGCTACTGGCAGACCTCGGGCCGGCTGTACCTGCGGTCGGTGGCGCAACGGCACATCGAGTGGAAGCCGGGGGTCCCGATGAACGCGGTGTGCATCGGCGGCGGCCACCCCGCGCCGTCGGTCGGATGCTGGTGCGGCGTCTCCGGCGCCAGTGACCTCGACGCCCTCCGCCAGCACGGGTTGTGCGTGGTGCCCGGGCCACTGGTCGTCGGCGAGGTCGACCTGTGGGGCCGCATCCTCGAGGAGTCCTACGGGTACCGGGCCGAGCACGCCCGTCCCGCCTCGATCGGCCTGGTCGAGGGGACGATCGGCGAGGGCCCCGAGCTCGATCGCCTCATGAACGCAATGGCGGCGTACGACGTCCCGATGACGATCGTGGCCCTGAACGACGCGGTCGCCGGCACCACCGCGCAGATGCTGGCGTTCCAAATGATGTCGCGCGGCACATCGATCTGAGCGAAGCTCGGGCCAATGGGGGAGCGGATCTCGCGGGAGCAAGTGCTGCACGTCGCCAAGCTGGCTCGGCTCGCGGTCACCGACGAGGAGGTCGACCGGCTCACCGTGCAACTGGCGGCCGTGCTCGAGCACGCGGCCGACGTCAGCGCCCTCGACACGACCGGCGTGGCGCCCACCAACCATCCGGTGCCGCTGCTCAATGTCCTGCGCGAGGACACGGTCGTCCCGAGCCTCGACCAGGACGAGGTCCTGGCGCAGGCGCCGGCGGCGGAGGACGGTCGGTTCAAGGTCCCGCCCATCCTCACGGTCGAGCCGTGAGCCCGTCCGCCGCAGAGACGGGCGCGGCGGTCCGGGCCGGCCGGCGCCGAGCCCGGGACGTGGTCGAGGAGCATTTGGCGGAGATTGACGCACGCGAGGCCGACGTGCACGCCTACAACCTGGTGCTGGCGGATGTGGCCCGGGCCGAGGCTGACGAGATCGACCGGCGTGTCGCCGCCGGCGAGGACCCCGGCCCGCTCGCGGGGGTGCCTGTGGCCCTCAAGGACAACCTCTGCACCCGCGGCATCCCGACCACGTGCGGGTCGCGCATCCTCGACGGCTGGAAGCCGCCGTACGACGCCACCGTCGTCGGGCGATTGCGCGACGCCGGGGCGGTGCTCATTGGCAAGACGAACATGGACGAGTTCGCCATGGGCTCGTCCACCGAGAACTCGGCGTTCGGCCCGACCCGCAACCCCCGCGACCCGACCAAGGTGCCGGGTGGCTCCAGCGGGGGGTCGGCCGCGGCGGTCGCCGCCCGCATGACGGGCGTGGCCCTGGGGAGCGACACCGGCGGGTCCATCCGGCTCCCGGCGGCGCTGTGCGGGGTCGTCGGCGTCAAGCCCACCTACGGCCGGGTGTCCCGCTACGGGCTGGTGGCCTACGCGTCGTCACTCGACCAGGTCGGTCCCCTGGCGAACAGCGTCGGCGACGCCGCGCTGGTCCTCGATGTCATCGCCGGCCACGACCCGGCCGACTCCACGTCGATCCCCGAGCCCTCGCCCGGCGTGTCGAGCGCGCTGGCCGAAGGGGTCGAGGGCCTGCGCGTCGGGATCGTCCACGAGCTGACGTGGGACGCCGACCCCGACGTGGTCGCCCGGGTGGTCGCCGCCGGCGCCGCCCTGCAGGGGGCGGGCGCCACGGTGGACGAGGCCCACGTCCCCGCCGCGGAGTACGGGCTGTCGGCGTATTACTTGATCGCGCCGGCCGAAGCGTCCTCCAACCTGGCCCGCTACGACGGCGTGCGGTACGGGCTGCGCGTCGACGGCGCCGACGTCAACGCCATGTACCACGCCACCCGGGCGGCTGGTTTCGGCCCCGAGGTGAAGCTGCGGATCATGCTCGGCACCTACGCCCTCTCGGCGGGCTACTACGACGCGTACTACGGCCAGGCGCAACGGGTCCGCACCCTCATCATCCGGGACTTCGAGGCCGCCTTCTCGCAGTTCGACGTGCTGCTGGCGCCGACGTGCCCGTCGACCGCGTTCCCGCTCGGGGCGCGGACGCACGACCCGATGGCGATGTACCTGGTCGACGTGTGCACGATCCCCGCCAACCTGGCCGGGATCCCGGCCATGTCGGTCCCCTACGGCGCGGGCGACGACGGCATGCCGGTGGGCGTCCAGGTCCTCGGGCCGGCGCTGGGCGAGCGGGCGATGTTCCGGGTGGCGGCCGCGCTGGAGCGCAGCCGGCCATGATGGCCACGTCGAAGCCGGGCGCGCCCGGCTGGGAGACCGTCGTCGGGTTGGAGGTCCACTGCGAGCTGGCCACCGCCACCAAGCTGTTCTGCGGTTGCCGGAACGCCTTCGGCGGCGAGCCGAACACCTACGTCTGCCCGGTGTGCCTGGGGCTGCCGGGATCGCTGCCGGTGGTCAACCGGGCCGCGGTCGAGCTGGCGATGCGGATCGGAACGGCGCTGCAGTGCGAGATCCGCCCGTCGGTGTTCCACCGGAAGAACTACTTCTATCCGGACATGCCCAAGGACTACCAGGTATCCCAGTACGACGAGCCCATCAACGTCGACGGCCACCTCGAACTGCCGGACGGCTCCCGCGTGGGCATCGTGCGCGCCCACATGGAGGAGGACACCGGGAAAACGACTCATGTGGGCGAGAGCGGGCGCATCCACGGCGCCTCCTACGCCTTGGTGGACTACAACCGGGCGGGCGTCCCCTTGGTGGAGATCGTGAGCGCGCCCGACATCCGCTCGGGCGAGCAGGCGAAGGCGTACGTCAACGAGCTGCGCGCCATCCTCGTGGCCGTCGGCGCCTCCGACGCCCGCATGGAGGAGGGCTCGCTGCGGGTGGACGCCAACGTCTCGGTCCGGCGCCCGGGCGAGCCCCTCGGCACGCGGGCCGAGATCAAGAACCTGAACTCGGTGCGCTCATTGGTGCGCGCCGTCGAGTACGAGGCGTGCCGGCAAGCCGAGCTGCTCGAAGCGGGCGGCCGCGTCGTGCAGGAGACCCGCCACTGGGACGAGTCGGCCGGGCGGACGTCCTCGTTGCGGACGAAGGAGGAGGCGGAGGACTACCGCTACTTCCCGGAACCCGACCTGGCGCCGCTCGACTGGAGGATCCCGATCGAGCTGCCGAGGCTCCCGGCCGAGCGGCGGGCGGCGCTGGCGGCGCTGGCGCGGGCGGGCGTCGACCATCGAGACGTGTCGCTGGTCGTCGGCGAGGACCTCGACGGGTTGGTGACCGTCGCTGTCCAGGCCGGGATCGAGGCCCTGACCCGAGCGGCCAACGAGCTGGTGGGGCGGGCGGCGCCGCCGGACGCGGCGGCCTTCGTCGCGACACTGCGGCTCGAGCAGGAAGGGCGGCTCACCCCCACCCAGTCCAAACAGGTGCTGGCCAAGGTGATGGTCGACGGCGGCGACCCCGAGGCGGTGGCGCGGGACCTCGGTTTCGAGGCGATGGCGGCCGACACCCTCGCCTCGACCGTGGACGACGCCATCGCCGCCCATGCCGAGGAATGGAACCGGTACCGGTTGGGGGAAGACAAGCTCACAGGTTTCTTCGTGGGCAAGGTGATGGCGGCCACCGCGGGCAAGGCGGACGGCAGGGCGGTCACGGCCCTCCTCCGCCAACGCCGAGGGTCATAGGAATACGACGGAGCGTGGTCGAAAAGCGAGTGTGCTTGCCACGGAGCGTAGGGCTGGGGCAGACTTCAGCGCCACGACTACAGGCCGGGGGGCAAGGGACAACTATGCGTGCTTTGGCGAGAAGGCGGGCGGGGCTCACGATGCTGGTGAGCGCAACGGTCGCGGGCTCTCTGGCGGTGTCGGGCGGGCCGGCGTGGGGCCAGCAGTCCCAGTCCTCAGGGGTCGGCAACTCCGGCACCGGCGCCGCCAGCACCGGCGGGAACGCGAGCGCGGGCAACTCGTCCGGCAACGCCGCCGGCAACGCCTACACCCAGACCACGCCCCCGACCACCTCGCCGCCGGTGCTGGGCAGTGTGCTCGGCCTCGTCCTCAACCTCAGCGGCGGCAGCGGCAACGCCTCGACCGGCGCGTCCAACGTCTCGACCGGGCCGGCGGCGGCGGCCGGCAACACGGCCGACACCAACGCGTCGCAGACCAGGGCCAGTGCGCCGGGAGATGGCGGCGGCAGCCCTATCGTCCTCGGCTCGATCTTCAACCCCTTCATCAACCCGTTCTACGTCCCGCCGCCGGACCAGAGCTCCGGGGTCACCAACTCGGGCTCGGCCACGGCCAGCACGGGCGGCAACAGCGGCGTGGGGAACAACTCGTCGAACGCGGCAAGCAACACCAACACCGTGAACGCGGGGCTGGTCGGCATCGGCCTCCAGCTCGGCAACACGGCCACGAACACGTCCAACGGCACGTCCACCATTAACACCGGCGCGGCGACGGCCGCCGGCAACCAGTCCACGACCGCGGTCGGCCAGACCCGCGTCGGCGGCGGGCAGGGAGGCCCCGGCGGGCCGTTCGGCTTCTTCGGCATCGGCGGTGGGGTGCAGTGCGACGGCTTCTTCCGCTTCGGCGGCCAGAGGGTCGACGTCGGCAACACCGGCACGGCGCGCGCCGACACGGGCGGGAACGCCAGCGTGGGGAACCAGTCGCAGAACATCGCCCGCAACGACGCGAACGTCACCGGCGGGTCGATCAACCTCGACGTCCCCGGCCTGCTGACGAACACGGCCACCAACACGTCGGACGGCACGAGCAACATCACCACCGGCGCGGCCACTGCTTCCGGCAACCGGTCGACGACGTCGGTCGACCAGGCGTGCGTCGAGCCCGTCCGGGTCGCGTCGCCGCCGCCCATCCGCCCCGGGATCGGCGGGGGCAGCCCCAACCTCGACGGCTTCCGGATCGGCGTCGGCCCTGGCGGCTCGAGCATCCTCATCGGCACCCAGGTCCGTCCCCAGCAGCTGGCCCGCACCGGTCGTGACCCGTTCGTGATGGGCCTGGTCGCCTTCGCGCTGCTCTTCGGGGGCCTCATGTTCCTGGTGTGGGAGCGGGTCGAGTCCTACCCCAAGCGCACGGCCTAGCGTTCGCCCGGCGGGCGGCGCGCCGGCCATGATGGCGCGATGTCCGTAGTCAGAATCAACGCCATCGAGGTACCGCCCGAGCGCGCCGAGGAGATGGCCCGCCGCTTCGCCGCCCGCGCCGGCGAGGTGGAGAAGGCCGACGGGTTCCAGGAGTTCCAGCTCCTGCGGCCTACCGACGAGCGCACGACCTGGCTCGTCTACACCCGCTGGCGGGACGAGGAATCCTTCGACGCGTGGGTCGCCTCGCGGGCGTTCGTCCACGGCCATACCCAGCACGGCGGCCAGCAACCGCCGGTCGCCACCGGCAGCGCCCTGTGGTCGTACCGCCTGGAGCAACACGAGTCGGCCTAGCGGAAGCCCTGCACCTGCCGGGCTCGTCGTTGGCGGAGCGGGGCGCCCGTGCGCCCGCGTGTGATCCTGATGGGATCTAAGGCGGGCCGGCGTTCTACCGGCCAGGCGTCGCTCTATGAGTTCTTCGGTTACTTGTTGCCGCGGATAGTGGCGTCACGGTGACCGGATGAGTTAGCCTTCCCCGTCCGCAAGTCGGCGGCGCCGGACACCTGCGGGGGTGTTCAGGAAAGGGAGAAAACCGATGAGGACGACTCAGAGGCGCCAGCCACGTGCAGTGGCTCTCGCCGTCGTGATGATCGTCAGTGGGGTAGGCGGGCTGTTCCTGGCGTCGGGTCCCGCGTCGGCCGACGTCGACTCGGTTTCCGGTCGCGCCTACGCGGCCAACGTCAACAGCAGCCTGCTCGGCAACGTGGTGCCGCCAACGCCCGCGGGCGTGCAGGGCTCGGCCTCGGAGAGCGGCCCGCTGAGCTACGACACGGGGCTCCAGACGGCGGTGCCCGTCAACGTCCCCGGCCTCCTCGCCGTCGGCGTGCTCGAGGCCAGGAGCCAAGGCAACGGCGTCGCCGGTGAGAACCACCTGGGCTTCTCCAGCAGCTTCGCGCGAGTCGGCGACGTGACCGTCGGCCTCGGCTCGATCGCCATCGGCGCGGTCACGGCCAGCTGCGTCGCCGACGGCGACGGCTCCCGCAGCGACGTGCAACTCGTCGGCGCCAGCGCTGCGGGCAGCCCGCTGGTTTCCTCGCCGCTGGCCAACATGGCCCCGATCGTCATCCCGGGCGTGGCCTCCATCGCGCTGCACGAGCGCACCATCACCAACGTCCCCGGCGCGTCGACCAGCGTGAGCGTCAACGCCGTGCACATCACGATCCTGCCCGGCGTCGGTGGCCTCCTCGGGGTGGTCGACATCATCCTCGGCCACGTCGAGTGCTCGGCCCAGGGCCCCGACGTCTTGGCGGCCGCGACGACGAGCAGCAGCTCTACGTCCACCAGCACCTCGACCTCCACCAGCACCTCCACCAGCACCTCGACCTCCACCAGCACGTCGACGTCGACGAGCACCTCCACGTCGACCTCGACCTCCACGTCGACCACGACCTCCACGTCGACCACGACGACCACGGTGGCGGCCACGACGACCACCTCGCCGCCGACCGGCACGGTCGCCACGACCACGACGATCGCGCCGACAGTGACCACCGCGGCGGTGCTGGGCAACACCCTCGTCCGCACGGGCGCCAACCTCCAGCCGCTGGCGATCCTCTCGGGGCTCAGCGTGGTGCTCGGCATCCTTATGCTGATCGGGAGCAACCGGCCGCTGACGTCGAACGTGGGCGGGACGGCGTCGATCAACGGGCTCTACAGCGACGGGACGCCCGAGAAGTGGGGCCCGGTCGAGATCGGCAAGACGATCTGGGCGGGCTTCGCCGCCCTTGTCCTCGGCGTCGCCCAGCTGTTCAGGCGACGCTCCTAGACGCCTTGCCGCGACCAAGCGGCTGTGACTGAAGCACCGCGGCGGCGGTGCTTCAGTCGTTTCTGCTACTCCTTGAACGACAGGGACAGGGCGAAGTCGCCGCCGCTGTCGGTCCACCAGCGGGCCAAGGACAGGCCGGCGGCGGCCAGCTCGTCCTCGACTTGGGGCCGCCGGAACTTGGCGCTGATCTCGGTGCGCATCTCCTCGCCCTCGCCAAAGCCAACCCCGAGGTCGAGGGCGCCCACCCACACCTCCTGCTCCTCCTCGGCGCGCAGCCACATCTCGATCCACTCCTCTTGCTCATCGAAGGCGGCCACGTGGGCGAAGCAATCGGGCCGGAAGTCGGCGCGCAGCGCCTTGTTCACGACCCGGAGCACGTTGCGGTTGAACTCGGCCGTCACCCCGTCGGCGTCGTCGTAGGCGGCGATGAGCCGAGCCTTGTTCTTCACGAGGTCGGTCCCCAGCAAGAAGCTGTCGCCCGCCTCCATGATCGCGGAGAGCGCAGCCAGGAACTCGGCGCGGGGCTTCGGCGCGAAGTTGCCGATGGTGCTCCCGAGGAACGCGATCAGCCGGCGGCCTCCGGTCGGCAGCTCGCCCAGGTGGTGGTCGAAGTCGCCGACGATGGCCGTGACCTCGACGCCCGGGTACTCCTCGCAAAGCGAAGCCGCCGCTTCCCGAAGGGTCGCTTCGCTCACGTCGAAGGGGATGATGCGCCGCAGCCGGCGACGGTCGACGAAAGCGTCGAGCAGCAGCCGGGTCTTTTCCGACGTTCCCGAACCCAGCTCGATGACCGTGTCGGCCTCGGAGAAGGGCGCGATCTCGTGGCGCGCCTCGTTGAGGATGCTGCGCTCGGCCCGCGTGAGGTAGTACTCGGGCAGGCGGGTGATCTGGTCGAACAGCTCGGAGCCCCGCCGGTCGTAGAACCACTTGGGCGGCAGTTCCTTGGGCGCATGGGTGAGCCCCTCGCGCACGTCGTTCTCCAGGGCGGCGCGCAGGTCGTCGGCGGTGAGGAAGCGCTCGAGCGTGGGCTTGATGGGACGGTTCGGGAACATCACGCGTCCTGGGCGCAGCGGAAGCCGGCGAAGATCTGGCGGCGGACGGGAAGGTCCCAGTTCCGAAACGTCGGGCGCGCCACCACGGGGTCGGTCGCCCACGAGCCGCCCCGCAGCACCTTGTACCCGGCGCCGTAGAAGACCTCCGAGTACTCGCGGTAGGGGAACGAGGCGAAGCCCGGGTAGGGCTCGAAGTCCGACGATGTCCACTCCCACACGTCGCCGATCAGCTGGTGGACGCCATACGTGCTGGCGCCGGCAGGGTAAGCGCCCACTGGCGCGGGCCGGTAGTGGCGCTGGCCGAGGTTGGCCTGCGCGCTCGTGGCGCCCGCCGCCGCCTTCTCCCACTCGGCCTCGGTGGGCAGGCGTTTGCCCGCCCACCGGGCGTAGGCGTCGGCCTCGTACCAACAGACGTGCTGGACGGGCTCGGCGAGCGGCACCTCCTCGCGCCAGCCGAACCGCACGCGCGACCACGCCCCGCCGCCCTCCTCCCGCCAGAACAGGGGGTGCTCGGCGTTGGCCTCGTAGCGCCAGGCCCAGCCCTCGTCGCACCACCAGCGGGGCTCGCAGTACCCCCCGGCGTCGATGAACTCGAGGTATTGGCGGTTGGTGACGGGCGCGGCGTCGATCCAGAATCCCGGCACGTCGCGAGGGTGGGCGGGGCGCTCGTTGTCGTAGGCCCAGCCCTCGTCGGTACCCATCACGAACGAGCCGGCGGGGACGAAGACCTCGCCCATCGGGACCACGGCAGTGGCCGGCGGCGCCGGCTCGCCCACGGGCCGGTGGGCCTGATCGCCCATGAGCTGGAGGGTGGCGAGCATGGTCTCGCCGTGCTGGTGCTCGTGCTGGATCACCATGCCGTAGACGAACGCGTCGTCGGTGAGGCGGCCGTCGGGGATGCGCTCGAGGGAGTCCAGCACCCGGCCCCGGACCTCGCCGATGTAGCGGCGGGCATCGGCCGGGCCCAGCAAGGGGAGCGATGGGCGGTTCTTCCGGGGGTGGCGGAAGGCGTCGTAGATCGAGTCGAGCGACTCGTCGATGGGCGGGGCCCCGGTGACCGCCCGGAGGAGCCACAGCTCCTCGTAGTTGCCGATGTGGGCGAGGTCCCACACCAGGGGGGACATGATGGGAGAGATCTGGCGGGTGAGGTCGTGGTCGGGGAGAGGGGCGAGCAGGTCGAGGGAGCGGCGGCGGACGGCGTCGAGCTCGTCGGCCACCCGGGTGAGGAGGTCCATGGCTTTACTGGTGCCCGCATTGCGCGGTGACCCAATGGGCGTTCCGAACGGGCGCCAACCACAACTGCAGGATGAACACGGCGACTCCTTACCTTTCCGGCTGGGGGTGGAGTCCACCGTATCTGGACGCGCGTTACAGCCGATTCATGCCAGCATGCGCGGCATGGAACGCCTCAGCCGGGAAGTGACCGAGGGATTCGCCCGGGCGCCCGCCCGGGCCATGCTCCGGGCCATCGGGATGACCGACGACGACTGGTCGAAGCCCCAAGTGGGCGTGGCCAGCAGCTGGAACGAGGTCACCCCCTGCAACATGCCCCTCGACCGGCTGGCCAAGCGCTCCAAGGACGGCGTGCGGGCCGCGGGCGGGTTCCCGATCGAGTTCGTGACCATCGCCGTGTCGGACGGGATCTCGATGGGCCACGAAGGCATGCGGGGGTCGCTGGTGAGCCGGGAGCTGATCGCCGACTCCGTCGAGTGCGTCATGCACGCCGAGCGCATGGACGCCCTGCTGACGTTCGCGGGCTGCGACAAGTCCCTGCCTGGGATGCTCATGGCGGCCGCCCGGCTCAACGTCCCCAGCGTGTTCCTCTACGGGGGGTCGATCCTGCCCGGGCGCGGCGCCCAGGGCGAGGCGCTCGACATCGTGAGCGTGTTCGAGGCCGTGGGCGCCCACGCCGCCGGCGCGCTGTCGGCCGAGGAGCTGGCCCTGATCGAGCGGCGGGCGTGCCCGACCGTCGGGTCGTGCGCGGGGATGTTCACCGCCAACACCATGGCGGCTCTGGGCGAGGCGCTGGGGATGTCCTTGCCTGGGTCGGCGTCGGCGCCGGCCGTCGACCGCCGGCGTGACGATTACGCCTACGAGTCGGGCCGGGCGGTCATGCGGCTATGGGAGGCCGGCATCCGCCCGCGCCAGATCCTGACCCCGGCCGCCTTCCGCAACGCCATCGCGGTGGCCAACGCCATCGGCGGCTCGACCAACGCCGTCCTGCACCTGCTCGCCATCGCCAACGAGGCGCGCGTCGAACTCGAGCTGGAGGACTTCAACCGTGTCGGCCGGCGGGTGCCGCACATCCTCGACTCCCGCCCGCACGGCAAGTACCACATGTCCGACCTGGACGCCGTGGGCGGGGTGCCCGTCGTGATGCGGGAACTGCTGGAGGCGGGCCTGATCGACGGTTCCTGCCTGACCGTGACCGGGCGCACCATGGCGGACAACCTCGATGCGCTGAACCCGCCCCCGCCGGACGGTTCGGTGGTGCACCCGCTGTCGGCGCCGATCCACGCCGAGGGCGGCCTGGCGGTGTTGCGGGGGTCGCTGGCGCCCAACGGCTCGGTGGTCAAGATCGCCGGCCTCGACCAGCTGCGCTTCGAGGGCACGGCGCGGGTGTTCGACGGCGAGGAGCACGCCATGGAAGCGATTCTCGCGGGGCGCATCGAGGCCGGCGACGTGGTCGTCATCCGCTACGAAGGACCCAAGGGCGGGCCCGGTATGAAGGAGATGCTGGCCGTCACCGGGGCGATGAAGGGCGCCGGGCGGGGCGCCGACGCCGCGTTGGTCACCGACGGACGCTTCTCGGGCGGCACCCACGGGCTGTGCGTGGGCCACGTCGCGCCTGAGGCGGTGGACGGCGGCCCCATCGCCTTCGTGGTTGACGGCGACCGCATCGTCATCGACGCCGGCGCCCGCACTATCGACGTGCTCGTGGGTGACGCGGACCTCGCCGCCCGCCGGGCCCAGTGGAAACTGCCCGAGCCCCGCTACACCAGCGGCGTACTGGCCAAGTTCGCTCGCTTGGTGACCGGCGCCGACCGGGGCGCCATCACCGAGCCTTAGCATTGCTTGTCGTACCCCCTGTGTATTGTCGCGCCATGTGCTTCCCCCTTGTGCTACCATCTGACAACGAGGAGAAGCTGTGGCTCGCCATGTATCGGATAGTGACCGCCAGGAGCTGGAAGCGGTGCTGGAGCGCCAGATCGGCGTCGCTCCCGCCGCCACGCTGATGGCCCTTCTGCCGCCCGTCGACTGGTCCGAATTCGCCCGCCAGGCCGACCTCATCGCCGTGCGGGACGACCTCGCCCTCCTGAAGGACGACGTCGCTGTGCTCAAGACCGACGTCGCTGTGCTCAAGACCGACGTCGCTGTGCTCAAGACCGATGTCGCTGTGCTCAAGACCGATGTCGCTGTGCTCAAGACCGACGTCGGCGTGCTCAAGACCGACGTCGGCGTGCTCAAGACCGACGTCGGCGATTTACGGCATGAGCTGCGCAACGAGCTGACAACGATGCGGGCGGACAACCGAGAGTTTCAGAGTTTTGTCCGAGAAGACCTGTCCAGCCTGCGCGTCGAAATGCTCACGCAGTTCAACCGGCTCGTCTTCGTCATCATCGGGGCGATGATCGCGCTCGCCGGAATCGTCATGGCCGCGGCCAAGCTGTAGCCGTTCGGGTTACCCCTTGACGGCCGCCAGCTTGGTCGCGAGCCATTGGACGACCTTGTCCATGGACGCCTGGTCCCGCGGCTCGGGGTCGACGACGCGGGCCCCGAAGACATGGCTCGAGTCGTTGCCGGCCTGGAATTCCACCGGCGGCCGGTCGGGGAGCGGGACGCGCAACGTGGGGCCCGACTTGACCTCCATGACCTCGGCCATAGGGCCGACGGCGCGGGCGATCAGGTCCCCGTCGATGCGCTTCACGCCCGTTGACACCGAGCTCACCACGGCGAGCACGGGCGCCTTGACCTTGGCCGCGTCGGTCAAGGGGTCGACCGAGAACATGCCCCGGAGCAAACCCTCCTCGCCCTGGCCCAGGACCGGCTGCTGCTCGGGCGGGATCTCGGTCACCCCGGGCAGCTTGCCGCCGGCCACGAGCCCGGAGACGATGGTGCGGAGCTTGGCCGCCGAGCCCGCGTTGTACACGGTTCCGAAGCTTTCAGCCAGCGGCTCCACCAATGGCCGGCCGGGCGAGGAGACCAGCACCACGCTTTTGACCCGCGGCTCGTTGGCGGCGACGTGCAGGGCGATGGGGCCGCTCACGTCGTGGCCCACGACGGCGACCGGGGACTTGCCGACCTCCTTGCGCCCCATGAGGAACTTCATGGCGTCCTGGGCGTCGGTGACGATGTCGTCGTAGGTCGCCTTCTTGCCGCTCAGCGTGCTCTGGCCGTAACCCCGCCGGTCGTAACGCAGCGTCACCATCCCGGCCGCGTTGAGCTTCTGCGCCAGCTCCTTGTAGAGGAGGTCGGGCATGGTCTCGTTCTGGACGCCGTCGCGGTCCACGGGACCGACGGTGGGCACGATCAGCACACCCGGGGCCGTCCCGCTCGGACTCTGGGGCACCGACAGCGTGCCCGCCAGGTTGAACCCGCCCGCGCCCTTGAACGCGACCGAGATCTGGCCGTCGACGCCGACCTCCGCCAGCGGGTCTCCGTTGCTGCCGCTGCCGGAGCAGGCCGTCGCCACCAGGGCGACATTCATTAGCGCCGCCAGGAGCCATCTTCCACTGCGCTGCATGGGGTGTGTGTTCCTTCCCGGCCGCCCCGTGGAGGGATTCTACGAGGGATGGCGGGGCGTTTGCACGACCTTCCGCAGGGGGCTGCCGGCCACCCACCGACGGCGCCACAGGCCCACCTCATCGGTCCGCGGCGCGCGGGTGGGGTACCGCCCTCGCAAGTGCGCCACCGGCCCAGCCGCCGAAGAGCCCGACGGCCCAGATGGGTACGAGAAAGAACTGGGACAGGATGAAGAGGCTCACCGCCAAGATAGGAGCGGCGACGAGCGCAGCGAGCGCGAGCGAGGCCACCGCCCAGGCCAGCTCGGCGGCGAACAGGCCGTCGAGCGTGGGGTGCGACTGCGCCAATGAGCCGGCGATGAACGCGGCAAGCAAGCACGCGGCGGGCACGCCGTAGAACACCCCGGCGAGGACGTGCAGGCCGTCGTCGGAGTGCAGGAGCGTGGCGGCGCCGACGACGGCGGCGATGCAGCCGAGGGCGCCGATGCCAGCCGCAATCCCGATCCGCTTCCATCGCATCGTGTCCACCTCCTGAGCGTGCGGGAACGGCCGCCACCCGACCATCCGGCGCAGCCCCCAATTTCCCGTGGGGCCGTCCGTGTTTGCCCGGACCGGGTGCGGCATGCCACACTGGCGGCCGATGTCCCGCACGACCGTCCTCGTACTCATCACCTAGCGCACGCGTCCACCACGCGCGTGCGTCCACGACCTCCCAGCCGGGGGGTCGTTTCATTTTCGCCACCCGAACGGGAGAACCAGCAATGAGGCTGAACGGAGGCCAGGCGCTGATCAAGAGCCTGGAGATGGAAGGGGTCGAGGTCATCTTCGGCCTGCCCGGCGGGGCCATCCTGCCCGTCTACGACCCGATCATCGACTCGCCTATCCGCCAC
>JAHFUQ010000095.1:0-5398 GCA_023265045.1 Acidimicrobiia bacterium
CGCTGGTGGCGCCGGCAGCGCCGGCGCGGGGGCGGGCCCCGGGGCGGGCTTCGGCGCGCCGACGGGGACGAGGTCTTGCTCGAGGTCGCCCAGCTCGCCGGCCAGGGCGCGATCGTTGTCGTCACGCTTGGCCACGGGCCCCCCTTTGGAAGTCCAAGATCGTCACGTCGCGCCCGGACAGGCTTTCTTTGATGTCGGCGGCGTACCTGTCGCCGGCTCCGTCTTCGTGGGTCCGGATGAGCACCCGGGCGCCGTCCGGGATGCGCGCGGCGAGTGCATCGCCCCAGGCGCCGGCCACCACCCCCAGGATCGCGGGCGGCCTCTCGCTGGCGTCGCTCACCCTCGTTGCTCGGGTGAGAAAGTCTGGCTCCCCTTCGGTGATGGCGACCCGCAGAGGGCTCGCTGGCGAGTGCCAGTCCGGGATCAACCCGGCGAGCATGGAGCGGGCGGTGGGGCAGGCCAGAATGAGGCCGGCGAGGGCCTTGCCGGCGGGCGCCGTGCGCTTCGGGGCGCCGTCGTCGGTGCCGTCGATGCGCCAAGCTCGAAGCGAGCGCACTGCCCCCAGGTGGTCGACCACGGGCAAGAGAAGGCGGTGCGACGCCGGCCAGGGCCTGCCCCGGCAGCGAGCCCAGCTCGGGGCCTTCGCGTTGGCGGGGAGCACCCTGGCCAGGTCGTACAGGTCGACCATGCTCGGGGCGATCTTGCGGCCGGAGAGGTAGGCCGCTGCCTGGTCGTCGGCCTCGACGGGCCCAGCGGCGGCCCACAGGGCGGCTACCTCGCACGCGTCGGGGTAGGCCGGGGGGGCGGAGGGGGCGAGCGGCGCCAGGGGCACGGAAGGGGCGCCAGGGGCGACGCCAGCCAGGCGCGCCGCCTCCCCCAGGATGGCGGGGAAGTCGGCTCGCGGGTCGAGGCCATGGGCTGCGGCAATGAGGGTGAGGGCGTCGCCGGTGAACCCGCAGCCGAAACACGAGACGGCCACGGTGCCATCGCGCCCGCGGCGCACGCTGCACGATGGCGTGTGCTCCTGGTGGGCCGGGCACCGGATGATCAACCCGCCCCCGGCTTGCCGCCCGGGCTTGTACCCGTCCAGCAAGCCAAGGGCGCCGCAGAGGGCGCGGGGGTCGGTGAGCCGCTGGCGCAGCTCGGCAGCGTCGGCCCCGCTGGTCATGCTGTCTCTCCGGGCTCGACGGATGCGCGGGCGCCGCAGAGGGCGCGAGGGGCTCGCAAGAGGGCGGCGGCCACGTCGGCAAGCTCCGGGACCGACAGGCGCACCACGCGGGCCTTCCCGTTCCGCCAGACTTCGAGGGCGATGTGCGGGTGAGGCTTGCGGTAGCCCCTCAAGATCAGGTCGTCGCCGTTCGCGCGGCGCTGCTGCCACAGCACCTTGCCCAGGGCTTCGGCGGTGTCCTGGCCGGGCTTCAGCGCGATTTCCCGGTGCCTCATGCGGCCCACCCCGCCCGGCGGCGCAGCAGCAGCAGCACGACCCCGGCGACGCGTGCGCGCTCGCTGGGGCTGAGGGCCGAGACGCGCACGGGGCCGGGCGGCAGGTGCGAGCGCAGCCACCCCAGCTCGTTGGCGCTGAGGTCGGTGCGGTACCGCGCCAGGTCGCGTAGCGCGTAGCGGAGCGCCCGGGCCTGCGCGTCGGCGGGGAGTGCCTCGAAGGGCTGGCCATCGACGCGCGGGGGAGGGGGCTGCCAGGGGCCTCGGATGAGGCGGCCGCGGGGGCTCAAGAGGCCCTCCGGGGCAAGCCCTCGAAGGCGATCACGGTGCCGTCGGGGGCGACGGACCAGCGGCGAAAGCGCGGTGGTTGTGGGCCCAGGGGCCGGGGGGCGGCGTTGCGGCGTCGACGGCCGCGAGATTTGCGGTTATTTTTCATGGCGTCGGTCCCCCGTTGCGCGTGTGCTGTCCAGGCGAGGCGCTTCGGGGGTCGGTGTTTTGTGGGGGGTGACGACGTGGAGCGAGGGTTGACGCCAGATCCTGGCGACCTCGCCGGTTGAAACGGCGATGAGGGCCCGCGCTTCGAGGCTTTTCCGCTTGGCCTTGCTCCATTCCTCGGGGTCGATGTTGGCGGGATCGAACGTATCGAAGGTGCTCAGCGCCGCGCGGGCGGCGCGCATCGCGTCGATCAGTCCGGCGAGGAGCGCTGGAATCTCGAATTTCACGCGGCCCTCGGGCCCTCGGCGGGCGGCGTGTCGCCGGTGCTCTTCGCGAGCTTGGCGGCAAGCCTCTTGTAGAAGGTCTCCAGCTTGGCGCGGGCCCTCGGGGCCGCGTCAGGGGCGGCCTCGAAGAGGCGGATCGTGGGGCTGGTGACGCCAGCGGCGACGGCGGCGCGTTCGAGGCTCATGCCGGCGGCCAAGCGGATCTCTTTGGGGGTCATGCTGCGTGCTCCCTTCGTTCTGAAAGGAGCATGACCCTTGCCCGTCGATGGCAGTCCGGAGAAATTTTCTCCGGGCCATTTACTGTCGCCTCTCCGGTCACGGCCGCCTCTTCGATGAAAAATCGAAAGCCTTCCGAAGCGCATCGGCGTTGGTTCGCTCGCCAGAGCTGTTGAAGGCATCCACGATGGCTTGCCACTTGGGTGTTCCACCGTCGGAGCGCGCATCCGTCACGGTTCGATCGATGGCGATCTGAACAAGACTTGGATCGATATTTATGGCGATTTCGGGGAAGGTCAGGCCGAAATGCACGGTTGCGTCCAGCGCAGACTGCACCAGTTCTTCCGGGGTCGGATCGTCCGGAAGAGCGAGGGCATAACGGATGACGACGTGCGCAAAATGCGCGGCTGCTTGTGATGAATTTTTTCTGTTCTGGACCCCGTGCCACTGGCGCCAAATGCGAAAGATCTCTGCGCCAGCGGTTGCGCCTTCCTGGCCGCCTCGAGCCGAAGCCCTCGCGAGCCAGGCAAGGATCTTCATCATGAAGATGGCCCTCTTTGCTGGATGGTCGTGCAAGTCGTACGGGCTAGCTGTAGGGGGAGGCTCTCCTAGTTCACCCGTCAACCGGGTGATTTCTTGGGATGAATTTTTGACCAGTAGCCCCGTCCGGGATCTGCGTGAGCGCCTTGTTTTCGTGCTTTTGTCGTCGCGCATGGTCGTCGATGGCCCTCGATGGGGTGAGGCCCCACCGTCGACCGGACCGGCGTCGACGGCGGGGCGGCGATCAGGTCGCAGGCGTGGCGAACGCTGCGGCGGCGGTCCGGACGGCGCGGGCTTCCCACGACTGCCGCAGCTCAGGGGCCCGGAGCGCGATCAGCAGCTCTTGCAGCGCGATCGCGTGGCGCACGGGCGTCGCGCCCTCGCTCTCCTCGCCGGTGAGCTGCCCCGCGATGCCCCCTAGCCCGTCGCTGAGGTAGCCCAGGGCGCCGTCGAGCTCCTCCAGGGCCTCCCTCGCCCCCTCCATGTTGGCGCTCTGCATCTCGCCTCCATGGCGCGCTTTCGACAGGGAGCTGGCGGCCAGGGACCGGGCGCCCTGCGCGTGGGCCAGGTGCTCCAGGGCCTCCAAGGTGCAGGCGGCGAGGGCTTGGTGGCGCGGGCCGATGGCAGGCGGTGGGGCCGCGGTCTGGGCTTCGAGCAACCTCAGCTCTGTGCTGTCGACGCCGCCGGTGTTGACTCGAAGGAATGCCTCGAGCGTGGTTCCCGGGTGTTCCAGGTGGCGCCTCACCAGCAGCAGCGCCGAGACCATCACGCTGCAGAGCGTCTCTGCGGCGGACGATGGCGGGGCGAGGGGTTCGTGGTGCTCGAGCACCATGGCCAAGTCGTTGCCCAGGGCGGCGAGGGCGGGGTCGCGCTCGGCAGGGAGGGGGCCAGCGCTGGCGTCGTCGACGGCGGGCACCGGGGCGACGCGCAGCCCGACGACGGGGCCGCTGGTGTGGGCCACAAGCTGGGCGCTTCCCTGGGGGGCCCTGAGAAGCTCTTCCACCCGGCCGGCGATGGCTTCGAGGGCCAGGTAAAGGGCCCGGGCCAAGGGGTCGAGGTGCCCCGCGTTCTGGGCGGCGAGCAAGGCCAGCAGCCCTTGCACCATGGCCAGCAGCGGGCCCCTGGCGCTGGCCTCGCGGGCGACCCTCGATGCCTTCGGCCTGGTGGTCGAGAGCGGGCGGAGCGACGGGGGGCTGGTGGGCGTCCGAAGGGCAGACACCGTGGGCGCGGGCTCATCCCTCGACGGCACCAGCGCGGCGCGCTGCGGGGGCTGAGGGGCGGGGGCCTTCGAGGGCAGGCGAGCGGCCCGGCTGGGGGGCGTCGGCGGCTGGGAAACACGGGTTTTCCGGCCTGTCTGTTGACCGATCGCGCGGGTACGGCTATTTTTCACGGTGAAACCTCGATTCGTCTCGCTGTAACGGGTGGGTGGTCGAGGAGAAAAGCCGGGCTTCCACCCCCGGCTTTTCGCCATTTTGGGAAAGGCTCAGGCTGAGCGCTTGCGCTTCCGCTTGGCGGCGGCCTCTTCTCGGAGAACGGCTAGGCCGCGGGCGAGGGCGGTTCGGAGCACGTCGGCCCGGAGCAAGGGCAGCTCAGGCTCAGAGAGAAGCTCTGCAAGCTCGTCGGCGGTTTCGACGGCGGCAACGGGCACCCTGACGGTGATCTGTTGGGTGGCGTGGCTCTTAGGGGGCATCGGCCTCGAAGATACCGCGGCGGCTGCGCTCATGGCACAAGGATTACGATTGGGATTCACATGGTGTCAACAACAAAGTGCATCGCCCCTCGCTCGCTGCGGCCTCTGCCCGCAGCAGCAACGGTCCCGGGGACCACAGGCGCGCATGCGCATGAGCCGAGCGAGGCTCGCCCTCGAAGGTGAGCGCTCACGATCTGAGCGCTCACGTCGCCAGGGTGATCGGGCGGATCGTCGCTGGTTTCCTGGCCTCGGGTTGTGAGCGCTCACGTTTTGAGCGCTCATGGGCGCTCGCCCTGGCGGTGCCCCCCGGGCGGGCTCGGCGCCGTCGACGCGGCGCCTGGGGTGCAGGTGCGCCGGGGCTTGCTGCAGAACGCCACCCCGGCCTCGCCCTGGTGGTCGTCGGCCTCGAGTCCGGCGCCCCCGCGCTCGAGCTGGGCCAGCTGGCGCCCGCGGGCGGCGTCGACGGCGGGCACGCCTGGCGGGCCCTGTGCTGCGGGTGGCTTCGGGGGGCCTCGGCCCGGTGCACCCCCAGGGCTCAGGCTGAGCCGGGAGGGGCGGCCCGGACGCCAGGGCCGGGGGGCGGGGCGCGCGGCGGGCTCGACGGGCCGGCGGGGCCTGTCGTCGCTGGATCGCCCGGGCCGGGGGGCCTCGAAGGCCTCGAGCTGGGCGCCGGCCAGGTCGAGGGGCCCCCGGCCGGGGGGTCGCGCGCGTCGGAAGCTAACAATGCTTCCGCTCCCCCCTATAGTCCCCCCTCATCCTGCCCGCGGCAGGGGTGGCGCCCCCCTCCCTCGCG
>JAHFUQ010000095.1:5408-14100 GCA_023265045.1 Acidimicrobiia bacterium
CCCCCGGCTACCAGGCGCACCGCCCCCTGATCGTCGCCGTCCGGGGCACAGCTGCATCGTTGGAAGCGGCCGGTTGGGGAGGTCGGGGCCTCGTGGGAGGGCGTCTAGGGTGGCATGTCCTCTAGCGTCGCCATGCTCCGGGCATCCGACAAGGCAACGGGGGCCCGCGAAGGTGGCGAACCGGCCAGGTTCGGGGGCTGTGGGGCGACCGTAAGACCCTCGTCGGGGTCGAGTCGGCCATGTACGCGGCGACGTCGGCCCGCAGTGCTTGCCGGCGGTGCTCTTCGAGGTCCGTTTCGGGGGGTGTGCGAACGTCGAAACGGGCCAGCGCGGAGGGGCGGGGCTGCTCGTCGGCCTGGTCGACGTCGACGTAGGCCCCGGAGGGCAAGATCACGAGCCCATCGCGGGCCGCTGCGGGCCTCGCGAGACTCGACGGCGCACCCCTCCGGGGCCGCCTCGGGCGCTGCGGGGGGCCTCCGGTGCCATCGGCACCACGTCAGACCATCGCCAGGGGGGCGGCAGGCGCCGCGGCGGTGCCTCCGGGGCCGCCTCGGGGCCGTCGACGGGGGCGCGCTGGTCATGCTCGGGGCCCTCGAAGGGGTCGGCGGGGCGATCGGCGACGGGTTCGAGGTCGACGCCGGGCGCGGCTGGGCCTCCGGGGCGGGTCCGGTAGTAGGCCAGCACCTCTTCGCGGGCCTCCTCGGCTCCCTCTGCACGTGTTTGGGCTACCTCTCGGGCCCACCAACGGCGGCGATCGGCCCCCCAGGCGCCCAGCTCGAAGCGCTGCCAGGGGGCGAGGACGGCCGGAAGGGCCCCCAGGGTGCCGTCGACGGCCCGGGCAACCGCCTCCGGGGACGCCAGCGGGGGGGAGGGACGCTCAAGATCAACATCGGCGGCGGCCCGGAGGGGGTAGCCGGGGGGGGGCAGTCGAGGAAGTCGATCGGCGCGGGGGGCGGAGGGGCCGTCGAGCTGGGCGCCGGGGGCCTCCGTCGAGTCGACCTTGGCGATCGGGGGGACGTTCGGGGCGTGGGCGCCGACCGGCAGCTGCTCGGCCTGGTGGTCGACGGCCGCCGGCGGGGCGGGGGGTTTCCTCTCCCTGGCGTCGAGCTCTATCCGGCTTCCTCCCCTGCCGGGCTACTCGCCGCGGGCGAGGGCTTCGGACACGGCCCGGACGATGGCGGCTCCCTGGCTCACCCCCCAGCGGCCCGCGAGCTGGGCCAGCGCGTCGCGCTCCTCGGGGGACAGGCGCACCGCGAAGTTCTTCCGCGCTCGCTTCTCCTCGGGCTGCGATGGGCCGCTGCGGGCGTTGTCACCGGCGCGGGCCCCGGGGGCCTTGGGCTTGCTGGCGGCCACGGCTCACCCCTTCGAGGGCCGGCGCGCGGCCTTGCGGGCGGGGGCCTTGCCCGGGGCCCGGGGCTTGGCGGCGGGGGCCTTCTTCGCCGTCTTGCTCTTGCCCTTGGGGGCGGCCTTCGGGGCCTCGACGGCCGCGGGCTTGTCGTCGCTGGCCTCGAGGGCGGCCAGCGCGGCGGCGAGGGCTTCGCGGTCGGCTTTGGTGAGAGGGCGGCCGTCCTTGCGGTCGATCAAAACGACCGCCTGAAAGCGGCCGGCGTCGATGCCCGCGGGCACCGGAACCACGACGGAATGGCTGTAAACGGGGATAGGAGCGGGCATGGTGACTCCAGAGGGGCAGGGGCAGGATACCGCGGGGACGCCCCCGCGGCGGGGGGGGCTAGAGCTGGGGGAGGGGGCGCCTGAGTAGCCGCTCGACCCGGCGCATGATCTCTCGCCGCTTCCCCTTCCCGTCGCGCTCGCACAGCTCTGCGAACAGGTCGAGGGGCCAAGCGGCCTTGGTCTCGTTGCAGACCAGGCAGGCGCAAACGAGGTTATCCGCCTCGGTCTCGCCCCCGCGAGCCCACGACAGGACATGGTCGATGGTGAGGTCGACGGTTGAGCGGCAGTACACGCACCGGCCACCGTCGCGGCGGAAGATCGCGGCGCGCAGGGCTCGCGAGGGGCGGCGGGATGTCTTGTGCTCGAAGGCGACCATGCAGACACCATAAGGCGCGGGCAATGCCCGCGCAAGTGTCTTGATAGACCTTTCTTCTGTGCTTTGGTCGATTCCTCTCTTACCTATGGCGCTTCCCTACATCGAGGGGCCCGTGGCACTCGTCGCGGCCGTCGTCGCAGGCCCCTCGCCCTGCCCCGGCGAGGCCCTCAGCGTCGCCCCGGAGGCGGCCGGCGAGGGGTAGCGGGGGCTGCGGGCTCGCACGCGCGCACGCGCCCCTGAGTAGCCTTTTGTAGCCTCGCCCCCCTGCTCCCCCCCTCGATGGTCTCTCCCTCCCGGGTATGGGGCAGAGCCCCATCGAAGGGCCCGCCAACGGGCGGGCGTGAGGCTCGGTGGGCTGTGGACCCACCGAGCCGGCGGCGGGCTCGTAGCCCGCTCTGGGCTCTGCCCTGGCGGGGCAGGTCAGGCGGCGCGGGCGGCTTCGGGGAGGTAGCCCCCGGGCTCTGCGAAGGTCACCAGCCCCCCGGCAACCCAGCGCGGGCGCGGGTGGTTGTGGCGGGCGAGCTGGCGCCGCGGGTGCGCCTGGTGGTTGGCGGCGTCGTCGCAGTCGTTGGCGGCCTCGACGTCGAGCGGGTTCAGCACCGGGCGCAACGGCTGCAACGTGCTGAAGAACGCGGTCTTGTCCATGTTCAGTCCCCCTGGCCCCTTCCGGGGCCGTTCGTTCTGCGAAGTGCAGCGCCCCCCTCGGGCCCCGTCGGCTTCGCATGTCCCCCGGTCTCGAGGGACGCCCCAAGGCTACCCTGACCTGACGCCCAAATTCCAGACTCCGCTTCTCGGCGGTGGCCGGAACCAAGGGGCCTTGTTTGTTGAATCATGTTGAATCAACATTGATGAATGAAGCTCGAACCTCGCACTCTTCTCCGCCTCGCCGCAGAGGCGAATGCAGCCCCCAACACCGTCCGGCGGCGCATCGATGGCCTTCCCGTGCGCCCTGCTCTCGCCGCTCGCATCGAGGCCGCAGCCAAGGCGCTTGGGGTCAAGCTGCCACGCTCCAACCAACCCAAGAAAGCGGCCAGGGGCTGAAGCATGTCAGGCATTACCGAGATCTTCACCTCACTCATCGATCGCCTCGTCACCCCTCGGCTTGACCCACTCGCGCTCTACCCGGCCCGGGTGGTGGCGCAGGGCGAAGTCATCGGAACCGTCGACGTGAAGCCTGATGACCCCAGGTGGGGCGAAGGGCTGGCCCAAGTGCCAATCCTCCACGGCATCCCCGGGGTCACCGTCAAGGTGAAGCGCGGGGCCAGGGTGCTCCTGGGGTTCGCCCAGGGCGATGTCAAAAAGCCCTTCGTGTCGCTGTGGGAACCGGGGAGTCTGGAGGCCCTCACCATCGAAGCCGAAACGAAGGTGATCGTGCTCGCCCCAAGCGTGGTGTTTGGCGACGAGGAAAACGCTGCGCCGGTGGCCACGTTGGGCTGTGTGGTCGAGTGCCTTATGCCTCCACAGGTGCCTGTGGCGGGCACCCTGAACGGCGCCCCGTTCGCCGGTCTGATGACGATCACCGACCCGATCCTGGGTGTGATCGACAGCGCGGTCTCGAAGACCAAGGCGAGCTAGATCATGGGGGAGCTGATCTATATCGGCGAGGTGAGCGTGGGGGTGGCCATCCCTCTCTTTCTCTCGCTCGCTCTTCAGGTCGAGCTGGCGATCGCGGGTCTCATCCCGCAGATCGCGGCGAAGCTCGCCGGGTACGCGGCTCTTCAGCTCAAGCTGTCGATCAAGCCCCCCAGCATCAACGCGAGCCTGGAAATAGCCGCAAAGATCCTCGCATCGATCCAGGCATCGATCGGGTTCACCCCGCCTAGCATCAACTTCACGGCTGACCTGCTGCTTGTCCTGATCTTGCAGCTCAAGCTTCAGCTCGCGGGGTTGAAGGCGCTGCTGGACCTCGCCCTCCAGGTCAAGGGGCTGGCGGCCGCCGCCGGCATCAAGCTGTTCGTCTACAAGGGGCCCCTGTTGCACCTGGGGGCGACGCTCGACGCCCAGGTGGGCGTGAAGGCGAGCATCGACCTCGACGTGCCGATCTTCGTGCCGATCTTCGTGGTCGAGGCGAGCCGAACAGAGACGGTGTTCGCGCTGAAAAAAGTCTTCAAGACGGGAGATCAGGCGTGAGCTTGCGGGAGCTTGCGCCTAAAAAAGCTCGAGCTGGGCGGCGCCTCGATGGCCCAAGGGCCCGGGGCAAGGTGGGCCAGGTGGCCGGGCGCTGTGCCAGAACCCCTGAACAGGGGGACGGGGGCGGCGAGGCGAGGGCGGAAGGGCTCGGGGGGAGGGGCCGAGTAGACGAAAGGTTTCTTCCGCGATGCCCCACCATCCCCCCTCTTCACGAGCTACCCTTCGGCATGCCTCCAGTCCGACTTTCCGCCGCCAAAACCGGAGATAACCCCCCCTCTCCGCTGGCCCGGTACCGGCGCCTTCTTGTCGCCATTCGAGCTGAGCGCGGCGAGCGGTGCGAGGTCTGCGGCGTGCCTGCCCGGGCCTGCCACCACATCAACGCGGTTGGTATCCAAGGCATCGCCTCCGCTCTCACCTTCGAGCCTGGAAACCTGCTCGTGATCTGCTCGCACTGTCACACGCTCATGCACCCCGGCCAGCGCTCTTACTCGTGGCTGTCGGCGCAGAAACGACGGGGCCAGGGCTTCGCGAGGGGGAGCCGGTGAGCGGCGGCGAGCTGCCCCAGGTCGAGGGCCCGGCGGTGGCTGCTGGGGCTGCGGGCGCGGCCTCGGCGGGGCCCGTCTTCGAGGTCGACGGCCGCCCGGCGCCAGCGCCCCGCGCGCCCCCTCGCGATGCGCTCCGCGAGGTGTACGAAGAGCTGCTCACCATCGAGCGGCAACGCCTCGCCGTCGCCGTTCGCATCGAGCGCGAGCGCGGTTTCGTGTTCCCCGAGACCACGGTGATCGTTCGCGATGTCCGGACCCTGGCGGAGAAGGTGTACGGGCCGGCGGCCGCGGCCTCGAAGGGCGCAGGTGCAGGCGGGGGCGAGGGCGCTGCAGAACCGGAATCGTCGCTGGATTCCCCGACGCCCGGGGGGGCTCGTCGTCCTCCTGGTGGTGGTCGAGGCGCGGCTGGGGCCAGCACCGAAGGGCTCGCGGGCCTCGAAGGGCTCGACGATGGCGACGACCTCGACGCGCTGCTGGCGGACCTCGACGGCGAAGGGCTCGAAGGGCTCGAAGGGCTCGACGAATGACCGGGCGCCCTATCTCGCTCACCCCGGAGGTGCACCGGCGGATCGTCGCTGCTTTGCGTCTCGGGCTCTCTCGGTCGGCTGCTGCGGGGGTTGGTGGGATCGCGGCCCGGACCATGCGCGAATGGCTGGCGCGAGGTGAGAAAGGAGAGGAGCCCTTCGACGCGTTTCTCGAAGCCGTCGAGGTGGCGGAGGGGAAGGCCCAAGCTCGGATCACGGGTGGGCTAATCAAGGCGGCTGTGGCCGATCCTCGCGTCGCCATGTGGCTGTTGGAGCGGCGCTACCCGGCCGAGTGGGCGCGCCGCACTGTCGAGGTGCAGGACGTCTCAATAAGCAGCGGGATGGTCTCGGCGGAACAACTGCAAGAGGCGGCGGCGCGCCTCGAAGAGCGCCTCGGCACCACGGCGGGAGAAGCCAGCGAGCCCACCGACGGCGGCGAGTAGCCGGGAAGGCTCTCCGGGGTCATAGGCGCTGTCGGTGGTCATGTCTCCGGGTCTTCGGGGGGAAGGAAGATCGCTGGGCCTCGGCTGTCCGGCGCGGTCCCTTCGGGGTCGAGGGGCGGCAGGATGATCACCCCGCTGTGATGTCTCGGGAGCTTTCCGGTCTTCCGAACATGCTCGAGTTCTTCGTCGGTGAGGCTTCTCAGGTCGATGTTCGCCAGGTCGTCGCCGCTGGCGTCGCTGGCGTCGCTGGCGTCGCTGGCCTTCGCGGCGCCAGGGCCCCAGCGCTCGGGGAAGCGGCGCTCAAGCAACCACTGCAAGGCGCGGGCGTCCCCCGGCCCCCCGGCGGCGGCCCGGTTGAGGGCCTCGACGGTGGCGAGCTCGAAGGCGGCCTCGGCCTGGTGGACGGCGACGGCAAAGGCTCGAAGCTCTGGCGACGGCGGGCGGGCCGGATCGTCGCTGGATGCCCGGGTGAGCCAGCCCGCGAGCGTCGCTTCGCTGATACCCACGGCGGCCGCGGCGCCGGCTCGGCTGGCCCCTCGGCTCAGGGCCAGGCAAAGGGTTCGCTGCACCATCGCGAGCAGCTCGGCGGTCGAGGCATGGGCAAGGCCAGGGGTGGCGGTCATCGTCGGGGGCTAGCTCCCGGTCGTCGGTGGTTTCGTCGGTGCTGGTGCCCTCGATCTGGGCCACGCGCCCGGCCAGGTCGGGGGGGGAATGTCACCCGGCAAGGGCGGCAGGTCAGACGACAAAGGCGCCTCCCCCCAGCCGGCCAGGCGCCAGCGCCGCCACCAGCAGCGCCCCCGGGGTCGCCCACCCCTCGGCCTCCCCTCGCCGGGCCGGCGACAGCCCGCTGGGCCCCTCGAAGAAGGGACGGGGGGAGGCCCCAGCCGGGGGGGCGGGAGCGACCGGGGCCGCCGGAGGTGCCGTCGAGGGGTCCGTCGAGGTAGCGGGAGGGCACAAACCCGCAAAATTCGGTGGCCCATAAATGGGAATTACAGAAGGGGAGACCCCAGAAACCTCTAGTGCCCATTTATGGGCCACCGTTTCCTCCGGTGTTTTGTGGGTGTTTCCCGGCTTCGAGTCTTCAGATACCCCCTCGACGGACCCCCTAGGGGCTCGGCGGCCGTAGGTTCCCCACGACAGCCCCAGGGCGGCGGCGTGCTGGCGGGCCGACAGGCCCAGCCGGGCGCGTTCGGCGGCCCAGGTCGCGGGGTCGGTGAGGGGCAGGATCTCGCGAGGGCGGCCCAGGGGGGCCCGCTCCGGGGCCACCCCGGCCCACTGCGGCGCCCAGCTCGGCTCAGGCGCCAGGGCCAGCGACCCGAAGTGGACGATCAGCACCGGGGTTATCCGGTGAACGGTGCGCCCTCGGCCCCAGGCTTGAAGTAGCTCGGCCCGGGCTTGCTCGATGGCCCAGGTGTCGGCCTCGAGGCCCAGGGCGGCGGCCTCGGCCCGGGCGGCCCCCAGGTTCGGCCACGGGTCGCCAAGGGTGACCAGCAGCCCGCACCCCGCCCAGGCGTCGAGGCCTCGCTGGGCCCCGTAGTGCCCCACGCTGACCTCGACGCCGGCCCCCACCAGGGCGGCCAGCTCGCCGGGGACGAAGGCCGGCGCAGGGGCGCCCGGCGCCGCGAGCCAGGCGCGCAAGGCGTCCGCGAGGGGCTTGTGGGTCAGCAGGCCGATCTTGCGGGCGCTGCACTCGGTGACCAGCTCGGCCACCCGGCGCAGAGGGCCCCGCACCTGCTCCTCGATCGGGGTGATGCCGCTCGTGTGTCGGCGCCGGGCGGCATGCTGCCAGACGATGTGTCGGCGGGTGACGCCGGGGGCGTCGGCCACCTCGACGGCGGCCACCTCCAGCACGCTGCCCCAGAGGGCCCGCATGGCGTCGATGGGGGCCGTAGCGTCGAGCAACCGCACCCTGCCCCCAGCGGCCAGGTAGGGCCCCAGGTAGCGCGTCCAGCGGGCCCGGGTGACCAGGTGGGCGCTGCCGTCGTCGTCGACGCGAAGCGCGGGGGCGTCGGGGGCGTGGGCGGCGTCCACCAGGGCGGCCAGCAGCCCCGAGAACCGGGCGACCACGGCCAGGCGGTCGAGGGCGTAGCCTCGGCTCGACGGGTGCAACGCGCTGCGGGCGAGCCGCTCGGGCAAGCTCCCCTTCCACAGCGGCTTGCCATCGAGGGCGCGCAGCTCCGCTAGATCGGCGTCGACGGCCTCCGGGGTGCCCCCGGCCAGGGCCAGCAGCTCTCGCAACGATGCCACGGGGACCCCTGCCTTGACCGCGGCGAGCAGCGCGAAGAGGGCGGGCTCGAGGTGCTCGCGCACGTCGGCGCCCAGCTCGGCGCCCAGGCCAGAGCGGGCATACTGGCGGCGGGCGCCCTCAAGAGGCGAGTGCAGGAACAGCGGCGGGGGTTCGTCGACCACCAGGAGGCGGGCCGGCGGCGGCTTCTTCTTTCCCTTCTTCGAGGGCGCGGGCGGGGCGGTGAGAAGCTCGGTTTGCCGGCGCAGGATGGCGGCCAGCAGAGCGTGTTGCATGACGGCCACGGGGGCATCTTCAGCGCCGGCCAGGTAGGCCGGGCACTCGCCTCCGGTCTGCGGGTGGTTCTCGCGGGCGGGGCATTCGGCGCACAGCTTCTCCCGGACCCTGGCGCCGGAGATCGCGAGCAGCTCGGCGGCCTCGCTGTGAACGCAGGCGGGGGCGCTGGCTTCGTTGCCGTCGAGCAAGGGCAGGTGGACCCGGGCGACGCCAAGGGGGCGCGTCGACGGCACCCCCAGCGCTCCCAGCGCCGCCTCGATCTGTTCGCCTAGGCGGTGGGTGGGCGCGGTGACGATGGCGCGCTCGCCGTGCTGCGTGTGGTCGCCCACCAGGGCCCAAGCCTCGGCGCTCTTGCCGCAGCCGGGCGTTGACCGGAGCACCACCAGGGCGGCGGGCGAGCGCAAGGCGGCCTGGATGGCGGCTGTCCCCTCGGCGGCCGACAGCAAGCGCGGCGCCGGGGCCGGCGCGGGCGCTGGTGGCGC
>JAHFUQ010000229.1 GCA_023265045.1 Acidimicrobiia bacterium
CGGGGCGGATGCCACCGTCGAGGAGCTGAGCGCGGCCGGGCTGCGGGGCCGGGGCGGGGCCGGGTTCCCGACCGGGCGCAAGTGGGCGGGCGTGCGGGCCGCGGCGGGCACCCACCGCTACGTCGTGTGCAACGCGGCGGAAGGCGAGCCGTCGAGCTTCAAGGACCGCGCCCTGCTGCGGGCCAACCCGTACCAGGTCCTGGAGGGCATCACGGTGGCGGCGGCGACGATCGGGGCGCGTGCCGCCTACGTCGGGATCAAGGCCAGCTTCCGCAGGGAGCTGGAGCGCCTGGTGGGCGCCCTCGAGGAGATGGAGGCCGCAGGCCTGGCGGGTGACGTGCCCATCAACGTCGTGACCGGCCCCGAGGAGTACCTGTTCGGCGAGGAGAAGGCGCTGCTCGAGGTCATCGAGGGCAAACCGCCGCTGCCCCGCCTCCTCCCGCCGTACGAGCACGGGCTGTTCGCCACCGGCTCGCAGATGGGGTGGGAGTCGGTGCCGCGCCAGCCCGGTCACGAACCGGACATCGACGTCGCCAACCCCACCCTGGTCAACAACGTGGAGACGCTGGCCAACGTGGCCCACATCCTGGCGCGGGGCGCGGACTGGTTCCGGACGATGGGCACCGCGGGGTCGCCGGGCCACGCGGTGGCCACGGTGGTCGGTGACGTCGTCCACGCCGGTGTGGCCGAGATCAACCTGGGCATGCCGCTGGCGGACCTCATCGACCAGGTCGGCGGTGGCCCCCGCCCGGGGCGACGGGTGAAGGCGGTCCTCTCCGGCATATCCAACGCCGTGGTCACGGCCGAGCACCTGGCCACGCCCCTGACCTACGAGGACATGGCCGCCATCGGGTCGGGCCTCGGCGCCGTCGGCTTCGCCGTCTACGACGACACCGCGTGCATGGTGGAGCTGGCCTACCAGTACTCGAGGTTCCTGTGGATCGAGTCGTGCGGGCAGTGCCCCGCGTGCAAGCTCGGGACGCAGGAGATCACCAGCCGGCTCAACGAGATCGAGGCGTGCCGCGGGTCCGACACCGACGTCGAGGTGATCGGCGCCCGCCTCGCCAACGTCACCGACGGCAGCCGCTGCTTCCTGCCCGTCGAGGAGCAGAACGTGGTCGGCAGCATCCTGCGGGCGTTCCCGGACGAGTTCGCCGCCCACCTCGAGGGTGCCTGCCCCAAACCCCGCGACGACCTCGTCGCGCCCAAGCTCGTCGACATCGTCGACGGCCGGGCCGTCTACGACGAGCACCACCGCGCCAAGCGCCCCGACTGGACCTACGAGGACTGAGTCGCGGCCCCGGTCTCCGCCCACCCCTCGTTCAGCACGTCCAGCAGCAGCTCGGGCGGCTGGGCCCCGGCCACGCCCAGCGTGCCGGCCACCACGAAGAACGGGACGCTGGTGATCCCCAGCTCCACCGCCAGCCGCTCGTCGTCGCGAACCTCGGCTGCGAACCCCTCGCCCTCGACGACGCGCCGGGCCTCGGCCGGGTCGAGGCCGGCGTCTGCGGCCAGCGACACGAGGACGCCGACGTCGGCCACCGGCGCGCCCGTGGTCAGCGCAGCCCGCAACAGTCGCTCCTTCACGTCGTGCTGCACCCCGCGCTCCCGGGCCAGGTGCAGGAGCCGGTGGGCATCAAACGTGTTGCCGGGGTTGACCTTGTCGAAGCGCAGGACGACACCGTGGCCGGCCCCGGCCTCGATCATGGTGTCGATCGTGGCCTCCGCCTCCGCCAGGGTCACGCCGTACTTGGCCGCCAGCCGCTCGACGTACGCGCCCTCGCGGACGGCGGGCGCTCCGGGGTCGAGTTCGAACGACCGCCAGCGCACGTCCACCTCGTCGCGGTGCTCGAAGCGGGCCAACGCCGCTTCGAACCGCCGCTTGCCGATGTAGCACCACGGGCAGGCGATGTCGGACCAGATGTCGACGATCACGGGGCGCGCCCGCCCGCCAGGGTCAGCTCGACGCGGCCTTCTTCGTCGCCGCCTTCTTCTTGGTGGCGGCCTTGGCCTTCTTCGCCGCGGCCACGGCCTTGCGGGCGTCCTCGCCGGCGGCCCATTCCTTGGTGGTCTGGTCCTCGATCGCCGCGTCGGCAGCCAGGCTCTTCACCGACCGGATCCCACCCATGGCCGAAGCCTTGCTGTTGTATGCCTCGCTGGTGGCGACGATCTGACCGTTCGTGGAGAGCAGGTTGAAACGGAACTTGCCCGTGCTGCCCTTCTTCACGACGAACTTGCCCGGCATTCATTCCCCCTTGTCGGAGCCGCACATGGACGTCCCGCACCGCCTGCCAGGACGAGGCGGAGCATAGCGTCTAGCGCCTCTTGCGAAGCAGACCAAACACGCCGCGGGCGACGGTATTTACCATCGACCGTCCCTCGCGTGACTTGAGGTAGCCGAGAACAGCGTTGTCGTCATCCTTCTTGGGGTGCGACTTGGCCGTGGGTTTCGGGGTGTCGTGGGCCGCGTCATGGGCGTCCGCCGTCGCCGTCGCCGCCTGCGCCATGCGGGCGCCGAGCTTCTCGCGCGCCGACTCACGGTCGACCTCCTCGGCGTACTTCGGCCACAGCGAGCTGTCGTGCGCGGCGCGCTCGACGGCCTCCGCGTCGACCGCGGCCATGAGGGAGCGGGGCGGTAGCAGCCGTGTCCAGACCACCGGCGTGGGCGCGCCGCGCTCGGAGAGGATCGTGACCATGGCCTCGCCGATGCCGAGCTGCGTGAGGTCCTCCTCGAGGTCGTAGTCGCCGGTCTTGGGGTACGTCGTGACCGCGGCCTTGAGCGCCTTGGCGTCGCGGGGCGTGAACGCCCGCAGCGCGTGCTGCACCCGGTTGCCGAGCTGGGCCAGGATCTCGTCGGGAACGTCGTCGGGCAGCTGGGTGATGAAGAACACGCCGACGCCCTTGGAGCGGATGAGCCGCACGGTCTGGGCCACCTGGTCGAGGAAGGCTTTCGACGCGCCGTCGAAGAGCAGGTGGGCCTCGTCGAGGAAGAACACCAGCTTGGGCTTGTCGAGGTCGCCCACCTCCGGGAGGTCGTGGTACAGCTCGGCCAGCAGCCACATGAGGAAGGTCGAGAACAGCCGCGGCTTGTCCTGCACCGCCGACAGCTCGAGGCACGACACGACACCCTGGCCCTCGGGCGTGGTGCGCAGCAGGTCGGCGACATCCAGCTGAGGCTCGCCGAAGAACGCCTCCCCTCCTTGCTCCTCCAGCTCGACGATCTTGCGCAGCAGCACGCCCGCGGTGGCCGAGGAGAGGCCGCCGATCTCCTTCAGCTCGTCCTTGCCCTCGTCGCCGTCCAGGAACCTCAGGACCTCGCGCAGGTCGGCCAGGTCGAGCAGAGCCAGCCCGTTGTCGTCGGCGTAGCGGAACACGAGCGACAGCGAGGACGCCTGGGTCTCGTTGGCGTCCATCACCTTGGCCAGCAGCTGCGGGCCGAAGGCGGAGATCGTGGCCCGCACCGGGACGCCGGCGCCCATGCCGCCGAGGGCCAGGAACGTCACGGGGAAGCCCGTCGGGCCCCACTCCACGCCCAGCTCGCCGGTCCGGCGGTGCACGCCGTCGGTCGCCTGG
>JAHFUQ010000012.1 GCA_023265045.1 Acidimicrobiia bacterium
TCATCGGCTACCGCCGCCGGCAGCGTTTTCTCGTCGGCGGCGGGGCCGTGGCCGTCGTGGCCCTCCTGGCCGCGGCCGCTTTCGTCGTGAGCCGGGGCGGGGGCTCACAAGAGGTCGCCAGCACCGGTGACTCGACGGTCCCGTCCACCGCGGTGCGGCCGTCGACCTCCTTCACTACCCGAGCCGCCGTGCCGACGTCTTCGTCGCTGCCCGGCCCGGGCGACCCGGCCGCCCCGGCGGCGCCGGGCGCCGTCCCCACCACGAGGGCCGCGGGGTCGGGCGGGGGCGGGGGCGGCACGAGTCCGACCGGCGGCAGCTCCGCCACGACCACTCCTCCGGCCGCATCCGACCCCGCCCCGTCCGAGACCACGCCGTCCACGACCTCGCCACCGGCCACGACGCCCGCCTCGACCGCGCCGCCCACGACCCGCGACTCCGATGGGCCCTCGATCTCCGGCCTTTCCGTGAGCCCGACGACGGTCCGTGCCGCCAGCTGCCCGGGCGGCGGCCAACAGGCGACCGTGACCGCCACCGTCACCGACCCGTCTGGGGTCAGCAACGTGCGGATCGTCCTGGCCGGGCTGAGCAGCAGCAACGTCCCTATGAACTCGAGCGGCGGCAGCACGTACACCGCCACGATCGGGCCGTTCGACAGCCTCATTCCGCCCGGCTCGGGCACGCTCCCCGGCCAGGTGCTCGTCCAGGCCACCGACGGCGCGGGCAACCAAACGGTCCGCGGAACGCCGTTAGCGATCAGCTGCGCCTGACCTCCTGAGCAACTGCGAGACTGCCGCGGTGGCGAGTCCCGCGTTGCAGGAGGCGGCGGAGCGGTCGGCCGCGCCGGCCGCGGTCGCGGTCGCCCTGGACCGCCTCGTCGACGCCCACCCCGGGCTCGGGGACCAACTCGCCATCGATCACCAGCTGCGCGACGCGGTCGTGGCCGTCACCGGCGCCAGCCGCTCGCTGACCGACCTGCTCATCGCCGACCCCGGCGCCCTCGAGGTCCTCGCCCACCTCGACGACCGGCCCGTCCTCGCGACGCCCCCCGTGTCCGCCAACGACGTGCGCCGCTGGAAGCAGCACGAGCTGCTACGCATCGCGGCGCGCGACCTCGTCGGCATCGATGACCTGCCCGTGGTCGGGCGGGCGTTGTCGGCGCTAGCGGCCGAGGTGCTCCAAGCCGCCATCACCATCGCCGGCGCCGAGGAGCTGGCCGTCATCGGTATGGGCAAGCTCGGCGGCTCGGAGCTCAACTACGCCAGCGACATCGACGTGATGTTCGTAGGCGGCGACGACCGCAAGGCCCGCGACGTCCTCGCCATCGCCCGCACCTGTTTCCGGGTCGACGCCAGCCTGCGGCCCGAGGGGCGCGACGGCCCCCTCACCCGCAGCCTTGAGTCCTACGAGGCCTACTGGGACCGGTGGGCGCAGACATGGGAGTTCCAAGCGCTCATCAAGGCCCGTCCCGTGGCCGGTGATCCCGCGCTCGGCGCCGCCTTCCTCGAGAGCGCCCAGCGGCGCGTGTGGACCCGCCCGTTCACCCCCGACGAACTCCGCGACGTCCGGGCCATGAAGGCGCGCTCGGAAGCGGAACTGGCGCGCAAGGGCCTGACCAACCGCGAGGTCAAGCGAGGCCGCGGCGGCATCCGCGACATCGAGTTCGCGGTGCAGTTGCTCCAGCTCGTCCACGGCCGCCACGACGACGACCTGCGCTCGCCGACCACGCTCGAAGCGCTCGCCGAGCTGGGCAAGGCGGGCTACCTGGACCGGCGCGACGCCATCGCCCTCGACGAGGCCTACCGCCTCCTGCGCACGGTCGAGCACCGCCTCCAGCTCGAGCGCGAGGCCCAGGTCCACGCCATTCCCGTCGACATCGCCGCCCAGGACCGGCTGGCCCGTGTGCTCGGCTACCGCGACACCCCTGAGGCCACCGCAGGCGAACTGCTCGCGGGCTACCTGCGCCGGCTCCAGGCCGGCGTGCGCAGCATCCACGAGCACCTCTTCTTCCGGCCCTTGCTCGACGCGCTGTCGGCCCAGCCGCTCACCAACGCCATGCCGGCCGAGGCCGTCGTCGACCGCCTGGCCGCGTTCGGGTTCACCGACGCCCGGCGCACGCGCACGGCCCTCCACGAGCTCACCCGCGGCCTCACCCGCTCGTCCCGGCTCATGCAGCAGTTCCTCCCCTTGCTGCTGGGATGGTTGTCGGACGCGCCCGATCCCGACCTCGGCCTGCTCGGCCTGCGCAAGCTGGCGTCGGGCGCGCAGCGCACCACCGAGCTGGCGGTCGCGTTTCGGGACTCGCCGGAGTCCGCCCGGCGCCTGTGCCACCTGCTCGGCACCAGCGCCCGCCTGTCCGCCACGCTCGAGCGCGAGCCCGACCTCATCCCTGCGCTGGGCACGCCCGACGGGCTCGCGCCCCATGCCACCGACGCCATGCTCGAAGGCGCGACGACGGCCCTGGCGTGGCGCTCGGAGGCCGACGATCGCCAGCGCGGCCTGCGGCGCTTCCGCCGCCGAGAGGAGTTGCGTATCGCCGCCGCCGACGTGCTTGGCCTCGCCGGCGAAGGCGAGGACGTCGTCGACGTGACCGGCGCCCAGCTCACGTCCTTGGCGGACGCCAGCTTGAAAGCCGCCCTGGTGGCGCTCGAGCCGACCTTGCCGTTCGCCGTCATCGCCCTGGGCCGCTGGGGCGGTGCCGAGCTGTCCTATGCCAGCGACCTCGACGCCCTCATCGTCTACGACGGCTCGACGTCGCAGGACTTCGCCGCCGCCGAGAAGATCGCCGAGTCCCTGTTGCGGTTCATCAACGGCGCCACCCCGTCGGCGCAGGTGTACCCGTTCGACCTGGGCCTGCGCCCCGAGGGCAAGGACGGTCCACTCGCCCGCAGCCTCGACGGGTACCGCAAGTATTACGACCGGTGGGCGCAGACATGGGAACTGCAGGCGTTGGTGCGCGCCCGGTTCGTCGCCGGCGATCCCGACGTGGGCGGGCGGTTCCTCGAGCTGATCGATCCGTACGTGTGGCGCGAGCCGTTTCCGGAGGACGACGTCCGCGAGATCCGCCGCATGAAGGCCCGCGTCGAGCGCGAGCGCGTCCCGCCCGGTGAAGACCCGCAGTTCCACCTCAAGCTCGGCCGCGGCTCGCTGTCGGACATCGAGTGGACGGCGCAGCTGCTCCAGCTCCGCCACGGCGTGCGAGCGGCCGGCACCATGGCCGCCCTCGACGCACTTACGGCCGCCGGCCTCATGGATCCGGAGGACCACGTCGTGCTGGCCGATGCGTACCGGTTCCTTGAACGCACCCGTAACCGCTGGTTCCTCATCAAGGGCAGCACCGGGGATTCGCTGCCCCAACAGCCGGAGCCGCTGGGCAAGCTGGCCCGCTCGCTGGACCTTGGCGCAACCGAACTTCGCGAGTCCTACCGCCGTGTCACCAGGCGGGCCCGCAACGTCGTCGAACGACTCTTCTACGGCAAGGAAACGTGACCATGGATCACGACCGCTTCGTCCGTTTCGTCAAGCTCTCGGCGTCCGTCCCCGGGGACGCCGCCGAGCAGGCCATCGAGGCGACCCTCCCGACCCTGGCCGAACGGCTGAGCAAGGAGCGGTCCGCCGCCATCGTCGAGCGGCTTCCCGAGGAACTGGTCCCCTGCATGGCCGCGGGCGTGAGCGGCCAACAGTTCGGCGCCGACGAGTTCATCCTGCGGGTCGCCCTTCCCGAGCCGCAGGTGCGCGCCGTGCTGCACGCGCTGCGGCGGGCCGTAGGCGACGACGTCTGGAGCGAGATAGCCGCCGAGCTCCCTCCCGACTTCGGGTCCCTCCTCGCGCCGGTCGACGGCATCGGCGCGGCGGACTTCGTGGCGCGTGTGGCCCGGCGGACAGGGCTGGACGGCGCCGGCGCCGGCGACAACGACGGCGCCCGGAAGGCCGTTGACGCCGTTCTCGAAACCTTGGCGGAGAGGGTTGCGGGCGACCAGATCGACGAGCTGATCGGCCAGCTGCCGGTCGAATTCCGCGCCCCACTGCGGCGCGCCAAGCCCCACCGCGACACGCCGTCGAAGCGCATGACGATCGAGCAGTTCGTGGATGCCATCGCCCAGCGCGAGGGGGCGACCACCACCGACGAGGCCGTCGCCCACGCGCGGGGCGTGCTCGCGGTGCTGCACGAGGCGCTGCGCGAGAGCGACTTCTACAACCTCGTCTCGCAGCTGCCCCTCGACTACTCCGTCCTGCTCCCGCGGCCCTGAAGCCGCCTGCCTCCGTCGCCACGAGCGCATCGCCGCCGCCGTCCTCTGAGCCTCACCGATAAGCGCGGGCCTGCAGGCGGTACATCTCGGCGTAGGCGCCGGCGCTCGCCACCAAGTCCTCGTGGGCGCCGACCTCGGTGACCCGGCCGCCCTCGACGACGACGATCAGGTCCGCCATGCGCACTGTCGAGAACCGGTGCGAGACGAGGATGGTGATGGCGCCGGAGCGGCTCGCGGTGCGGGAGGCGGCGCCCGCGTAGCGCTCGAACAGCGCGTGCTCAGTCGACGCGTCGAGGCTGGCGGTGGGCTCGTCCAGGACCAGCAGCAGAGGCTCGTCGCGCATCATGGCCCGACCGAGCGCCAGCTTCTGCCACTGACCGGTGGACGGCTCGACGCCCCCCTCGAAGCTCCGGCCCAGCTGGGCGGCCAGCCCGCCGGGCAGGGTCCCTGATACATCGGACGCGTGGGCCCGGTCGAGGGCCGCCGCCACCGCCGCCTCGTCCTCGAGCCGCACCACGTCGCCGACGCCGACGGTCTCGCGCGCCAGCAGCTCGAGGCGGGCGAAGTCCTGGAAGCACCCCGCCTGGCGCCCTCGCCAGGCGGCGACGTCGAACTGCCGCAGGTCGGCCCCGTCGACGGTGATGCGCCCCTCGGTGGGGTCGTAGAAGCGGCACAGGAGCTTGACCAGCGTGGTCTTGCCCGCGCCGTTGTCCCCCACGATGGCGACGGTGACGCCGGCGGGAAAGAACAGGTCGACTGCCTGCAAGACGTCGCACGCCGCGTCCGCGCCGGGGTAGCGGAACGTGACGCCCTCGAACCGGATCCCGTCGCGCAGCACGGCGGGCACGGGCGCCGGGTCAGGGGGCCTCGCCCGGTCCGCCGCCTCGGAGGCCAGGTCTTCGAGCCAGGCGAGCCGGTGACCGGTCTTGAGGTTGCTCAGCAACCAGCCGGTGGTCCCCGCCAGGCCGGTGATCCCGTAGTTGATCGACCCCGCCAGGCTGAGAGCCAGCACCACGTCGCCTGGGGAGGCCCGCCCCGCCGCCGCCTCCCGCGCCACGAGCATCATCGCCACCACGAACCCGAGCCCGAACACCAGCCACCCCAGGGCGCCGAACGCCGCCGCCTGGCGGTCCGCCCCGTTCTCCAGCGCGTAGATATCGGCCCGCGCTGCGTCGCAGCGCGCCAGCAGCTCGTCGCCGATGTCGTACAGGCGGATCTCCTTCGCCGCGTCGCGGGTCGTGCCGATCGCGAACAGGCGCAACACGAGCCGTCGCTTGGGCGCCACGAGGTCCTCGACCCGGCGCCGGTTCCGCTCGGTGCGCACGGTCGCGAGGACCGACGGGATCCCGGCGAGCGGCAGCAGCATCAGCAGGGGCTGGACGCGGGCCAGGAGGAGGATGGCCAGGCCCAGCCGGACGACGGTGGCCAGGTTGGTGAGGATGGCGTCCTGCAGGCCGGCCAGCTGCTGGTGGTTGTGCTGGAGGGTCGACAGCTCGTTGAGGTAGTCGGGCCGCTCGTGATGCTCGAGATGGTGGATGCCGGCGGCGAGCTGGGCCATGCGCGTGTCGAAGTACAACGTCGCCTTCTCGCGCAGCTTCATGGCGACCGCCATGGCGCCGAAGTTGCCGGTGACGATGAGGGCGGTGTTGGCGACCATCAGCGCGGCCGCGAAGACCACCTTCCCCTCGTCACCGTCGACCGCGGCGTCGGTCAGGACCTTCAGGGCGACGGCGCCCAGGATCAGGCTGACCAGGACCACCAGCCCGAGGAGCATCCCGGCGACGGCCCGCACCGGGTCGGCCTTGAACACATAGCTGAGGACCAGCCGGGCCGCCCGCAGGTTCTCACGCACCGGCGTAGCGTTCCGCCTGGAGAGCGAACATCGTCGCGTACCGCCCGCCGGCGACGGCCAGCTCGTCGTGCGAGCCCGATTCGACAACCCGGCCGCCGTCGACGACGACGATGCGGTCGGCGCGGCGCACGGTTGAGAACCGATGGGAGATGACGATCGTCGTGCAGCCGCGCGTGACCTCAAGGAAGCCGTCGATGAACGACGCCTCGGCCCGGGCGTCGAGGTGCGCGGTCGGCTCGTCGAGGATGAGCAGCCCGCCTCCGGTCGCCGCGGCGGCGAACAGCGCCCGGGCCAGCGCGAGCCGCTGCCACTCCCCTCCGGACAGGTCGACACCGCCTTCGAACTCTCGGGTGAGCACCGTGTCCCAACCCTTGGGCAGTCCTTCGACGAGGGAAAGGGCGTCCGCTCGGCGGGCCGCCTGTGCATGGGCGCCGTTACGGGCGGCGCCGAATCCCACGTTGTCGGCCGCCGTGAACGGGTAGCGCACGAAGTCCTGGAACACGGCTGCCACCCGGCGCTGCCAGGCCGCCGGGTCGAGGTCGCGCAGGTCCAGCCCGTCGACCAGGATGCGGCCCCCGGACGGGTCGTAGAAGCGGGCGAGGAGCTTGACGAGGGTGGTCTTGCCGGCGCCGTTGTCGCCGACGATGGCGAGGCTGCGGCCGGCGGGGATCACGAGGTCGAGACCGCACAGAACGTCGTGGTCGAGGCCTGGGTACCGGAAGCGGACATCCTCGAGGCGGACCTCCTCCCGAGGCGCCCCATCAGGCGGCGGCGCCGCGCCGGGCAACCGAAGCCGTTCGTCGGTGACGACGATGCGCTCCAACTCGACGGTCTTGCGCACGACGGCGGCGCCCTCCTCGATGGCGTTGTCGTCCCCGGGCATGGTCAGCTGCAGGCTCTGGAGGAGCGCCTGCGTGTAGGCGACCATGGCGCCGAGGCCGATCGAGCCCTGGACGGCGGCGCGGCCGAGGAGCCACACGGCGAGGAGCTGGACACCGAGGATCGGCAGGCTGGCGATCGCCAGCTTGCGGAACGAGCCTCGGCGCTCATTCCAGAGCGTGGTCATCGCCTCGAGCCAAGCGCCGCGGAACCGCCCGACCACCCACACCGCCAACCCGAAGACGCGCGTCTCCTTGGCCGCGTCCGGGTTCATCGCCAGGCCCCGCAGGTAGACCGAACGCCGGAGTTCCGGAAGGTGGCGAGCCCGGAACGAGACCAGCTCGGAGTAGACGGCGCGATGGCGCCTGAGCACGATCAGTTCGGCGGCGAGCAACACGGCCGCGAGCCACCAGCGGAAGTGGGCGATCAACAGCAAGGCGGCGGCCGCGCCGATGTAGCGGCGTGTCTGGTTGAGGACGTTGCGAAGCGCGCCGCTCGGGCCGCCCGGCGTCAGGATGGTGGCGGCTGCGACCAGGTCCAGCATCTCGGGGGCTTCGAGGTGGGCGATCGTGCGCGGGCGCAACGCCGCCGCCATCGATCGCCGGTAGGTCCGGCCCTGGACGCGCCTGGCAAGCATGGCCGTCACCGCGTCCTGGATGGGATGCACCGTCTGCTGGAGGGCGAGGAGGGCGCCGACGACGATCACCGCCGCCATGAGGTGACGGCCTGCCGGCGAAGACAGCCCGCCCCTGATCGCGGCGGGCACGGCCCCCACCGCCGCGCCGCTGGCCACCGCGAACAGAAGCGGCAGCGCGGCGTTCAGGATGACGCACGCCGCGGCGGCCGCTGTGAGGGGCCGGCTCGCGGCTGGCAGCTCTCGTAGGAGCACCCGCCGGGACTTCGCTGCCACTGGGCCGGACACTAGGCGGCGCCCACTGAGGGCGGGCGATTCTCCTCCGCAGGCGGACCGTCATGCCAGGCTGGCGGCCGTGGCCGCGGCAGTCCCTTCCGTCGAGTTGCGCGAAGAGGCGTTCGACGGAGAGGGCACGCAACGGCTGCTGGCCTCGTTCATCGCCGAGATCAGCGAGCTCTACCCGGGGTGGTTGCCGTCACGCGGTCCGTCCGCCGTCGCCGCCGATTTCACGCCCCCCGCGGGCCGGTTCGTCGTTGCCTACCAGGCAGGCCGACCTGTCGCCTGCGCCGGTCTAAAGCGGTTCGACGCGCGGACCGGCGAGATCAAGCGCGTCTACGTCGCTCCCGAAGCGCGCCGCCGCGGCGTGGCCCGGCAGCTCCTCGACTACCTCGAAGGCGTCGCCCGGGCCGCCGGTTACGAGGTGGCGCGCCTCGATACGGGCGCCCACCAGCCGAACGCGGTCCGGCTCTTCACCGCCGCTGGGTACCGCGAGATCGCCGACTACAACGCCAACCCCTTCGCCCGCCACTGGTTCGAGAAGCGCCTATAGGGTCCTCGACCGTGACCGTCGACCACCCCGGTGGCCTGTTCAACTCCCTCGCCGACCAGCTCGAACGGGTGCGGCGCTGGAACCACGTGCGCCGCTGGGGCTTCGGCGCCCGCGACTTCGACGGCGTCGACGTGACCGATGTGATCCATCCGAACCCACTCGTCGTGGACGTCATCGCTCTCTACCTGCTCGATTCGGCCTCTATGAACGGGGTCCAGCGCACATGCGACGAGCTGTGGAAGCTGGTCGCTCGCGACCATCCCACGTCGTTCTCCTGGGACGACGGCTAGGACTGGCGCAAGCCGGTCCGGCTGCTGGACGGGATCGAGCACAAGCCGGGCGTCCGCCGGGTGACCATGGACCTGGCCGCCCACTGGCATCGCGTCCGCGGCACCCGTCCCGTCAATGTGCGCGGCCCCGACTCCGCGCATGCCGAGATCCTCGCCGCCGCCGCCCACTTCCCGTACTGGGTGCGCGCCATGGACGGACAAACGGTTCCCTACGTCTGGCTGTCCGGCTACCAGGTCACCGTTCCCGACTACGAGACCTGGCGGCACTTGCCGTGCCTGAGCTGGTACCGGCCCGAGAACCGGGTGAGCCTGGCCGTCCACTGGGCGGACCTGTCGCAGACGCTCTGGGCCTCGCCGGTGGTCCGCCCCTCGACGGCGTGATCTCTGAGGTTGGTCAGCCCGGTACTGGTCCCGTAACTGGGTGGTCTGGACACTTACCGGGCGGTTGGGGCACGCGCTTTAATACCGGCCATGTCGCACGATGGAGCTCTCAGCAACGATCTGCCCCCCAAGCCCCCGCCGTGGCAGCCACAGGTCAAGGGCTGGGTGTACACCGCGGGCTACAAAGGCCCGGTCCGCCCGGCGAAGGCCGCGCCCCCGCCGAACAACGATCTCCTGCAAGCCGCCGACGCCGTCGCCAGTCGTCGGCGGAACGAGTACGGCAGCTTCGTAGAGGCGGCCGCGGCGCTGGCGGCGGCGAATGCCGCGGGCCGCAAGCGCGCCCGTCCTTCTGCCTGACCTTCCTCCCGACGTGGTCCGCTAGCGCCTCGCGCCGTCGAGGCGCTCTGGGGCTACCGTGCGATCTATGGCGTCGCGACCGCTCGACGGCCTGCCCGTCGACATCAGCGCGCCCGTCGAAGCCGAGGTCTTCGTCGTGTTCCACCGCGACGGCGGCATCTGGTTGACGGGGCCGTGCGGGGCGGCGCCGTGGCGCATCGAGAGCCACGACCGGCACCCCATCGAGCTGGTCCGGACCCTCTCCAACGACGCCCTTGGCGCGCCGTTGCTCGTCCATTCGACGTCTTGGCGCTGGGAGCACGAGGCCGTGGTATTGAGCTTCCTCGTCGTCATTGATCCCGAGCGCGCCCAAGGGCTCGAGTCGAGCGCAATAAACCGGGACGATTTGGCGCGCAGCACCGCGACCGACGCCCCTCCGGCGATCGCGCCGTCGCAGGTGCTCGAACACGCCTTGCGCCACCTGTCCTGGCTCGCCCAGGACGACCCGGTCGTCAAGGCGACCCTTTCCGCTCCCTGGCACGACTCACTCGCAGGGTACGTCCCCGAGCCGTTCCGGCAGCTCGACACCGAGGAGGTCTGACATGGACGAGCAGGTGCAACTGGCGTGCGCCTGCGGATGGGAGACACGCGGGACCAGCGACGAGGTCTTTCAGTCCGCCCTCGAGCACGGCCGCCGCCTCCACAACATGGAGGTCACGCGCGAGCAAGTCGAGCAAATGAGCAAACCCATCAAACGCTGAATCCCCCGGGCGCCGTCCTCGCGTGCGCCGACCGCTCGGAAGTCGGAGCATTTTCACAGGCAATTCTCATGTTTAATCGGGTCCCCGGCGGTTATCGTCGGAAGGCACCATGAAGATCGGGCGAGCGCCGGGGGAGTCACAAGGCGCACGGGCGGACGCTGATGCCCCGGCGCTGCCGGACCGGTCACCGCAGCGGCGCAAGCGCTGGTGGCTCGCCGGGAGCGCGGTTGTCGTACTGGCCACAGCGGCGCTCGCCCTGAACCTGCGCACGACGTCGAAGCCGTCGCCGAGCGCGGCCGACGTCAACGGCATCGTCGACAAGAAGGTCACCGCGGCCATCACCGACCTGCAACGCCAGCCGCCGGCGAGCGTCGAGGTCTACAACGCCATCGTTCCTCCGCTCGTCGTCATCCAGTCGCAAGGACAGCCTGGCTCGGGCGGCCGCCCCGGGCTCGGCTCCGGCGTCATCGTCAACGCTCGCGGCGACATCCTCACGTCGCTGCACGTCGTCGACGGGGCGACGAGCATCCGCGTGTCCTTCTCCGACGGGACCGAGTCGGCGGCGTCAATGCGGTCCTCGGACGCCGAGCACGACATCGCCGTGCTGGCTCCGGCGAAGCTGCCCGAGGTTGTGGTGCCCGCCGTGCTGGGCGGCGGCGCCCAGGTCGGCCAGGAGGCTTTCGTCGTCGGGCACCCGCTCGGCCTCGTCGGCTCGCTGTCGGCCGGGGTCATCTCCGGCCTCGACCGGACCTTCCCGATGTCCGACGGCAAGACGTTGAAGGGCATGATCCAGTTCGACGCAGCGGTCAACCCGGGGAACTCGGGTGGGCCGCTCCTCAACCGAAATGGCGAGGTGATCGGCATCGTGACAGGTCTGGCCAACCCGGCCGGCGACGACGAGTTCATCGGCATCGGCTTCGCCGTGCCGATCGGCACGGCTGGCGGAGCGGCAGGAGCGCCGGCTCGATGAACGACGGGAGCAGGATGCGCGCCGGCGACACGCTCAACACGTCGCTCGAGCAGGTCCTCTACCAGGTGAAACGCGTGATCGTCGGGCAGGACGTCCTGCTCGAGCGCATGGTCATCGCCCTCCTGGCCCGAGGCCACCTGCTGGTCGAGGGCGTGCCCGGGCTGGCGAAGACGCTCGCGGTCAAGACCATGGCCGACGCCCTCGGCGTCGAGTTCCAACGCATCCAGTTCACCCCCGACCTGGTGCCGGCCGACATCGTGGGCACGCGGGTCTTCAACCAGAAGGTCGGCGAGTTCCAGGTGGCGCTGGGCCCGGTCTTCGCCAACCTGGTCTTGGCAGACGAGATCAACCGGGCGCCGGCCAAGGTGCAGAGCGCGCTGCTGGAGGCGATGCAGGAGCGCCAGGTCACCATCGGCCGCGAGACACACATCCTGCCCGACCCGTTCCTGGTCATGGCCACCGAGAACCCCATCGAGTCCGACGGCACCTACCCACTGCCCGAGGCGCAGGTCGACCGGTTCATGCTGAAGGTGCTGGTCGACTACCCGACCGGCGCCGAGGAGTTCGTCATCGTCGAGCGCATGATCATGGGGCTCGAGACGGTGCAGCGCGTGATGAACGCGCAACAGCTCGCAGCCTTGCAGCGGGAGACGCAGGCGGTGTTCGTCGACCCGGCGCTGATCCAGTACGCGGTCCGGGTCTCCCAGGCCACCCGTGAGCTGAAGGCGGTCGGCCTGGACGACATGGCGCGCTATGTCACCTTCGGCGTGAGCCCTCGTGCGTCGATCTACATGATCCTCGCCGCCCAGGCCCTCGCCCTGGTGCGGGGCCGCGACTACGTGCTCCCTGAGGACGTGTACTCGGTCGCCCCCGACGTGCTGCGGCACCGGCTCGTGGTCTCCTACGAGGCGCTGGGCGACAACGTGTCGCCCGACGACGTTGTCCGCGCCGTCTTGTCGAAGGTCCCGCTGCCTCAGGTCCCGATGCAGGACCGCACGCACGAGCGCACCGCCGCGCCGGCCGACGACTGGACATGGGCGCCACCGCCCCGCTGACCGCCGACCGGGTCCTGCGCCGCCTCGAGTGGCGCGTGATCCGGCGCCTCGACGGCCGGCTGCAGGGGAGCTACCGCACGGTCCTGCGCGGCCAAGGCACCGACTTCCGGGATGTACGTGAGTACGAAACGGGCGACGACGTCCGCCACATCGACTGGAACGTCACCGCCCGGATGGATCAGATGTTCGTGCGGCAGTACGCCGAGGACAGGGAGCTGACGGCCTGGCTGCTGCTCGACCACTCGCCCTCGATGGGCTTCGGTCCCGTGCACCGCACGAAGGAGCACGTCCTGACCGAAGTGGCCGCCACGCTCGCGCAACTGCTGGTACGGGGCGGCAACCGCGTCGGGGCGCTTGTCTACGACAACGACGTCGTGCGCACCATTCCCCCCCGCCAGGGCCGCAACCAGGTCCTGCTCCTGCTGCGCGAGCTGCTCCGGCCAGCCGCCGGTCGGGGCCGGGTCACCGATCTCCGCACGTTGCTCGACCAGGCCGACCGGGTCATCCGCCGGCGCTCGCTCGTCGTGCTCGTATCGGACTTCATCAGCGAGCCGGGATGGGAGCGCTCGCTGCTGCGCCTCACCGAACGGCACGAGGTGGTGGCCGTGCGCCTGGTCGACCGGCGCGAGTACGCACTGCCCGACGCCGGCCTGCTCGTTGTTCAGGACGCGGAGACGGGGGAGCAGATCGTCGTCGACTCAAGCGACCCCGAATTCCGGCGCAGGCTTCGCGACGCCGGTGAGGAGCGCGAGGCGGCCGTGCGGGACGCGGCGCGCCGCGCCGGTGTCGATCTCCATGTCGTCACCACCGACGAGGACCTGGTGGCGGCCTTCGTCCGTATCGTCGAGTCCCGGGCGCGGCCCCGGCGCGGATGACGTTTCACTCGCCCTGGATGCTGGGGCTGCTGGTGGTGATCCCCGCCATCGTGGCTGGCTACGGGTGGACCCAACGGCGGCGCACGCGGCGGTCGGCGGCGCTGGCTGAGCAAGGACTCGTGACGACCGCAGTCCCGCGGCGCACCCGCATCCGCCGCCATGTGCCGTTCGGGCTGTTCGCGGCGGCGCTGACGCTCCTCGTCGTCGGCACGGCCCGGCCGATGGCGACGGTGAAGACCCCGCGCCGGGAGGGCACCGTCATCCTCGCCATCGACGTGTCCAACAGCATGAAGGCCGACGACGTCAAGCCGACCCGTATCGACGGGGCCAAGGCTGCGGCCCGCGCCTTCGTCGACCGCCAACCGCCCGCGGTGCGCATCGGCGTCGTGGCCTTCGGCGACGGCGCCGTCATCGTGCAGACCCCCACGAACGCCCACGCCGACGTCGACAAGGCCATCGAACGCCTGACGCCCGAGGGCGGTACGTCGCTCGGGCAGGCCCTCGTCACGTCGCTCAACGCGATTGCCGGGAAGCCGGTGACCATCGACCCCCAGGCGCTGGCGAGCGACGCGGGGTCGGTCGACGTCGGCTACTACGGGTCCGCCAGCGTGGTGCTCTTGTCGGACGGGGAGGAGACGAGCCGTCCCGACCCGGTGACGGTCGCCGAAGTCTTGTCGTCGGCCGGTGTGCGGGTGCACACCATCGGCGTCGGCACCGAGGAGGGGACGGTGGTGCAGCTCAACGGCTTCAGCGTGGCGACGGCCCTGAACAGCGACCTGCTCAAACAGGTGGCCTCTTTGACCGACGGCGCCTACCACGAGGCCGGCGACGCGGCCGGCTTGTCCGCCATCTCCAAGACGATCGATCTGCACTTCAAGGTTGTCTCCCAGCACACCGAGATCACCGGACTGTTCTCGGCCGCGGGCGCGGTTCTGCTCTTGGCCGGGGCTCTGCTCTCGGTGCTGTGGTTCGGGCGGGTGGTCTGACGTGACGTTCACCTGGCCGTTGCTCCTGCTGCTTCTCCTGGCCGTTCCCGTCGTGCTGGGGGTGTACCTGCTGACCATGCGACGCCGGCGCAAGCAGGCGGTGAGCTACTCAAGCGTCGCCCTGTTGCGGTCGGTGCTGCCGCCCCGGTCCCGCTGGCGGCGGCACCTCCCCGTGGCCCTGTTGCTCTCGAGCCTCGGCGTGCTTTCGATCGCGTCGGCGCGGCCCCAGCTGACTCGCAACGTCGCCACGGCGCGCACGTCGATCATCCTCGCCCTCGACGTGTCGCGTTCGATGTGCGCCACCGATGTCGACCCGAACCGCATGTCGGTCGCCCAGCAAGCAGCGCGCGACTTCGTCGAAAACCTGCCCAAGGGCACCCGGATCGGGCTGGTCGTGTTCTCCGGCTTCGCCCAGCTCGCGGTCCCGCCCACAACCGACTACAAGGCGCTGGTGAGCGCCATCAACGGGCTCACCACCGCGCGCGGCACCGCCATCGGCGCCGCCATGCTCAAGGCCATCGACGCCATCGCCGAGGTCAACCCGGACGTGAAGCCCGTGGGCGACGCGGTTCCGAGCGGGGCGGCGCCCCGCGCGCCGGGTGCACTGGCGCCGCCCTCGAGCGCTCCCGCCGCCGCGGCGGCGCCCGCCAACCGCGACTTCGTGCCCGACATCGTCGTGCTCCTGACCGACGGCGCCAACAACCGCGGGATCGCCCCCCTCGACGCCGTGCCCTACGCGGTCGAGCGGCGCGTGCGGGTCTACACGATCGGCTTCGGCACCACCCAGCCGGCGTCGTTGGTGTGCTCGGCGCAGCAGTTGGGCGCCGACGAGCAGTTCTTCCGGGGCGGCGGCGACAACGCCGCCCGGGGCGGTGGCGGGTTCGGCGGCGGCGGTGGCGGGTTCGGCGGCGGCGGCTCCGCCCTGCGAGCCGACAACGCCACCCTCCAAGCCGTCGCCGAGCGCACGGGCGGCGCCGCCTACAGCGCTGAGGACGCTCCGCAGCTGCGGAAGGTCTTCGCCAACCTTCCCAAGGACGTGACCGTCCAGAAGCGACCGCACGAGGTCACCGCGCCGTTCGTCATGCTCGGCGCGCTGCTGGCCGCGGTCGCGATCGGCGCCGCGATCCGCTGGAGCGCGTACCCATAGCGTGCGGTTGATCGCCGGTCAGGAGCGCCTGGCGTCGAGTTCGGCGATCAGGCGCCGAGGCGCCACATTGCGGTAGCTCTCGTCGACCCAGTCGCACACCAAGGCGATGTCGACGCCCCCGAGCGGGACGGCGAGCCAGCCCCATTGCCCCAACCCGCTGGTCGACAGGGGGACGGCGTGGGCGATCGCCATCGCCTCCTCGTGGGAACGGGTCAGCTTCACCGACACGGTGGGGGACTTGGCGTCTCGCCGGCCCAGCCACAGGAACATCGGCCCGTAGACGCCTTCCTTCTCCTTCCGCCAGGGCGGGACGCCGGGCCTGCGCCGCACTTTGACGACCCGGTCGCCCCAGGGAAAGTCCTCCTCGGCCGCGGGGAGGCCGAGGGCGAACTCGCGCACCTTGTCCCACCGCGCCGCGCCCACGGAGGGTCACGGTACCCGCATAGCCTGACCCCGCCGGTGGCCGCCACGTAGGGGAGGAACGAATGGGTGATCACGAGGTTCTCGTCCGCGTCAACGAGCTCGTGGCCAAGGAGCACGCCCTCGAACAGCGCCATGTGGGCACGGCGCTGAGCGACGAAGAGGCCGCCGAGTTACGCGAGATCGAGGTCGCCCTCGACCAGTGTTGGGACCTCTTGCGCCAGCGCCGGGCCCGGCGGGCGGCGGGCGGCGACCCGGACGACGCCGAGGTCAGGCCGGCGTCGACGGTCGAGGGCTACCGGCAGTAACCCCGGCCGCGAGCCGGTCCCGCACGTCCATGAGGGCGAAGCCGAGCAGGTTGCCGCCTCGCCACCGGCTGGGCTGCGTCGCCGCCGTATCGTTCCGTGAGAGCCCGATTCCCCGATGTTGGCGGCCTGAAGCCCTCGGCGTGGCGGTAGCCGACCGAGTCCACGACGAAGTGCGCCGGCCACCACTGGCTGAGCACCCACGGCCCCGTGAGCGGAACGTCGGCGCGGTGGCCCCAGAAGAGCAGCAACGGAGGAAGGCAGCCTTCGAGCTCCGCCGCCAGGAGCTCCGCCGCCAGGAGCCTCTCCGCCCGGTCCGCTGCCGCAGCGCTGCCCGCGGGCATGGCCCTACGGGCAGCCGGCGGGGGCGGCCGTGCCGAAGCGGACGAAAAACCTGACGGCCAGCCCGGCGATGGGTTGGCCGTTGACGACGGCTTGGATGGTCATGTCATAGAAGCGGGGGTCCGGGCTGCCAAGGTTGACGCGGGCGGACCCGGCGCCGACGGCGCCGCTCACGCGGTCGGACGACGAAGGTGACCCGGTCGCCGCCGACAGAAGGGCGACCTCGAACGCAACGCTCGCCTGGCCGGGGCCCGTCAGCATGTAACAGAGGTCGACGGCGGGTCCGATCGTCGCTCCCGTTGTCGGCGCGGTAATGACCAGGCGCCAGCCGCCGGCCTCCGCCACCAACGGTCCCGCGGGCGCCGTACTGGCGGTCGGCGACGTCGTCGCCGAAGTCGTCGCTGGCGGAGCGACGGTGGTGCTCGCCGCAGGCGCGGAGGAAGCGGACACGCCTGCTGCCGCGGTCGTGGACGCGCTTTCGCCCTTCGAGCACCCCACGGCGAGCACCAGCGTCACCCCGGCGAGCGCCATCGCGTGCCCCACGCCCCTCCGCATCGCGAGAACCTAGCGCAGGCGCCTATCCACACCGTGCGCCGAAATTCGTAAGGGGCAGAGTGTTCGAGGAGGCAGTCACTACCGCCCAAGCCAACCCGAACGCGCCGTGAACTGGGTTTTCCAGTCCACGGGCGATCATCGTGGAGCGCTACGTCGGCTATCCGTTCGAGAGGCTGGTGCTCTCATCCGGCGGGAGAGTCAGGCGAATCCGTTGCAGGTCGGTGTCTACATCCAAGATGCGAACGGCCACCTCATCGCCGACTTTGAACATCTCCTTCGGTTTTACGTCGAGGCCGCCTGCCAACTCGGAGATGTGGAGAAGCCCGTCCATAGGGCCAAGGTCAACGAAGACACCGAAGTTGACGACGGACGAGACCGTTCCATGACGACATTCCCCCGGCGCGATGCTCGTCAGGAATTCAGCACGCTCAGGCTCATTGATGATGACTCGGGGCTGGCGTCCTTGCCGGCCGGCGCCGAAGCGGCTGGGAACGCCGCCGAGAACCTGCGTCGGGGTGCGCTCGTAGTGGTACGTGCTGTAGCTAGTGACCGTCTTGCCGTCGGGGCTGATCCAGACCTCGAACCGTCGATAGCGGAGGCGATGGAATCCGCTATCACCCCGGCTGTAGTCGCCTCTGGCCAGTGCCTCGCGGACGAAGAACCGCAGCTCCTCGATCGCGGCGCGGGCGTCGGTCCCGTGGTGAGCAGTAAACCCCGCCTGGACTCGGGTGCCAACCCATAGGGCGGACGCATCGAACGACAACCGGTCGAGATCCGGGTGCGAACGACCGGTGCCTGCGTCTCGATCTGGTTCTATGAGGTCGAAGTCCTCGTTGACCGTCAGGCGAGGCTTTCGCCGCGCGGGATTACTGATGAAGGTCCCTACGCCGGCAGGCTTTCGACCCGGCTCAACGACGGCGTGCTCGGGAATGCCACAGTTCTCTGCGCCGAGCGGAACGGGTCGATTGCAGTCAGCGCCGGACAACTCTCTGCACCTCGTGATCGGTGTCGAACCCTTGTACGCCATGCCTCTCCTCGTGGCTGACACTCCGCCTCGCGGTCGCCATCACCGCCCGAGATATCGTAGTAGAGACCGAACTTTCGAAGCCGATTTCACCGCCAGCCCGGATCGCGCTGGCTGCCCTTTGACCATCAATATGACCGCGCTCCCCAACTACGGAGAACCTCCGACGCTGGACTTGCCGCGGGAAACAGCGGACAGATCCGATGATCCGCCCAGACCTCGCGGTCCCCGAGCTCCGCCGATGCCAGCACGCCGGCGTCGTAGAGAACGCTCACGCCGGTCTGGGCGCGAGCTTCCGGAACTCCTCAGCCACACGCCGGCGCGCGTCCGCCAGCTCCGCGTCGCTGAGCGGGCCATGCTCGGCTTCACTGCCGCTGTGCGGTGCAGTTCGGTCGGGGCGTTCGGTGTGGAGTGGGACAACTGTCGCGCCCTGGCGACCAGCGGACAGCGGACACGTCAGTACGGCCGCCGTGGCTACACGCGCTCGATGGCAACTCCGTCAGCATGCGCCGCGAGCGCACGTAGATCCTCGGCATCGCCGCTGAGGACCGTGCCACCCGGTTCGGCGAGCGCGACGAGAAGGGCATCGATGGCCGAGCCTCGCCGGGCTTGAGCGCGTAGATGGCCGGCGCGCCGGGCGGTTGCCTCCGCCACAACCGGATCCACGTCGCAGCTCTTGAGCAGGCGGTTGACGTGCACGTCGGTACGAGCGGCCCCAGTGGTGGACTCAGCAAGCACCACGGTGGGCACCACTGGGGGCCAGAGGCTCTCCATACGGAGGGCTTCGATGAGGGCGGCGGCCCTTCGGTTGCGTTGGCTGAGGCGACTCAAGCCGCCGGAGTCCAGAACGAGCACGAATGCTCAGCTGGCCCGAGAGGCGGCGTGGTCGCGGATCCGACGGGCGATGACGGCCGCCCGGGCCCGCTCTCGGGCTGACGGCTCACCGACCTCCGCGACCAACTCAGCGACGTAGGTCTCCGCTTCCTCGTTCAGCCGCTGGCGGCGAATCTCGGCCTCGACGGCCTCTTGCAATAGCTCCGACGCGGGCAGGTGGCGCTCCTTGACCGCCCGGTACAGCTCGGCAGGTAGGTACACCTGCATGCGTGGCATACGTCTAACTATACATACAGCGGTGCCGCGACGGCCGCACATTCGGCGCGTTCTTCACGGTCCCAGGAACGTCGATCCGGGTCGATCCGTGCCGACCGGAGCGAGTCATCGCAGCGCCATCGAGCTGTCCGATTGTGCGCCGTCACGGCCTGGTTCTGGTCAGCCGACCCGCCCGGGGTCCGCCACCGGAAGCACGGGTTGAGGAGCTGAGGCAGTCGTCGGCGAATGAACCCTCGCACCCAGAGAGCCTTGCCCGAGAAGCTGTGAACGGTGCCGCTCGGCGAGGGCGCGCCTGACGACCTGTCTGACGTCCCGGGAAGACGATCGTCAACGGCTCCATTCCCTCTTCGCCACGGCGGGACCGGCAGCCGTGACCGATGGGCTCTCTCCCGCGCCTGCGCGAGCTTCAGCGGTCCCCCCCGAATCACTCCTCCGAGCTGACGACGGTTGGACCCGGGTAGTTCGCGGGGCTCACGTCGCCTTCGGCTCCGTAGCGCCGCGGTGGTAGCCGGCCATGAACGTGCGGAGGCCGGCTTGGCCGTTGCGCATCATGATCGAGTGGTTGGCTCGGAAGCCGGGCCTGGCTACGGGCGCCATGACGTTGAGCAGGCGCTTGTGGGTGCTGACCTCCTGGTCGTAGACGAGCCGGCACTGGTCGCTGATCTCCGAGACCGTCCAGCGGACGGTGCCCTCCATGTCCCCGCTCAGGCGGGCGTCGATGATGCCGCTGTCGGCGTCGAACTCGTCCGCATCGCTCACGAACCGCAGCTCATAGGGCAGGAACGAGCGGGCCACCACCGCGAACCGTCCGTCGCCGATCGGCTTCGCCGAACGGATCTCGGGCCACCATGCGGGATAAGACGCAAGGTCATACAGGACGGGCATCACCTCGGCGCGCCGAGCTGTGACATGCCAGGTGCTCCGGAACACGTAGTGCGTCAGCTTCACGCGACGACCTCCTCTGCGTTGCGCCACAGGATGAACGAGGCGACCGTCAGCCAGACGGTGAAAAGCGCGAGCGACATCGTGAGCAGCACCAGGTAGGAGAACGCGGTCAAACGCCCCGACAACGCCTGCATCGCCCCGCACACCACGCCGAGTAGACCGCCTGCGATGGCGAGCGCGCCGATCCGCGGGCCGAACAGCGAGCTCGACCACAGGGCCGCGCCCAGCGCGATCGCCGTGAGCCCGAACTGGCCGATCATGACGACGTCGAGGACGGCGACGTCCACGCTGCGCAGGGCCGTCGCGGCTGCCATGAGCGACTCGCGGTTCTCCACGGCTGCGGCCGCCCACCGGTCGGCGACCGACTTGATGGCGAAGCCGTCCAGGCCGACGGACAGGAGCAGCGTCGGCGTGGTGAGCACGAGCACTACGAAGGCGACCACCGGCCAGCGGGACGAACCGCGCCGCACCATCGACCACAGGATCGCGACGATGGCGACGACGCCGGCCAGGGTGGCCGCCACCGAGGCCAAATGGACTAGGCGCCAGCTCCCCGATCCGGCGACGATCCGCAGGAGCTCCTCGGTGTCGTTCAGCGACTCCGACGAGGCCCGGGGGTGGACGGCGTTGAACACGACGGCGACGACCGCGGACCCCATGCCGGCGAGCCCACCCCAGCGCAACAGCCGTCCGTCGATACCCCGAACGCTACCGACACGCTGCTGCATCTGCCTGTTCCATGATCGCGTTCAGGCCCGCGTCGGCCACGCGTCGGCGAAGACAACGCTCGACGTGCACGGCCACTTCTTCCCCGAGGAAGAGGACCGCACCAGAGCCGCGATGGACGCGGAACTTGGAAGTCTCGCGTCCGCTACGCGTCCTGACCGCGTGCTCGCGACCTAAAACCCCAGGTCACACCCCTGGAACGCCTAGATGTCGTAGTAGAGGTAGAACTCCCACGGGTGAGGCCGCAGCCTCACCTCGTCGATCTCCCGAAGGCGCTTGTAGTCGAGCCACGTCTCGATGAGGTCGGGGGTGAAGACACCGCCGGCCATCAGGTAGTCGTTGTCCGCCTCCAACGCCGCCAACGCCTGGTCGAGGGAGGACGGCACCTGCGGGACCTGCGCCAGTTCCTCGGGCGGGAGGTCGTAGAGGTCCTTGTCGACCGGGTCGGGCGGCTCGATGCGGTTCTGCACGCCGTCGATGCCGGCCATCAGCATGGCCGAGAAGGCGAGGTAGGGGTTGCACGACGGGTCGGGGCAGCGGAACTCGAGACGCTTGGCCTTGGGCGACTTCGAGTACAGCGGGATGCGCACGCAGGCCGAGCGGTTGCGCTGCGAGTAGACGAGGTTGACGGGCGCCTCGTAACCGGGCACGAGCCGCTTGTACGAGTTCGTGGTCGGGGCGGCAAACGCCAGGATCGAGTGGGCGTGCGCCAACAGCCCGCCGATGTACCAGCGGGCCATGTCGGAGATGCCGGCGTAGCCCGTCTCCGAGAAGAACAGCGGCTCGCCGCCCCGCCACAGCGACTGGTGGGTGTGCATGCCCGACCCGTTGTCCATGAACAGCGGCTTGGGCATGAACGTGGCGGTCAGGTTGCGGGCCCGGGCCACGTTCTTGACGACGTACTTGTAGAGCATGAGCTTGTCGGCCATGCGCAGCAGGGTGTCGAAGCGCATGTCGATCTCGGCCTGGCCGGCGGTGCCCACCTCGTGGTGCTGGATCTCGACGGTGATGCCAAGGCGCTCCATGACCATGATCATCTCGGAGCGCACGTCTTGGAAGTGGTCCATGGGCGGGACCGGGAAGTAGCCCTCCTTGTACCGGGGCTTGAACCCCAGGTTGGGGTTCTCGTCCTTGCCCGAGTTCCAGACGCCTTCGATCGAGTCGACCGAATACGACGCCGAGTGCTGGTCCTGGTGGAAGCGCACGTCGTTGAAGATGTAGAACTCGGCCTCGGGACCGAAGTAGGCAGTGTCGGCCAGCCCGGTGGAGCGCAGGTAGTCCTCCGCCTTGCGGGCGACGTAGCGGGGGTCCCGGCTGTACGGCTCGCCCGTCACGGGGTCGCGCACGAAGCAGTTGAGGTTGAGGGTCGGGTGCTCGGTGAACGGGTCGAGTACGGCGGTGTTCGGGTCCGGGATCAGGATCATGTCCGACTCCTGGATCTCCTGGAACCCGCGGATGGACGAGCCGTCGAAGCCCAAGCCGTCGTCGAACACATCCTCGGTCAACTCGTGAGCGGGCGATGAGAAGTGCTGCATCAGGCCGGGCAAGTCGCAGAACCGGAAGTCGATGATCTCGACGCCCGCATCCTTGATCAGCTTCAGCACTTCCGCAGGGCTTCGTTCCTGCACGGGGTCCTCCCTCCCGTCGGACGGACGACTGAAGCGTATCTTGCGACGTCGTGTCCTTGTCCCTGAGTGTGCTCGACCAGTGCCCGGTGCCGGCCGGGTCGACGCCTTCGCAGGCGCTGGCGGACAGCCTGGCGCTGGCCGAGGCGGCCGAGGCCCTGGGCTACCGGCGGTACTGGGTCGCCGAGCACCACAACACCACCTCACTGGCGAGCGTCAGCCCCGAGGTTTTGGTGGCGGCGGTGGCGGCGCGCACAGCGACCATCCGCGTCGGGTCGGGCGGCGTGCTGCTGCCGCACTACAGCCCACTGAAGGTGGCCGAGAACTTCCGCCTGTTGGAGGCCCTCTACCCGGGCCGGATTGATCTCGGCGTCGGTCGGGCGGCCGGGACCGACCCGGTGACCGAGGCGGCGTTGCAGTACCGGCCGGGCGCCCTGGGCGACGAGCACTTCGGCGAGAAGCTGGTCGACCTGCTCGGGTGGCTGGACGGCACGCTCGCCCGCGATCACCCGTACGCCGCCTCCAGGGCACTGCCGGCCGGCGAGGGCTCGCCCGGGCCCGAGGTGTGGATGCTCGGATCGAGCAGCAACGGCGCCGGGGCGGCTGCTTACCTCGGGCTGCCCTTCGCCTTCGGGCACTTCATCACCGCCCAGTTCGGGCCGCAGGTCATGCGCTCCTACCGCAAGGGCTTCACCCCATCGACCCGGTTGTCGGCCCCGCGGGCGAGCGTCGCCGTGTCGGTCATGTGCGCCGATACCTTTGCGGAAGCGGACCGGTTGGCCGCCTCAGCCGCCCTGTGGCGACTGCGCCGGGAGGGCCCCGAGCGGGGTCCGCTGCTGCCGCCGGACACGGCGGCCGCCGTGCCACTGTCCTCGGTGGACATCGCTCGGGTGCGCCAGAAGCGGGACGGCATCGTCGCCGGCGATCCCGAACGAGTGCGGCGGCAGCTGACCGGGTTGGCGGCCGAGTTCCAGATCGACGAGCTCGTCGTCGTCACTGTTTGCCACGATCCCAAGGCGCGCCTCCGCTCATACGAGCTGCTGGCCGACGCATTCGCCCTGTAGGACCGATCAGCCGGCGGCGCCGTGCCAGCGGGTGGGGTTTGACGTCGCCGTGACCACGTCTGCTCAGAGGCGGGTAGATGGGCCGTGATACGCGAGACGGTCACGGGGCCCCAATGCATCACGGCGTTTTAGCGCATTTGCGTCTTTTGGGGACCGGCTGTTCGCACCGAGGGTGAGTGCAGATCATCGAGTCGCGAACAAGGAGTCAATCCCATGGCCCGACCGCACGCCAACGGTGCGGCTTTCACCCGCCAGGTCGCCGTAACCCCCGTCCCTGGCTTCGACGCCGACCGTTCGACACTGGTGTCCATCCTGGCCGAGCGCCACGACCAGGTGCTCGCGCTCTGGGTGCAGTCCCAGATCACGAGCGGCGCGTACCGTGGCGGCCGGGTCAACGAGACCGAGGTGCAGGCCGAGTCGTCGGCCCTCCTGGGGGCGCTGCTGCAGGCCCTCGCGGCGGGCGCCTTCGGTGACGCTCGGGCGCCCGAGTACGCCGAACTGCTCCGCCTGCTGCACACGATGTCGAAAGACCGCGCCCGCCAGGACTATTCGCCGAGCGACACGGCCACGGCCGTATTCAGCCTGAAGGAGGCGGTCGGCGCCGTCCTCGAGGACGTCCTCGGCGACCAGCCTGCGCTCCTTGCCCAGGAGATCGTCGCCGTCAACCGGCTCGTGGACGGGCTGGGCCTGCAGACCTTCGAGGCCTACACGGCGGGCCGGGAGGAAGTGATCAGGAGCCAGCAGCAGTCCCTGCTCGAGCTCTCGACGCCGGTGGTGAAGCTGTGGGACGGCATCGTGGCCGTCCCCCTCATCGGCACCCTCGACTCGGGTCGCACCCAGACGGTGATGGAGAACCTCCTCCAGGCCATCGTCGACACCGAGTCCCAGGTGGCGATCGTGGACATCACCGGCGTCTCCATGGTCGACACCCTCGTGGCCCAACACCTGCTGAAGACCGTCGCCGCGACCCGCCTCATGGGGGCCGACTGCATCATCAGCGGGATCCGACCCCAGATCGCCCAGACCATGGTCCACCTCGGCGTCGAGCTCGGGGATGTCGTCACGAAGGCCACCCTGGCGGACGCCTTCCGCGTCGCGCTGCGCCGCGTCGGGGCCACCCTGAGCGCCCCCGCCGCCAGCTGAGACGGAAAGGCCGTGGACCGGATCCCCATCCTCAAGCTGGGCGAGACCCTTCTCGTCACCATCCAGGACGACCTCAACGACCGCCTGGCCACGACCCTTCAGGACGACCTGATGGAGCGGGTCGTGGCCACGGGCGCCCGGGGCGTCATGATCGACATCTCGGCCCTCGAACTGGTCGACTCCTTCATGGGCAGGATGCTCGCCGGCATCGCCGCCATGTCCCGCGTCCTCGATGCCGAAACGGTCGTCGTCGGGATGCGCCCGATGGTGGCCATCACCCTGGTCGAGTTGGGGCTGTCGCTCTCAGGGGTCCGCACGGCGTTGACCGTGGAGCGGAGCATGGCGATGCTCAGCGGCGCCGCCGGCGCAGCCCCGGGGGGTGACGGCGACCATGGCGACGACCCTGCTGGCAAGCTCCTCGACTGACGGGGCGTCGGTCCTCGTTTCCATCACCTGCGACGACGACGTGGTGCGCTTCCGCCACGGCGTGCGGGCGGCGGCGATCGCCGCCGGCCTGCGGCTGATCGACCAGACCAAGCTCGTCACCGCCGCCAGCGAACTGGCCCGCAACGCCCTCGAGCACGGGGGCGGCGGCCAGGGCGAGATCCTGCCCTCGGCGACGCCGGGACATTCCGGCGTGCGCCTCATCATCGACGATGACGGGCCTGGGATCGCCGACATCGACGGCGCCCTGGCCGATGGCGTGACCGGCGGGTCAGGGATGGGCATGGGTCTTCCCGGGTCTCGCCGGCTCGTCGACGTGTTCGAGATCTGGTCCGAGGTCGGCGTCGGCACATGCGTGACGGTGGAGACGTGGGCGTCGTGAGCACGGGCCAGGGGATCTTCGGCGGCCGGCTACAGCCGGGTCTCGCGGTGGCGACCGACGCCGATGTGGCTGACGTCCGGCGCCTGGCCGTCTCGGCGGCGCGGGAGCTGGCGTTCGGCCCGGGCGAGGAGCGTGTCGCCATCGTGGCCACCGAGATGGCGACCAATCTGGTGAAGTACGCCGAGGACGGCCGCGTCATGGTGCGGGTCGTTGAGTGGGCGGAGCGGCGCGGCGTGGAGCTGGTGGCCATGGACCGGGGCCCCGGCATGGACGACGCACGCGTCCGCATGGCCGACGGCTACTCGAGCGGGGGAACCCTGGGCGGCGGCCTCGGCGCCATGGCTCGCCTGTCCAACCTGTTCGACCTGTACTCGCGTGCCGGCGGAGGGACCGTCGTCATGAGCCGGCTGTGGCCCGATGGCGCCCCTCCTTCCAACGACCGCCAGTTCCTCGCCGGGGGGGTGGCCGAAGCCATCCCCGGCGAGACGGTGTCAGGGGACGCCTGGGCCGTCGAGCAGCGCGGGCCTCGCCTCGTCGCACTCGTCGCCGACGGGCTCGGTCACGGCCCCGACGCCGCGGCGGCTGCGGAGGCCGCGGTCGACGCCTTGCGCCGCCACCACCGGGCACCGGCCGAGGAAGTCGTCGCCGCCATCCACGCCGGCCTGCGCGGCACGCGTGGCGCCGCCGTCGCCATCGCCGAGATCGACCGAGATCTCGGCCGCTTACGGTACTGCGGGGTCGGCAACATCACTGCACGCCTGCTCCGTGGGAGCCGCTACGTCCCGCTGATGAGCCACTTCGGTATCGCCGGCTACGAGGCTCGGCGCATCCAAGTCTTCGAATACGAATGGACGGACCGGGCGATGCTGCTCATGCACAGCGACGGTCTGTCGGCCACGTGGTCCTTCGACTCCTATCCCGGCATCGACGGGCACCACCCCCTGCTGGCGGCGGCCACGGCGCTGCGCGACGCGGCGCGACGCCGCGACGACGCCACGGTGCTGGGGATCAGGGGGGCATGATGGGCGAGCTCCTCCGCTTCGCCGCGGCCACCGCCGACGACGTCACGGCCGTGCGCCAGCTCACTCGCGACGTCGCCCGCGTCATGGGTCTGGGCGCCCTGGAGCAGACGAAGCTCGCCACGGCCGTCTCCGAGCTGTCGCGCCGCGCCCTCGCGTCGGCCGGGGCGTCAGCGATCCTCTTCGTGCACGACGACGCCGTTCCCGAACGGCCGCGGCTCGTGGTCGCCGTGGACAACGCCGGGCCGCGCCCCGGCGCGACCGGCGTCGCGCGACAGGAACGGCGGGCGGCCAACGCCACGGGTGGCCTCGACCTGCCCGGCATCCGGGGCCTGGTCGACGACTTCGACGTGGTCACCGGGCCCGATGGCCAAACACGCGTCGACGTGGCGATCCGGTTGGCGCCGGAGACGTCGCCCGCCCCCGACCAGATCGCCCGTGCGGTGGCGGCCCTTCGACCGAAGGTCTCCCCTCTGACCCTGGAGCGTCGCAACTTCGAGCTGGCCGACGCCCTCACCCTGCTCGAGTCGCAGTCGGAGTCACTGGCAACGGCCAACGGCGAGTTGCAGCGGGTCAACAAGCAGCTGGCCGACGTCAACGGGGAGCTGGCGCTCACCAACCGGGGCGTGCTCGACCTGAACATCGAGCTGGAGGAGCGGGCGTCCAGCCTGGCCGCCAGCGAGGCGCGCCAACGCCAGCTGGCCGACCAGCACGCCGCTCTGGCCGCCCTCGGACGCGTGGCGGTCGCGTCACGCGACAGCGGGGCGCTCGGCCGCGAGGTGGTGTCCACCGCCAGGCAGGCCCTCGGCGTCAACGCCTGCGCCGTGTTGCGATTGGAGCCGGGCGGTTCCCGCCTCCAGTTCGTAGCCGGCGATGGGTGCAGGCCGGCGTGCGCCTCGGGCGTCGACATCGATCGCCAACAGGCCGAAAACCTCCGGTCGGGGCGCACGTCGATCATCGACCTCGCGGTCGAGGGCGACCGCTTTCCCCTCCCATTCCCGGCAGGGATGCGCAGCGCCGCCCTGGTCCCCGTCCCCACCTCGGGAACCACGTGGGGCGTGCTGGCTGCCTGCGACTCGGCCGCCGGCCGCTTCGGCGAAACGGCCGTCGGGTTCATGGAGGCGGCCGCCGGCCTCCTCGCCTCGTCGATCGCCCGCACCGCCACCGAGGAGGCCGCTCGCCACGCCGGTCTCCACGATGCCCTGACCGGGCTCCCCAACCGGGCCCTGCTTCTCCAGCACATGCAGGGCCGGCTCGGCCACGGCCACAGCCACGGCCATAACCACGGGCAACCGGACCGGCGTTCGAAGCGGACAGCTTCGCGCCTTGCCGTCCTCTTCGTCGACCTCGACGGGTTCAAGGCGGTCAACGACACCCTGGGCCACGCGGCCGGCGACGTCGTGCTCGTCGAGACCGCGGCGCGGCTGTCCCGTCGCATTCGTCCCGCCGACGTCCTGGCCCGCCTCGGCGGTGACGAGTTCGTCGTGCTGTGCGAGGTGGCCGACGAGGCGGCGGCGACGGCTCTGGCCCCGCGGCTGCTGGACGCGTTTGCCGAGCCCTTCGTCATCGACCGGCGCGAGATCTTCCTGTCGGGCAGCGCGGGGCTGGCCCTCGCGGATCCCGGCACCGACGCCGGCCAGGTGCTGGCGGACGCCGACATCGCCATGTACCGGGCCAAGCAGACGGTCGGCTCGGCGATGGTTGCGTTCCGTCCGGAGATGCGCGGCCAGGCCGAGACCGAGAGCCGCCTCAACAACGAGCTGCAGCGCGCCTTGGAGCGGCGGCAGCTCCGCGCCGTCTACCAGCCCCTCGTCGACCTCGGCACCGGCGCGGTGCGCGGCGTCGAGGCCCTGGTCCGGTGGCGGCACCCGGAGCTGGGCGACGTGCCCGCCGAGCGGACGGTGGCGACCGCCGAGCGCACGGGCCGGGCGTGGGAGATCACCTGCTGGGTCGTGGGAGAAGCAGCCCGCGCCGTAGCGAGCTGGAACGCCGAGCATGCCGCCCACGCGCCACTGCGGTTGGCGGTCAACTTCACGCCGCTGCTCCTCGACGACCCGGCCCGCATCGAGCAGTTCGCCGCCCACGTCGTGGAGAGCGGGCTCCCGCTCAACCTCCTCGACGTCGAGCTGACCGAGACTGCGCTGGCGCACCCCTCCGCCAACGTCCTGAAGGCGATCGCCGAGCTGCGCACGCGGGGCGTGCGCCTCGCCATGGACGACTTCGGCACCGGGTATTCCTCGCTCGTCTCGCTGGTCAACCTCCCCTTCGACGTGCTCAAGGTCGACCGCAGCTTCGTCACCCCGCTCGACCGGGGAGGCGATTCCGTGGTTGTGTCCGCCATCAGCGGGATCGCCCGGGGGCGAGGCCTCGAGACCGTCGGCGAGGGCGTCGAGACCGAGGGCCAGTTGCGGGCGCTGATCGCGGCCGAGTGCGACCTGGGCCAGGGCTACCTGTTCTCCCAGCCCATGGAGCGGGAGGAGCTGGCCGAACTGACGGCGCGCGAGCCCCTTTGGGCCGAGATCGTCCGCCAGGCCCGGTCCGGCAACGCCGGCGGGGTGGCTGAGGGCCTCACTCACCGGCCGTTCCCCGGCGGGGCCCGCGTGCTCGTCGTCGAGGACAACCCCGCCGACCTTGAGCTCATGCGGGTGCTGCTCGGCCACGCCGGGCACACGATGACCGCCGTGGCCGACCCTGCGGCGTTCGTCGCCGCCCTGCAGGAGACACAGCCCGACTTGGTCCTGATGGACCTGCGGCTCAAGGGCACGAGCGGGTTCGACCTGGTCGAACAGGCAGGCGCGATGCTCACCATGCCCGTCCTCGCCGTGACCGGGTACCCCCAGTGGGTGGTGGACCATGACGAGCGCGCCCGTATGTTCAGCGGCGTCGTCAGCAAGCCGGTCGATCCCACCGAGCTGTGGGCCCGGCTCGACTGCCTGCTCGCCGGCTCGCGCCCGATCGCCTGAGCACTGGCGTGAACCTCGGCGGCGTGGTGGTCGGTCCTGCTAGCGCGTTTGCATCCCCGCCCGAGGGCGACCGGATGTATAGGCGGCGGCCTTCCGGGTCGATGTTCGTATTCGTGCCGTCCGCCTTCCGACGATCCCCAAAGCACGCCGGCTCGACGGGTGCGGTTCCGCGCCCGCTCCAGGCGCCAGGGAGGCCCAAGTGATGGCGACCGCTTCCGCCCATCGCAGCTCGCGCGCCGAGGGGGGCGAGCACATTCTCGTTGTCGACGACGACGAGCTCATCGTGGCGCTCGTCCGCACCGCCCTCGAGCGCGAGGGGTACCGGGTCACCACCGCCGCGGACGGGCGGGCCGCGCTGGGTGTACTCGACGCCGATCTGCCGTCGCTGGTCGTCTCCGACGTCAACATGCCCGGACTCGACGGGTTCTCGCTCCTGGCCCGGGTCCGCTCCGACCCCCGGACGCGCTGGGTGCCGGTGCTCCTCCTCACCACCCGGCGGGGGGTCGGCGACATCGTCGAGGGGCTCGCCCTCGGCGCCGACGACTACCTGACCAAGCCCTTCGCCGTGCCCGAGTTGCTGGCGCGCCTGCGGGCCAAGCTCGACCGGCCGCCCGTGCCCGTGGACCTCCTCCCCGTCGACCGCCAGACCGGCCTCGCCAGCCGCGGCCGCTTCGACGAGGAGCTGGCGCGGGAGCTGGGACGCGCCGGTCGCGGCGGCCGCTCGGGGACGGTCGGCGTCCTGGGCCTCTCGGAACTCGAAAGCATCGGGCGGCACCTGGGCCGGGCGGGCGCCGACGCGACGCTCCGCCAGATCGCGGTGGGGCTCCAGGCCGTCCTGCGGCCGCTGGACGTCGTCGCCCGTCTCGACACCGGCCACGTGGGCGTCCTCATGCCCGAGACGCCCCCCGGCGAAGCGGAGGCCCGCCTGCGCGCCGCCTGCAGCCAGGTGGCCGCTCTGACCATCGAGCTCGACGGCGAGCATCTCCGCGTGACTCCCAGCGCGGGGTACGCCTCGTTCGCCGACGGCGGGGATCCCGAAACGCTGCTGGCCCGCGCCACGGTGGCGCTCGACTACGCCACGGCCCACCTCGACCTGCTTCCCCTGCGGTGGGAGGCGCGGATGGATGCCGAGGTCGTCGCCCAGCGGGCGGCCGCGGCCGCGCTGCGCAACGGACCGGGTCGCGCCCGGGCGTGGTGGCGCCGCCGGTTGCTGGCGCCGGCCCAGATCGCGGCGAGCCTCGTCGTCGGGCTCGTTCTGCCGTTCCTGGCCTACTGGGGGCTGGACCGGGCCGGGCTCGACGTCACCTGGCTCATGTACCTCGTCGTCGTGATCAGCCTGGCCGCCACCGGCGCCCTCATCCTTGTCGAGGGGCTCCTGGCCCTGCGCACGGAGGACCCCCCGGACGAGCCGGCCACGCCCTACCCGCCGGCGACGGCGATCATCGCCGCCTACCTCCCCAACGAGGCGGCCACGATCCTCGAGACCGTGGAGGCCTTCCGCCGCCTCGACTATCCCGCGCCGCTGCAGATCATCCTGGCCTACAACACGCCCCAACCCATGCCGGTCGAGGTGGCCCTGCGCCGGCTCGAAAAGGAGATCCCCGGGTTCGAGGCCTACCGGGTGGAGAACAGCACCTCGAAGGCCCAAAACGTCAACGCCGCCCTCGGCCGGGCCACCGGCGCCTTCGTCGGGGTGTTCGACGCCGACCACCACCCGGACCCGGGATCGTTCCGGCGCGCCTGGCGGTGGCTGTCCCACGGCGACGACGTCGTGCAGGGTCACTGCCTCGTCCGCAACGGGACAGCCACCCGCCTGGCCCGCATGGTGGCGGTTGAGTTCGAGGCGATCTACGCCGTGGCCCACCCCGGCCGCGCCCGCCTCCACAACTTCGGGATCTTCGGCGGGTCGAACGGCTACTGGCGCACCGACCTCCTCCACGAGATCCGGATGCGGGGCAGCATGCTGACTGAAGACATCGACTCGTCCCTACGGGTCCTCGAGAGCGGCGGACGGGTGCGTTCGGACCCGGGCCTCATCTCGCGGGAGCTGGCCACCACCACCCTCCGGCAGGTGTGGAACCAGCGGATCCGCTGGGCCCAGGGCTGGTTCCAGGTCTCGGTCCGCCATCTCCGCCAGGGCCTGCGGTCGAAGCACCTCACGTGGCGCCAGAAGCTCGGGCTCGTCCACCTGCTCGGCTGGCGGGAGCTGTACCCGTGGCTGTCGCTCCAGATGTTCCCCATCGTGGCTTACTGGATCTGGCGCGGCGACGCGCTCAACTGGCGGGTGCCGATCTTCGTGATCACCACCGTCTTCACACTCTCGGTGGGGCCGGTGCAGACCTACTTCGCCTACCGGCGCGCCGACCCGGAGATCCGCCGCCACCGGCGCTGGTTCGTCGGTTACCTGCTTTTCGCCTCGTTCTTCTACACCGAATACAAGAACATCATCGCCCGGGTGGCGCAGATCAAGGAGCTGACCGGCGAGCGCAACTGGCGGGTCACCCCCCGCAGCGCGCCGGCGCCCACCGCCGCGCCTGCGGCCGCCCCATCGCTCGCCGAGGCCCACCAGTGACACGACACGTCCTGCTCGTCGACGACGACGCCGACGTGCGGCTCGTGGCTGGCGTGGCGCTCGCGCACGTCGCCGGGTGGCGGGTGAGCGAGGCGGCGTCGGGCGCCGAAGGGCTGGCGCAGGCTCGGCGCGACCGCCCCGACGTTGTCCTCCTCGACGTAATGATGCCGGGCCTGGACGGCCCCGGGACCCTGGCCCAGATGCGGGCCGAGGTCGCGCTCCGGGGCGTTCCGGTCCTGTTCCTCACGACCAACGCCCAACTGCTCGACCCCGCGGCGCTCGCCGACCTCGGGGCCGCCGGGGCTCTCACCAAGCCGTTCGACCCGTTCACGCTCCACCGCCAGGTGGCCGACCTCCTCGGATGGCAACCATGACCGACCGGCCCGACGACTGGATCACCGCCCTGTGGGACCAGGTCCGTCCCAGCGCGGCGGCCAAGGTCGCCGTCATCGCCCGGGCGGCGGAAGCGGCCCGGCACGGTCGACTGCAAGGAGCGGTCCTGACCGATGCCTGGCAGGAAGCGCACCGCCTCGCGGGGTCGCTCGGCAGCTACGGCCACACCGACGCGGCCGAGGCCGCCGCCGAGCTGGAGCACCTCTTGGACGGCCCCGCCAAACTCCCCGCCGCCGGCGCTTTGGACGGCCTCCTCGCCCGTCTCGAGGCGGCCGTCGGCACGACCCCGCGAGGCGACCAGTGAGTGCGACGTCGTATCTCTGGTCGCTCGCGGGCCGGGCGGTCCGGGCTGCCGTGCACGCCCTCGACAGCAGCGCCGAGGGGGCGGCCATCATCGCGTCCAGCGACGACGCCTTCATCGGCGTGTCCCGCCGGGGCCTCATCACCAGCTGGAACGCGGCCGCCGAGCGGCTGTACGGCTACCGGCGCGGCGACGTGGTGGGCCGCCCCGTCGACGTGCTGTTCCCGCCCGACCGACGTGCGGAGCAGCGCCGCGCCCTCGACCGCGCCTGGGGAGGCGAGCACGTCCGCCCCTACGACACCCAGGCCGCCCGCCGCCAAGGATCGCTGGTCGACGTCGCGATCGCCGTGTCCCCCATCCTGCGGCACGGGCGCGTCGTGGGGGCCGTGCTCGGGATCAGGGACATCACCGGCCGCCGGGCGGCCGAGGAGGCGTTACGAGCGGGCGAAGCGCGCTTGCGGGCGGTGGTGGAAACGGCCCGCAACGCCTTCGTGGGCATCGACGAGCAAGGCCGCATCACCGACTGGAACCGCCGGGCCGAGGAGCTCTTCGCATGGCCCCGGGGCGAGGCCGTCGGTCGCCTGCTCGTCGACACGATCGTGCCCCCGGCCCGCCGCAGCTCGATCCCCGACGACCTGCGGCAATTTCTCGCCACCGGTGAAAGCCGCTTCGTCGGCCAGACGGTCGAGACCGTCGCCCAGCGCCGCGACGGAACGGCCGTCCACGTCGAGCTCTCCGTCTGGCACCTGGAGGAGGCGGGCCGCCACCGCTTCTACGCCTTCGTCCAGGACATCAGCGAGCGCAAACGGGTCGAGGAGCTCCAGTGCCGGGTGGCCGCCATTGTGGAGTCGTCCGACGAGGCGATCGTCGGGCTGGCGCCCGACCTCTCCGTGACCCACTGGAACTCGGGCGCGGAGCGGCTGTACGGCTATCCCGCCGGTGAGGCGCTGGGCCGGAACGTGGGCTTCCTCGTCGCCGGGGGCGCCCGGCCGACATTGCTCGACGCCGTCGTCCGGGGCGAGCGGATCAACGGCGTCGAGACCCGGATCCGCCACCAGGACGGTCGGCTGGTCCCCGTGTCGCTGTCCGCCTCCCCGATCGTCGACGGCGCGGGCTCGATCACCGGGATCTCGTCGGTGGCGCACGACATCACCGAACGGAGGGAGATCGCCGCCGCCCTGGCCTCCGCCCGCGACGAGGCGCTGGAGGCGTCCCGGCTCAAGTCGCGGTTCCTCGCCACTATGAGCCACGAGATCCGCACGCCGATGAACGGCGTAATCGGCCTGACCGGCCTCCTCCTCGACACCGGCCTGGATCCCCTCCCGCGTCGCTACGCCGAAGGGATCCGCAACGCCGGGGAATCGCTGCTGGCCGTGATCAACGACATCCTCGACTTCTCCAAGGTCGAGGCGGGCAAGCTCGAGCTTGAGGCCGTCGATTTCGACCTCGCGCCTCTGGTCGAAGAGGTCGCCGAGCTGGTGGCGGACGGCGCCCGCGACAAGGGCCTCGAGATCATCGCCGGCTGCGCCTCCGAGGTCGCGGGCCGTTTCCGCGGCGACGCCAAGCGGATCCGCCAGGTTCTGCTCAACCTCGTCGCCAACGCGGTCAAGTTCACCCTCCAGGGAGAGGTCGTGGTGCGCGCCGGTCTGGTCACCGAGCCCGACGGGCGCACCGCGGTGCGCTTCGACGTCTCCGACACCGGGATCGGCATCTCCCCGGACGAGCAGGCGAAGCTCTTCCAGCCGTTCTCCCAGGCCGACGCTTCCACCACCCGCCGCTTCGGCGGCACCGGCCTCGGCCTGGCGATCTCCGCCCAGCTCGTCGAGGCGATGGGCGGGACGCTCGGGCTGCACAGCGAAGCCGGTCAAGGCAGCACGTTCTGGTTCGCGATCCCGCTGGAACGCCGGCCGGAGCGCATTGCCCCCGATCCGTCGGCGCACGTGCTCGACGCCGTGCGGGTGCTCGTGGTCGACGACAACGAGACCAACCGCCTCATCCTGCAGACGCTGCTCCGGGCATGGGGACTGCGGCCCCGCGTCGTCGACAGCGGGGCGCGGGCGCTGGAGGCGATGGGCGCCGCGTCAGCGGCGGGCGATCCGTACCGGGTCGTGATCAGCGATCACCAGATGCCCGGAATGGACGGCCGGACACTGGCGGACCATCTGCGCCGCGACCCGGCCACGCCCGCCGTCCCGGTCGTGCTGCTCTCCTCCGGCGGTGAGCTGGCGGCCGACAGGGTCCAGCCCGCCGGGATCGCGGCCGTGCTGACCAAGCCGGTCCGCCAGTCGGAGCTGTACGACGTGCTGCTGCGGCTCCTGGCCGGCCCGGATTTGTTCCCGGTCGCCCACGTCGCCGCGCCCGCAGCGTCGGGTGCGCCGTCCGGACGGGGCTGCGTCCTCGTCGCCGAGGACAACGAGATCAACCAGATGGTGGCGCGCGGCGTCCTGGCCAAGCTCGGCTACGAGGCGCACATCGTGGGCGACGGCGCCGAGGCAGTGGCCGCCGCGTCCGCCACGGAGTATGCCGCCATCCTGATGGATTGCCACATGCCAGGTGTCGACGGCTACGCGGCCACGGCCGAGATCCGCGCCGGGGAGGCGGGCTCCGGACGCCGCGTCCCGATCATCGCCATGACCGCCGGCGTCCTGGTGGAAGATCGCGAGCGGGCGCTGGCGGCGGGGATGGACGACTACGTGGCCAAGCCCGTCGACCCAGCGCTGCTCGAAGCGGTCCTCGGCCGCTGGGCCAGCCCCCGGGCCGCCGAGCCGCCGGCGCACGACGGTCCGCCCCCGGACGCCGCCGCGCCGGGCGGGGAATCGCCGCTCGACCCCGATCGCCTGGCCATGCTTCGCCGGCTCGGACCGGCCGACGGGTTCGGGCTGCTGCCCCAGCTGGCCCGCTCGTTCCAGGTGGAGGCGCCCGCGGTCGGATCGGCGCTGCGCCACCTGGTCTCGAACGGTGAGGCGGGCGCCGTGTCGGAGGCTGCCCACCGCCTCCGGGGCACGTCGTCGAACATCGGCGCCGTGGGCCTCGCCGCCCTGTGCGCCGAACTGGAAGCGTCGGCGGCTCGCGCTCTCGGCGGCGCGGAGGCCATCGTCGACCGGCTGGAGAACGAGCTGACGCGCGCCTGCCGGGCTCTTGAGACGGCGCTCCGCCCCTGACGGACCTGTTCGTGTCCGTTCGCGCCTACGCCGTCGCCCAGCTCGATCCCGCCCTGGACCGAGCCGCCCGTGCCGCCGCCCTGCAGGCCGTCGATGGTGCGGTCTACGGCCTGATAGATGGTGATTGACGGCGTGACCGGCGAGCTGCGGGGCGCAGACCGGGCCATGCAACTGGCGGTGAAAGCCCGGCTGATCGAGGACGGCGCCGTCACCGACGAGTTCGACCTGCGAGAGGGCGACGGCTTCTGCATGGGCTTTCACGGGTGGCGCGACGGGGACTTCGGCGATTGGCCCGTCACGGTCGCTGCTCGGGCGCGAATGCGGCTGTATGTGTTGTGACCTGCACTTTTGCAGCCCAGTAGCGACCGCGGTTGTCCGCCGGTGACCACCCTCCCGCGTCCTGGCCGCGTCCTGGCCGCGTCCTGGCCTACAGCTTTGGTTCCGAACGTGGCGACACACTCCGCCATCGGCGCGTTCCGGCCCGGCGGGTAGCGCATGGTCCGTCGTTCGATGGCCCGCCGCCGAAGGCTCAGTCGCCGGAGCGAGTGCCGCCCTCGATCTGGCGCTACGTGCCGCGCGCGACGCCAGCTGCGGTGATGAATTGCCGGATCTGAGAACCGTGCTCGGTGGTGTGGCCCACGAGGCTCGTGATGACCCAGGCGTACGGCTGGCCACGGTACCGGTGGGAGGGTGGCAGGGGTGTGGCCGCCTTCTCCTCCGTCATGCCGGCCAGCGTGTCGTGGGCCCGTTGGCGGCAATAGTCGAGGTAACCGCCAATCTCGGTTCGGGACCAAGCTGGAACTGAGCTCCAGAACCGCCAGTGCGGCTTGCTGGCGAACGGAGTCGGAGGGGTCCACGGTGCGAGGTCGCCGTTGAGGTCGTAGTCGAAGCACTCGAGCACGTGCCACGCCACGCACCACGGAGCCGACCATCGCTGCACCAAGGCGCGGCGCTCCATGGGTTCGGTGACGGCCGTCCCGTCCGGGCCACGCAGCTCGTAGTTCGCGTCCGGCGTGGGGACGTCCCACATGCTGGTCCCCCACAGCTCGTCCGTGCAGTCCCGCACCGCGTCGGCCAATAGGTCCAACGCCCCATCGAAGTTCCGACCGAGGCTCTCGACCCAGATTGACCCCATGCAACGCGACGCTACGCCCGAGGGTGGTCAGCTGCTGTCCCGCCCCAGCAAGGAGATCGATTCGGCGATCCCGGCCGATCGGCATCCGGCTTGGTGCTCGCGATTCACGGCGGCCAGCAATCTGTCGCGCTCGGACCGGGTGAGCCCGAGCGCGTCACCGTCTGGTCTGGCTGCGGCTGGGGCGCGAGGAGCGCGACCAGTGCTTGCGCCCGCTCGGCGGTAGGCACATAGGTCAGTTCGGTCTGGACGACGGGAATCCAGTCGTCGCTCACTTCTTGTGCGCTTCCGCTGGCGGCATCGGGAGGCCGTGCATGGCGAGATCGTCACATCCCGGCCCACGGGTCGCGATCCTCGAAGGAGGGTGCGGCGCCCAGCTCTCGCCGGCACGGCCGTCCCGAACGACGGATAACGTCGCTGGGTGATGGCTGGTCAGGACAGCCTGCAGCGAGGCCTCGAATGCTTGGCACGCGGCTCCTGGGGCCACGCTGATCAGCACCTGACCGAGGCTCGTGAGGCGGACGGCCTGGCAGCGTGGGTCGTGGAGCAGCTGGCGGTCGCTCGGCTCCTGATCGGTCGGCAGGAGGCGAGCGAGGAGTCGTGGATCGAGGCGCACGGGTCGTTCCTGCGCGACGGTGACACTCGGGGCGCGGCGCGTTGTGCGTTCTGGCTCGGCCTGTTGCTGGTGATGCGCGGCGAGATGGCTCGCGGAGGCGGATGGCTGGGACGAGCGAATGAGGTTCTTGCCGATCACGACGAGTGCGCGGAGAGCGGGCTGCTCCTCATCCCGGAGGGTTTCCACGCGATGTTCGGCGGGCACGTGGCGGACGGCGAGTCGACGTTCATGCGCGCCCGTGAGCTTGGCGAACGCGTCGGCTCGCCGGATGTCGTCGCGTTCGGAGAGCTCGGAGTCGGTCAGTGCCTCATGCGACGGGGTCGGACAGCGAAGGGACTCGCAGTTCTCGACCGGGTCATGGCCGGCGTCGAGGCAAAGGGACTGTCACCGATGGTGACAGGCATCGTGTACTGCGCGGTGATCGAAGAGTGTCAACGGATCTTCGACGTCGCCCGCGCCCGCGAGTGGACGACGGCGCTCAGCCGCTGGCTCGGGTCCCAACCCGACCTCGTCGCCTTCCAGGGTCAATGCATGGTGTACCGCGCCGAGGTCGTGCAACGACACGGCGACTGGCCAGCCGCGCTCGACGAGTCGCGCCGTGCGCGAGACCGGTTGTCGACGGCCCCGGGCCATCCCGCGACTGGGCTGGCGCTCTACCGGCTCGGCGAGCTTCATCGCCTTCGGGGAGAGTACGACGAGGCTGACGCCGCCTACCGCGAAGCGAACGGCTGGGGCCGCAGCCCGCAGCCGGGCTTGGCGCTGCTCCGTCTGGGCCAGGGTGACATCGAGGCGGCAACGAGAACGATCCGGCGAGTCCTCGGCGATACGTCCGAGCCCGGCGCTCGCTGCGAGGTTCTTGCCGCGGCTGTCCGGATCCTGCTCGCCGCTGACGATCTCGACGGCGCTCGCCTGGCGAGCGAGGAGCTCACGGTGCTCGCGATGGAGCTCGCGGCGCCCTTCCTGCAAGCGATCGCCGAGCATTGCCAAGGCACTGTCGCGGTCGCGCAAGGTCAACCAGCCAAGGGGGTCGGTCCGCTCAGGTCGTGCCTCAGGGCCTGGCTCGCCTTCCAGGCCCCGCACGAGGAAGCCTTGACCCGCATCGAGCTCGGCGCCGCGTACCGCCACCTCGGCGACGACGACTCGGCTCAACTCGAGCTTGACACCGCACGCACGCTGCTCGTGGGGTTGGGCGCCGCACCCGATCTCGCCCGGCTCGACGCTGCGGCAAGCATCCCTGTGGCCATCCGGGGCGACCTGTCGCTGCGAGAGCTGCAGGTGCTGCGCCTCCTGGCAACCGGCGAGACCAACAGGTCCATCGCCGAGTCGCTGTACATCAGCATCCGCACCGTCGATCGACACGTGAGCAACCTGTACACGAAGCTCGGCGTCTCGAACCGGGCGGCGGCCACGGCACATGCCTACGAGCACCAGCTCATCTGATGACCACTCGTGAGAGGTCCACACAAATGGGTGGTTTCGCCGATTCGGCGGAGGCAGCACGCGGCGCATCCTCATACGCGGTCGGCGATCGCCGGTCCGAACCTGAGGAGGAGACCATGACGGTCGCGATGTTGATCGATAACCCCAACGGATCCCAGGAGCTCTACGAGAAGCTCCGCTCCGAGATCGGCCTCTCCCAGCCGGCTGGTGGCCAGGCTCACATCGCCGGACCCGGGCCCGACGGCGGCTGGCGTGTCATCGAGGTGTGGGACTCGATCGAGGAAGCCAGCGCCTTCCTCCGAGATCGGTTCGCCCCCGCACTGCGCGCTGCCGGTGCCACCGGCGAACCTCCGGAGCCGCAGTTCTGGCCGGTGCACAACCTCATGACGTGAGCGCCACCGCAGGTCACGCCCCGGCGCGCCATGACTCGGCGATCTGTCCAGAGGTTGCCCTCATACGGAACGCCGTCCCAGAACGTGCGCCCCATCAGGGATCCGCGGGGTCAACGAAGGCCGAGTCGCGGACGGGCCGTGCACGGGGCTCGCCGGCGAGGTCACGCGTCGGTTGAGAACGCTCCGCTTCGGCGGTCGGCGCGCCAAGCATCCGATGGCGCCGTTGGAGACAGCCTCGACCTGCGAAGTGCTGCCAAGGGCTGAGAGGTCCGCGGTCGGACTAGAGGCCAAAGTCGAGGCCCACAGCGTGGTCGTTCGCAGCGGTCGCCACCTCCGTCCAGCGGTCGTGCCCGAGGCCCCCTGGCAGGTCGCGGCCGGGGACGGCCCTGTCCAGGGCTTCGTCGAGGTATTCGATCTCGGCGGTGAGCCGGTCGAGGCGTTGGGCGGCCTCGGGATGGCGGTCGGTCCAGGCCCTGGTAGGCCTCACGTTGCTGCCACAAGCCCGAGAGGCGACCCTCCAGACCTTGCTCCTCCTTCTCGATGCGGGCGACTTCGGGCGAGGTCAGGTGCGCGACCTCCCGGGCGGCGGCGGCGAGCCGGGGCCGCCAATCGTCCAGGTCGGGCTGACGCAGGACCGGGTCGGTTTCTGTCCCGCAGCGTCACCGTCGACCAACAACTCGTGCGCGCCGCGCGCTCCGTCGCGCTCGGACCGCTCAAGACGCGTTCGTCCTACCGCACGGTCCCGCTGCCGCAAGTGGCGGCAGACCGCCTGGCGGCCCACCTCGCCCGGTGGCCCGCCCATCCCGACCTCGGGCTGGTGTTCTGCAACGAGCGCGGCGGGCCGATCCAGCAATCACCGTTCTCAGTCGTCTGGGCCAACGCGCGCCGCCGCGCCGGAGTTCCCGAATGGGCGACACCGCACGACCTGCGCCACTTCTTCGCCACGGCGCTGGTCCGTTCCGGCGCGTCGGTGAGGGTCGTCCAAGCCCGCCTCGGGCACGGGTCGGCGAAGACGACGCTCGACGTCTACGGCCACTTGTTCCCCGACGAGGAGGACCGCACGAGAGCCGCGATCGACGCGGAGCTTGGAAATCCCGCGTCCGCGACGCGTCCTGAACGGGTGCTCTCAACCTAAAACCGCAGGTCAGAGCACCCGCGAGGGTTAAATGTCGTAGTACAGGTGGAACTCGTAGGGGTGGGGGCGCAACCGAAGGGCGTCGATCTCGTGGGCCCGCTTGTAGTCGACGTGGGTCTCGATGATGTCGTTGGTGAAGACATCGCCCGCCTCCAGGAAGTCGCGGTCGGCCTCGAGGGCGGCGAGCGCTTCGTCGAGCGAGGCGGGCACCTGGGGCACCTTGGCCAGCTCGTCGGGCGGGAGGTCGTAGAGGTCCTTGTCGACCGGGTCGGGCGGCTCGATGCGGTTCTGCACGCCGTCGAGGCCGGCCATGAGCATGGCCGCGAACGCGAGATAGGCGTTGGACGACGAGTCCGGGCAGCGGAACTCCACCCGCTTGGCCTTGGGCGACTTCTGCGCCAGCGGGATGCGGCACGAGGCCGAGCGGTTCCGCTGCGAGTAGACGAGGTTGACGGGCGCCTCGTAGCCGGGCACCAGGCGCTTGTACGAGTTGGTGGTCGGGTTGGAGAAGGCGAGGATGGCCGGCGCGTGGGCGAGCAGGCCGCCGATGTACCAGCGCCCGATGTCGGACAGCCCGGCGTAGCCCGTTTCGGCGTAGAAGAGCGGGTTGTCGCCCTTCCAGATCGACTGGTGGGTGTGCATGCCCGACCCGTTGTCCTCGAACAGCGGCTTGGGCATGAAGGTGACCGACTTGCCGAACGCCTTGGCCACGTTCTTGACCACGTACTTGAACGTGACGAGCTTGTCGCCCATGTTCAGCAGCGTGTCGAAGCGCATGCCGATCTCGCCCTGACCGCCGGAGGCCACCTCGTGGTGGTGCAGCTCGACGGGGATGCCGAGGGCGATGAGGGTGGCGGCGATCTCCGAGCGCAGGTCCTGGTAGTGGTCCATGGGCGGGACCGGGAAGTAGCCCTCCTTGGTGCGGGGCTTGTAGCCGAGGTTGGGGCCCTCGTCGCGCCCGGTGTTCCATGTGCCCTCGACCGAGTCGACGAGGTGCCCGGACGAGTTGCCCTGGTAGTGGAACTGCACGTTGTCGAAGATGAAGAACTCCGGCTCGGGCCCGAAGTAGGCCTTGTCGCCGATGCCGGTGGAGGCCAGGTAGTCCTCCGCCTTCTTGGCGACGAACCGGGGGTCGCGGGTGTAGGCCTCGCCGGTGACCGGGTCGTGCACGAAGCAGTGGATGTTCATCGTCTTGCGAGCCCGGAACGGGTCGAGGTAGGCGGTGTTCGGGTCCGGGAGCAGGATCATGTCCGACTCCTGGATCTGCTGGAACCCGCGGATGGAGGAACCGTCGAACCCGTGGCCGTCGGTGAACACGTCCTCGGTCATCTGGGATGCGGGCACGCTGACGTGCTGCACCAGTCCGGGCAGGTCACAGAAGCGGTAGTCGACGAACTCGACCCCCTCGTCGCTCAACAGCTTCAAGACATCAGCCGGGCTGCGTTGCTTCACAAGTCCCCCTCTTCGACAGTTGACCGGGCGCTTCGAACGAGCGCACAGGGTTGCCCTGGCGGGTTTCTCATCCGTTGCACGTCCATGAACGCCGCGTGAACTGGGACGACCCCGCCCGAACGGCTGCGAAGATAGTCGGGCGGACGGCCCGAACGCCCATCCGACGGAGGTCGCATTGGAACGCCAACAGGACTATGTGCTCAGGTCAGTGGAGGAGCGGGGCATCCGCTTCATCCGGCTGTGGTTCACCGACGTCCTCGGCCAGCTCAAGTCGATCGCCATCGTGCCCGGCGAGCTCGAGAACGCCTTCGAGGAGGGCCTCAGCTTCGACGGCTCGTCCATAGACGGGTTCAGCCGGATTCAGGAGTCGGACACGCTGCTGCGGCCCGACCCCAACACCTTCGAGCTGCTGCCGTGGCGGGGCGACGACGCCCCGGTGGCCCGCATGTTCTGCGACGTGGCGAACCTGGACGGCTCGCCGTTCGAGGGCGACCCCCGCCACGTGCTGCGGCGCAACCTCGACAAGGCCCGGGAGAAGGGCTTCTCGTTCTACGTGGGGCCTGACATGGAGTTCTTCTACTTCCCCACCGAGAACGGCAGGCCGGTGCCGACGCCGATGGACTCGGGCGGGTACTTCGACCTGACCACGACCGACGTCGCCACCGACCTGCGCAAGAAGACGATCCTGGCGCTGGAGGCCATGGGGATCCCGGTGCGCTACAGCCACCACGAGGACAGCCCGAGCCAGTACGAGATCGACCTCCGCTACACCGACGCGCTCACCATGGCCGACAACGTCATGACGTTCAAGCTCGTGGTGAAGGAGGTGGCCCTCGAACGGGGCGCGTTCGCCTCGTTCATGCCCAAGCCGCTGGCCGGCGTGCAGGGCTCGGGCATGCACACCCACTTCTCGCTGTTCGAAGGCGACTCCAACGCCTTCTACGACAGCGACGACCCGACGCACCTGTCGGCCATCGGCAAGGGGTTCATCGCCGGGTTGTTGCACCACGCACGCGAGATCACCGCCGTCACCAACCAGTGGGTCAACTCCTACAAGCGCCTGGTGGTGGGCTTCGAGGCGCCGGTCTACGTGGCCTGGGCCCGCAACAACCGGTCGGCGCTCGTGCGGGTGCCGGGGGCGAAGAAGGGCAAGGAGGAGTCGACCCGGGTCGAGTTCCGCTCGCCCGACCCGGCGTGCAACCCGTACCTGGCGTTCGCGGTCGTTTTGGGCGCGGGGCTGAAGGGGATCGAGAAGGGCTACCCCCTGCCCGACGAGCTGACGTCGAACCTGTACGAGATGACGCCCGCGGAACGGCTGGCCGAGGGCATCGAGGCGCTGCCGTCCTCGTTGGAGGAGGCGATCACGTGCTTGGAGCGGTCCGAACTGGTCCCTGACGTGCTGGGCGAGCACGTCTTCGAGTGGTTCATCCGGAACAAGCGAGCGGAGTGGGAGGCGTACAAGACCCAGGTGACCCCGTTCGAAATCGACCGCTACCTCCCGATGCTGTAGTGGAGCCGCTGTTGGTGTACCCCGCGCCGGCGCCGCCGGCCCTTGCCCAGGGGCTGGACGCGGGCGGCTACCCGTGGAAGGCCGTCGGCCGCCACGACGACGTCGAGGACATGGCCCCCGACGACGGCTGGTCGGGCGCGGTCGTGTGCGCTGAGGACGACGCCGAGGGGGCGTTCGGTCTGTGCCGGACGGTGCGCAAGCGGGATCTGCCGTTGTCGCCTCTGCTGGTCATCATCGGCGGTCACCAGCTGGACGATCTGGAGCTGCGCGAGGACCTGTTCGACGACTTCGTCGTGTCGCCGTTCCGGGCCGGCGAGCTCGAGGCCCGGCTCAAGCACCTGTTCTGGCGGACGGGCACGGGCACCCGTCCCGAGCTGATCGAGTACGGGCCGCTGGTGCTCAACTTGGAGACGTACCAGGCGGCGATCACCGGCAAGTCGTTGGACCTGACCTACATGGAGTACGAGTTGCTGAAGTTCCTGGCGACGCACCCGGGGAAGGTGTTCACCCGGGAGATGCTGCTGTCGCGGGTGTGGGGGTACGAGTACTACGGCGGCGCCCGCACGGTCGACGTCCACGTGCGTCGCCTGCGGGCCAAGCTGGGCGAGGAGCACGCCAACCTGATCCAGACCGTCCGGTCGGTCGGGTACCGCTTCGGCCAGTCCCGCTGGGGGGTTTGACCAGGCCTGTTTAGGGGCCAGCCCGGATAGGCGGATGTCGGCCGCGCCGTCACCATCGGGTCATGCTTCGATTCGGTGTGGTTGGCCGGCGGGCGCCGCTGGTGGCGTTCATCTGTGTCGCCGCTCTCTTCCCGCTCGGCGAGCTGTTGCGCAGTTTCGTGATGAGGATCTACTTCGAAGGCACCGACGAGGCGCTCTACGCAGCCCGGGTGGGAGGGCGCCTGGGCGCCGTGGCGGGGATCGCGTTGGTCGTCCTGTTGCTGGGCGCGATTGTGGCGGCGGCCTTGGCCAGAACGTCGGCTGGGCACGCGCCACTGGCGGCGGCGGTGACCGTCGCCCTCGGCCTGGCGATCACCGCGTACGGGCACGTCGCGGCCGCGCACGAGCTCCACCCGTTCACCCCCGAGCTCCGGGCGCTCGACGCGTTCACCCCGCCCGCGGGGGCGACGCTGAGCTGGACCGATGCGCGGGCCTCCGACAATCCCGAGGTGACTCGTCACTGGGAATCGAACGCGACCCTCGCCGCGGTTTGCCCGCAGGCCGAGGCGGAGTTCCGCCGCTGGATGCAGCCGGCCACCGAGGAGCGGCGGCCGTTCCCCTGCTTCATCGAAGCGAGGCGGGGCGGCGCCTTCGTGCGCCTCACCGTCGTCGAAAGGCTCGATCGTCCCGGCGTGGTCTTGCTGGGCGTGACGGTGCGCCGCACGTGATGCGTCCGTACCGGGTGCTCGAGATCGTGGTCGTCGTGGTCGGGCTGGCGGCCATGTTCGGGACCTTGGCTTTGGCCGCGATCGAACTCGGCCGGTTCGTCGGCTGGTGAGGTCTCCGCGCAGTTGGGGTCCCTGAGCCCCACTTGCGCGGAAACGTTGGCGGCGCTTAGCGGGGGATGGACGTGTGCTTGAACTCGTTGAGCTCCGGCCACCCGGTGAGGAGTTCGACCGAGCGCTCGACGGTGCGGCGGGCGAGGTCGCCGTCGCCTCTGGGTCGGTTCATCACCCGGACGAATACCGCGTGGTCGCCGGCGATCACGGTGGGGACGCCGAAGACGTTGTAGTCGACCACCGCCGCCTCGTGCTCCTTGCGGAACACCTCCAGGGGCCAGCCCGCCTTGACCCCGGCGAACACGGCGTCGACGGGCAGGCCGTCCACCGTCGCCAGCGCTGTCCGCAGGGCCTGCTCGTCGCGCAGGTCGCCGCCGTGCTCGTGGCGGACGTCGAACAGCGCCTGGTGGGCGGCCAGGAAGTGCTCGGGGGAGTGGTCGCGGACGGCGATGCCGACCTGGCCGGCGAGGAGGCTGCGGCACACGGCGGGGTTGTCCCAGGCGTCGGGGTCTCCCTCGTCGACGTGGACCTGGTCGAGCGAGAACGGAATCCACCGGACGAGCCAGTCGGCGCCGGCGGCCAACCCGGCGAGAACATGCTCGTGGAAGTTGCGGGCGAAGGGACAGCGGTAGTCCCACGTCACGGCGAATTCGAGCGTCATGCGTTTCCTCCCACCCAGGCCCAGCCCTCAATCTCTACCAGGGCGCCGAGCGGTAGTCCGGCGACCGCAACCGTGGCCCGGGCCGGGCGGTGATCCCCGAACGCTTCGATGTACAGGTCGTTCACCAGCGCGTAGTCGCTGATGTGGTGCAAGAAGATCGTCGTTTTCACCACGTCGCTCATCGCCGCCCCTTCCCGCGCCAGCAGCGCGGCCATGTTGGCGAGCGCCTGGCGGGCTTCCGCGTCGACCCCGCCGTCGACCAGCGCGCCGTCCCGCAGCCCGATCTGGCCGGAGACGATCAGCCAGTCGCCGGCGCGCACGACCGGCGTGTAGGGGCCTACGGGCGTGCTCAGCGGTGAGGCCGGTTCAGCTGAAGGAGGAGCCGCACCCGCACGTGCGGGTGGCGTTGGGGTTGTTGATGGCGAACCCCGCGCCCTGCAGGCCGTCCTTGTAGTCGAGCGACGCTCCCCGCAGGTAGGGCGCGCTCTGGGCGTCGACCACGACCCGCACGCCGCCGGTGTCGGTGAGGCTGTCGTCGGCCACAAACTCCGAGTCGAAGAACATCTCGTAGCTGAAGCCGGAGCACCCGCCGGGCCGGACGGCGACGCGCAGCGCCAGCTCGTCGTTGCCCTCGGCCGTCAGCAGTTCCTTGACCTTGGCGGCGGCCGCGTCGCTCAGGTTGAGGATCGGCTGCTGCGTGGTGATGGTGGTCTGCTCTGTCAGGCTCATGGTTGCGAGTCCTCCTCAGAAATCTCTTTGTTCAGTTTACCGGACCGACAGCTCGACTTGGCACGGATCACGGTCGGCAACCGTCCCGAACCGTTCAACACTTGCGCCGCCGATTCCTTCCACAAAACCTTCGATGAGGCCCCGGTGCAGGTGGCAGACCAGGTCGGGGTGGGCTTCGGCCAGCTCCCGGTAGGGGCAGTGGGTGAAGGCGATGGTGACCAGGTCGCCCTCGGTGGCCACCGCGGGGTCGAAGCCCAGCTCGGCCAAAGCGCTGGTCAGGGCCTGTACGCAGCCTTTGCGGGGCGCGCGGGCGGCCCGCTCGCGGCCCTCCTCACGGGCGGCCGTCGCCGCGCCGTCGGGGGTGACCTGGGCGTTCAGCGCCGCCTGCGCCAGCATGTGGGCGAGGGCCGGGTAGGCGGGCGGCTCCAGCCCGAGGGACGGGGCGCCGTCGGACAGCAGGTAGCGGTGCTGCGGCCGGCCCACGCTGCCCCGGTTGTCGACCTCGACATCGAGCAGCCCCACGTCGCGCATCCGTTCCAGGTGGGGGCGGACGGTGTTGGGGTGCAGGCCCAGGGTGTCGGCGATGTCGGCCGTCGACCGGGGGGCCTGGGCCCGCGCCAGTTCGAGGTAGATGGCGTAGCGGGTGTTGTCGCCGAGGGCCTTCAGGACGGCCAGGCGCACCTGGGCGGTGTCGTCGCTCAGCTCAACTGGTTCGGAAGCCGCCGTCTCGTCGTCCACGACCTGGCATATTACCGGTCCAGACCGGTAAAATCCAGGGCGTGCCCGCCCCCACCACCGATGACCTGCTCGGCGCCTTGCGGGGCGTGATCGACCCGGAGCTGGGCGCGAGCATCGTCGAGCTGGGCATGGTGCAAGACGTCGGCGTCGCCGATGACGGCGCCGTCACCGTCAAGGTGGCGCTGACCATCGCCGGCTGCCCCCTGCGGGCCCAGATCAAGCGCGACGTCGAGGCCCGCCTGCGGTCGCTGCCCGACGTGACGGCGGTGCGGGTCGAGTTCGGCGAGATGACCCAGGAGCAGCGCACCGACGTGATGCAGCGGGCCCGCAGGAAGGCGTCCGAGAACGCGCCCGCCACCCAGGTGCCCCTCACCACCCGGGTCATCGCTGTGGCCAGCGGCAAGGGGGGTGTGGGCAAGTCGAGCGTCACGGTCAACCTGGCCTCTGCGCTGGCGGCCCGCGGCTTCACCGTCGGGGTGCTCGACGCCGACATCTGGGGCTTCAGCGTCCCCCGCATGCTGGGCGTGCGGGGCCGGCTCGCGGCGTCGGCCTCGGCCGAGGGCGAGCGCCGCCTCATCAGCCCGCACCACATCCCGGTCGGCGCGGGCGCCATCGAGCTGGTGAGCATGGGCCTGCTGGTGGACGACGAGGACACGGCCATCATGTGGCGGGGGCTCATGCTGGCCAAGGCGCTGGAGGAGTTCCTGCAGAAGGTGGCGTGGGGGCCGCTCGACTACCTCCTGCTGGACATGCCGCCCGGCACGGGCGACATCCAGATGGCTCTGGGCCGGCTGCTGCCCCAGGCCCACATGCTGATCGTCACCACCCCTGCCCAGGCGGTGCAGAAGGTGGCGGTGCGGGTGGCGGACATGGCCCGCCGGTCCTACCTCACCGTGCTCGGCGTCATCGAGAACATGAGCCAGTTCACCTGCGACCACGGCCAGTCCTACGCCTTGTTCGGCGCCGGTGGGGGGCAGGCCCTGGCGGACGACCTGGGCGTGCCGCTCGTGGGGCAGATCCCCCTCGAGCCGGCGGTGAGCGCGGCCAACGACGCAGGCCTGCCTCTGTCGGTGGCGGCGCCGGGAAGCGCCGCGGGCCACGAGTTCTCGGACATCGCCAGCCGCATCGCCGACGACCTGTTGCCGCCGGTCGACATGGGCGGCTGCACCGCTCGGGTGCTAGCGGCGGCCAAAGCGGCGCTGGGGTAGCGCGCTAACTGCTAGCGGACGGCTCGGGCGGGCTCGAACGGACCGAAGGTCGTGCCCAGCTCCCGGTCGGCGAGGGCGAAGGCCTCGACGCCGAGCGGCGCCACGGACGGGCCGACGGGCACACGTTCGGGATCGAGCGACAACCGCACGAAGCCGCCCACGTTGGACGGTCCGCTGACGAGATCGCCGTCGGGCGTCGGTCGCTTGGTCGTCTCGGTGAAGACCGTGTGCGTGACTGAGTGGATCGAACCCCGGCGGCAGGCGTCGGCCGCCTCCACGATGAGCTCCTCAAGGTCGGCCGACCGGTAGTCGAAGGGCTCGCCCGCGACCGCCGCGGCGTCGACGGCGCCCAGCGGAAGACCGGTGGCGCCGCCGGCCACGACGCCGTGCCCGGCGTACCGGCTGTTCAGCTCGGTGGGCCGGAAACCGTCCTCGGTCAGCACGCCGTCGATGCCGAACGCGCCCCGGTAGCCCACCATGCGGCGCAGCGTCTCCCCGGTGCGCACGACCGCGGCCCGCATGTCGTCACGGTCGGCGTCGGGCGGGTCCCAGAATGTGGCGACGCCGGCGTAGTGCAGGCGGCTCGGTTGGGACTGGCGCAGGGTGACGATCTCGCACGGTCGGAGGGCGATGGTGCGATCGGGAAAGACCATCCCATGGATGCTGCACGGGATGCCTTCCAGGAAGGGCATGACCCGCGCTCGGTCGCACCGCGCCGCCAGGAAGGAGGCGGCCGACTCGGCGTCGTCCGGCGACCGCACCCACCTCACGTAGACGGCGCCGCCGTTGACCCCTTCCCGGGCGTCGCCCGCCCACACCGTGCCCAGGCCCTGGTCAAAGCGGCACGCGGCCGCTTCCAGCGACGTGCGGTCGGCGGCCACAACCAGCGACGGCGCCCGGGGCACGCCGGCGGCATCCCAGACCGCGTCGATGGCGACCTTGTCCTCGAGCGCTATCCACTCCGGCCGGCGGAGGGCGTAGGCAGGCCGGCCGCCGATCGACGGCAGCGAGCGGCCGAAACCGGCGTGCCAGACCAGGGCCTCGCCCTGCGGGTCGTACCGGTCGATGGCCTCCTGGGCTTCAGGCGGGAGGTTGACGAGCGAGGCCTCGTAGGACCGGACCGCCGCGATCATGTCGGCGCCGGCCACGCTCAGGACGTGCCAGTCGCAGTCCCCGGGATCGGGCGGGTCTCCGGTGCCGACGCCGGCGGCCAGGACGAACGGGTGGTCGGCGCCCAGGTCCTGCAGGGCGGCGACAATGGGGCCCGTCCCCGCCAAGGGGTGCGCGATGAGAATCAGCTTCTTCCCGCTGACCACCCGAGTCGCCAGGTCCCGCCACCACCCGACGTCGCCGGTCATGCCGGGAAGAGTAAGGACTACACCGCGACGGCGACGCCGATTTGCAGGGGCGGCGGCAATAGCGGGGGCGCGTAGCGGAACTGGTGGGCCCGGTCGTCGACGCCCCGCACGAACACGTCGATCTGGCTGAGACCCCTGGCGGCCGCCGCCGGCCGGTCCTGGATGGGGTTGGCGCCAGAGCTCTCCGGCAGCCAGCCCCGCCAGCTGAGCCGGCCGGTGCCGTTGCCCTCGGTGCTCCACATGTTGCCGTCGCTGCCCCGAGCGAACACGACGACCTGCTGGCGGCCGCCCGACACAGCCTCGGGACTCGACGTGAGGACAGGGTGGAACGTCTCCTCGGGCCTGAACCAGGCCGACCACACGCTCCCGTCGAACCACTTGGTCCACAGCTCGTTGTCGGTCCCCCGGACGAACAGGTCGACCCGCATGGTGTCGCTGCCCGCTGCGGCGGGCTCGCCGACCACCCCGACGCCTCCCGGCGGCGTTCCCTGCGGGAGCCAGGCCCGGTTCCAGCCCGCGCCCTCGTAGAAGCGCTCGTAGACCTGCCCGTCCGTACCGCGGACGAACACGTCGAGGCGGCCCGGCCCCCGGCTCGTCACGTCGGGCCCGGAGGCCAGGACTCCGTCATCACCCATGGGTTTGATCCAGTCCGACCAGCCGCCGCCAGCAGGTCGGAACCGCTGCCACAGCCGGTTGTCGCCGCCCCGGACGAACAGGTCGAGCCGGCCCGGTTCCCACGACACCAAGGCGGGGTCGCCGGTGACGCCAGCAAACGGCGCCCCCAGCGGCCGCCAAGGGCCGAAGGGCTGCGCCGGGTCGTCGGACTCCGTGAGCCAAACGCCGCCGTCCGTGCCCCGCACGGCCACGCTGCGCTGGGCGCCACCCCGGGCGGCGGCGGCGGCCGGGCCGGACGCCAACGTTCCGTCGGGTCGTATTGGCGTGTAGTCGCTCAGCGCCGACGCCGAGACCGTGGGAACGAACGCCAGAAGAGCCACGAGCAGCAGGAACCGGCGCATCACTTCAGCTCGAAGGGGGCCGGAGTCCCGACCAGGGGCCCCGAGCCGTTGACAGACCAGAAGCCGCGGGCGACGTAGCCGCCGGGTGTGGCCGGCGCCAGGGCCGACCAGATGTCGTCGGCGGTCCACTCGTCGCTGGGCGCCAAAGCCCGCCGGGTCGGATCGCCGGCGCAGCTGCGAGCGCGGCTCCGCGAAACGCTCGTGCCCGCCGGCGTCTCGATGGTGAAGCCCGAGTCAGCGCAGGCGTTCGTCACGACTGTGCAGGGCGCACCCGAGACGTTGGTGAGGACGAGGCGGACGATGGCGCCCTGTTCCACGGAGGCGGCCGGAACAGCGGTGGTCAGGCGCAGCTGGGTGGGCGTGCACGCGGGCGGTCCCAGGTCGCCCGTCGCCGACCCACTGTTGGCGCCCGAGGAGGCGGCCGGCCCACCCACGGCGGTGGCCGGCTGGGCCGTAGCGGGCAGCGGCGTCAGCAGGATCGGCGAGCCCGTCGCGGGAGGCGGCAAGGCCGAGGCGAGAGTGGTCGTCGGCTCGATGGTCACGGGCGGCCCGCTGGCGACGTCGACGCCGCTAGTCCTGGGCCACGCTCCGGCGACGACCACCATCAGGATCAACGCCGCGCCGACCCCGGCGACCCGCAGGCCCTGGCGCCGGCCCCGGCGGCGCGCGACCTCGAGCACGACCGCCTCGAACCGCTCCGGCCCGGCAGCCGGCGGCGGAACAGCGTCGTCGAGGAACTGGAGGTTCATGACTCGCCCGCCGGTTCGAGCTGGCGGCGCAGTGCGGCGATGCCGCGCGAGGCGTGCTGCTTGACCGTCCCCGCGGTGCACCCGAGGGCGGCCGCCACCGCAGCCTCGGGCAGGTCGGCGAGGTAGCGCAACACCACGACTTCCCGCTGGCGGCGGGGCAGCGACCGCAGCGCCCCGTTCAACTGGACCCTGTCCTCCACAAGGGCGAGTTCATCCACACCCGGCGCGGGGCCATCGGACCGTCGCCGGTGCCGCCGCCGCCAGGTGTCGATGGCGACGCCGGCCGCGACCTTGGCCACCCACGGCTCGGGGTGGTGGGAGGCCCTCCGCCACGCCAGGCACGCCCGCACCATGGCCTCTTGGGCCGCGTCCTCGGCGTCCGAGCGGCCCCCGAGCACGCGGTAGGCGACGCGGTAGGCGATCGCCCACAGCTCATCGAAGCATTCCTCGAACGTCTCGCCATCCGCCAAACGGCCTCCTCCGCCGTATACCGCTGGACGAGCCTCCCAGGTTGACGCGGGACGGGCGAAAAGTTAGAAGCGGCGCGCCCGCACCGCCGCCCGGCGGATAAGCGACGCCCGCACCACCGCCCGCACGGGCGGAAGCAGCAGCAGCACCCCGGCGACGTCGGTGACGAAGCCTGGGCTGATGAGCAGGGCGCCGGCCAGCAGGACCATCACGCCGTCGGCGATCTCCTTGCCAGGGACCTGGCCGCGGTTCACCTGCTCCTGGAACCGCCGCCAGACGGCCATGCCCTCCCGCTTGACCAGCCACGAGCCCACGAAGCTGACGAGGAGGAGCAGGCCGATCGTGTTGAGCACGCCGATCGCCTGGCCGACCTGGATGATGACGGCGAGCTCGACGATGGGCAGGACGATGAACAGCGCGAGCAGTAGGAACAACATCGCTCCCTTTCTAACCCCGCCGGTCGGCTTGTGCTTCCCGCCGGTACCCTCCGGTCAATGGCTCTGGACGTCAAGCCGCGGCCCAAGGCCCGCCGACCCCGTCGACCGCGCCTTCGCCGACGGCGGTACTTCCACGGCGGCGCCCTGGCGATGCTGTTCATCGCCGGCCTGCTGGCGGCGATAACGGCTCTTGTCGCCACCGTCATCTACGCCAACGTCGACGCCAAGCGCATCCTGACCGCGCCGACGGTCCCGGCGACCGAGTTCGACCCGACCGCCAGCACCGCGCCGGCGGCGACCGTCGAGCCCGCACCCACCACTTCGCGCGTGCCAGAAGTCCTCTCCCCGGAGGAGATGGCCTCCAAGGTGGGCGCCACGATCCGCCTGCTGCGCACCCTCGACCCCCAGGGCCAGCCGGTACAGGGGACGGCGTTCGTGGTCGGGTCCTTCGGCGGCCAGACGATGCTGGTGACGTCGTTCGCGCTGGTCAAAGCCAGCACCCGCACGCCCAGTCCCGACATCCTGCTCGGCGACCGCAACCAGAAGGCGACGCTGTGGACCTGGCAGGAGAACCGCGACCTCGCCCTGCTCGTCGTCGGCGGCGCCATCGAGAGCCTGCCGTGGGCCACGGAGCCCGCCAAGGCCGGCGACCGGATCTTCGTCGCCCCCGCGGGCCAGAAGATCACGCCTGGGGTGGTCCGCGCCACGTCCGACGCCAGCATCGAGCACAACATCTTCATCGACGACGCCCGCCAGGGCGCGCCGCTCGTGAATCCGAAGGGCGAGATCGTGGGGATGGCGTCGAAGGTCTACGACCCGAACGGCAAGGGCACCGACACCCTGTTCATCGGCGTGCCGATCCGCCTGGTCTGCGACCGGTTGTTGCGTTGTGGCGCCGGCAACACGACGCCGGGCGAAACCACGCCGGCTGCGACCACGCCGGCTGCGACCACCACGACGACAACCCGCCGCTAGCGAACCGGGTCGCCGTTACGGCGCCTTGGCCATGTCGACGGTGAAGGTGACCGCCTGGCCGGTCGGCAGCGTGCGGTTGGCGCCGACGGTCAGCGTGCCGTGGATCCCCCCGAGCGGCGTCACCGTCCCGGTGAAGGACACCTCGGTCCCCGCCCGCCCGGCCACCGAGCCGACGCCGTTGGCGGTGAACTGCGCCCCCGTCCCCGAGAGCGGCCCGGTCAGGTCGATGCCTTCGAGCACCCCGCCGAGCTTGATGGTGATGGCGCCGGTCTGGGTGTCGCGGGTCTGCAGCACCTCCCAGGTGGTGGCCGGGTGGACGCAGCACGCGTGGCCGGCGGGATCGGTCGCCACCGGGAGCCGCCCTGCGTACCGGCCCGACACGAGCACCGCCGAGGTGGGCGTGCTGTTGCCGCCGCTGGCGACGGTGGTCGGCGCCGCCGTCGACGTCGGGCTGGCGGCGCTCGTCGACGGCGTCGAGGCGCCCTGCTGCCCGCCGCCTCCGCCGCCTCCGCGACTGAGGGCGCCCGCGACCCCCAGCGCGACCGCTACGAGGGCGGCCACGCCCGCGAGCACCTTCTGGATCGGCGTCCAACCGAAGGACTTCTTTTTCTTCCGGTCGTAGAACGTGTGGTAAGTGACGTCCTTGATCGTTACGACGATCTTCTCGGGGGGCGTCTGGCTGTCGGAGTTGCGCACCACCTCGTAGCCCGGCGGCGGGGTGTGCACGATCGTCACCGTTCGGCCCTCGAGGCCACAGACGATGTTGCGCAGCGCCTCGTCGCCCACGTGCGGCGCCTTGGGCGGCGGGATCTCCTGGGTGGTGGTGGGCACGTCGCCCAGCCCGCTGATCGTGAGGGACCCCTCCACCGGCTCGCCGGTGTCGGCGTCGACGACGCGGATCCCGACAATCCCCGTGCCGCCCGTGCCCGGAGGCGGGGTGGCGACCGGGGCCGGCGGCGTTTCGGTCTTCACCGGGACGGCCTGGGCCTCGCTCGTGGCAGGTGCGGCCGCGTGGCACGGGCAGTGCGGGTAGGCGCCGAAGTAGATCGTCCCGTAGTGCACGCCGAGGACGGAGAACTCGCCGTCGATCGTGGTCTGGTGGACGTTGCCGGAGCTCGAGTTCGCCACGCAGTTGCCGCCGCCCACCGAGACGGCCACGTGGTAGAGCTTGTCCGGCCCGCTGCCGATGACGCTGTTCGTGATGACGACCACCGAGCCGCGCGGGATGTCCTCCTTGCCGTCCCACTTCTTGAAGGTCCGCTTGTCGAACAGCGCCCCCAGCACCCCCGTTGTCCGGAGGTGGCTGGTGGAGCAGCAGGTGAGCATGTCGCAGAGGTGCACGAACTCGTAGCAGTTCATGAGGGTCGTGAAGGCGACCTTGTCCTGGGGGGCGCCGACGAAGGAGCCGATGGGCTCGTCGCCGTCGGGCGTCTGCCAGTACGTGATCTCGCCCTCGGCCAGGAGCATCTCGGCGGCCTTGGCGATGTCGTGGGTGCCGCGCAGCTCGGCCCGGATCTTGGCGCGCACGCCCTTGGGGTCCCCGTAGAACCCGCTCTTTGGCTCTCCCATGAGCGCGGTCCGGTCCTACGGCACGCCGGGCGGTTTGGTCGTCGGCGTGACGGGTTGCGTCGTGGTCGTGGAGCCGAACAGGGGCGGCAGCGTGAGGGGCGGGCGGGTCGTCGAGGTGCCGCCCGGCCCGAACGGCACGGTCGTGGTCGGGAACGTCAGCGGCGGCAGCGTCAGTAGCGGCCCGGACACGATCTGGAGGGGCGTGGTGACCTGCGTCTCCTCGGGCGACCGCCGAGCCCCCGCGGCGATGTCGCCCGCCAGCGCCACGGGCGCGGCGAAGTCCGTCGGGGGCGCGTCCTTGAGCGCCTCGCCCATGTACGCCTTCCACGTTGATGCCGGGATCGTGCCGCCGTACACCGTGGCGACGCCTTTGATGTTCTTCAGCGGACGCAGGCGCGTGTCCGAGTACCCCAGCCACACCGCCGTCGACAGCTGCGGCGTGTAGCCCACGAACCAGGCGTCGCCGAAGTCCTCGCTGGTGCCGGTCTTGCCCGCGGTGCCGTTCGGCCGCCCGATCGCCGCCCCGGTCCCGGTGCCCGACGTGACGACCCCCTTCAACACGTCGTTCACGTTGTCGGCCACGGCTTCGGCCAGCACGCGCTTGGGCTTGCGCTTGGTGTTGTCCTCCAGCACGTTGCCGTCCGAGTCGGTCACCTTGACCACCGGCGTCGCCGCCATCTGCAGGCCGCGGTTGGCGAACACCGAGTAGGCGGCGGCCATGTCGAGGGGCGACGTCTCGGCCGCTCCGAGGGTCAGGCTGATGCCGTACGGCTCGCCGTCGCCGGGGCGGATGCCGTCCGGGCTCACCATGGTGAGGCCCAAGCGGTGGGCCATCTCGGCCGTCTCTTTGACCCCGACGTCGCGGACGAGCTGGGCGAACACGGTGTTGACCGAGTTGATCGTGGCCGACCGAAGCGCGATCGACCCGTAGCCGCCGCTCTCGACGTTGTGGACGGTGCAGAAGTCGCCCACGCAGCCGGGGACGGTGTAGGACGACGGGCCGGCGTAGACCCGGCTGGCGCCGATCCCTTCCTCGAACGCCTTGGCCAGGGTGAAGGGCTTGAACGCCGAGCCGGGCTGGCGGCCTGTCCCGCCGCCGGCCAGGCAGACGGGCCCGTCGGCGGGGGGCGGGGTGGCGGGCCTCTCCGGGCACGCGCCAAGGGCGAGGTTCACCTGCGAGGTGGCGAAGTCCCGCCCGCCTACGAGCGCCTTGATGTAGCCGGTGGACGGCTCGACGGTGACGAGCGCCATCTCCAGGGGGGCCTTCGTGCCGTCGAGCGCCTTGGAGACGGTGGACTTGGCCAGGTTCTGGAGGCGGGGGTCGAGCGACGTCTCCACCCGAAGTCCGCCCTTGTAGATCTTGTCGTCGCCGAACTTGGCCGCGAGGTACTGGCGGACGGCGTCGACGAAGTACGGCTCGGTGGCCGACTGCGCCTCGAGCGGGTAGATGAGCGTCGACGGCCCCGGGGGGACGGGCTCGGCGCCCACGTTGACGATGTGCTGGGCCACCGCGTCGTCGTGCAGCGGCTGGGGGATGCGATGTTGCTGCAGCATGAGGTCGAGCACGTGCACCCGGTTGGTCTCCGCCGCCACCGGGTTGCCGCGGGGCTCCAACTCGCTGGGGGCCCGGATGACGCCGGCCAGCAGCGCCGCTTCGGACAGCGTGAGGTCGTTGACCGGCTTCTTGAAGTACGCCTCTGCCGCCGCGCCCACGCCGTAGGCGCCGCCCCCGAGGTAGATGGTCGAGAGGTAGCGGTACAGGATCTCGTCCTTGTCCAGCTGGCGGTCGATGCGGCTGGCGATGACCGCCTCCTTCAGCTTGCGCTGAAAGGTCCGTTCCCCGCTCGTGTACACCTGTTTGACGTACTGCTGGGTGATCGTCGAGCCCCCCTGGACGACGGCGCGGCCGTGGAGGTCGGCCCAGAAGGCCCGGATGGCGGCCCGCACGTCGAGGCCGCTGTGCGAGTAGAAGCGCTTGTCCTCCACCGACACCACGGCCTGCTTGAGCACCTCGGGGATGTCGCCCTTGTTGACGGGCACCTTGGTGTCGAACTTGCGCAGCACGCCGATCTCGTTGCCGGCGGTGTCGTAGATGTGGGTTATCCGCGACG
>JAHFUQ010000230.1 GCA_023265045.1 Acidimicrobiia bacterium
GTCTCCGGCGAAGGGCGACATGCCCAGCTGCTCGGCGAGCGCCGCCTCGGCCCGGGCGTGTTCCTCGCGGGCTCGCTCGGCCGCCACGCGCGCCGCGTCGGCCGCGGTCAGGGCCTGGTCGGCCGCCCGGCGGGCCTGTTCGGCGCGCTCGCGCTCGGCGCTGGCGTCCTCCCGCTCCGCCTTCGCCTTCTCCCGCTCGGCCTTGGCCTGTTCGAGGCGCTCCAGTTCGGCCCGAGCCGATTCGGCTCGCTCCGATCGGTCCTGGCGCGCTCGCTGCGAGAGGGTCTCGTCGGTCTGCGCCCGGGCCTTGGCGAGCTGGGCCGTCAGTGCGGCCACGACGCTGTCGTGGATGATCTGCGGGAGGCCGCCCGCCATCTCGGTGCCGAGCGACTGGAGGCGTTCCGCTTCGGCCCGGAGTTGGCTGGCGGTGGCCTCCACGTCGGCGAGCGACACGGCGACCGCCTCCTGCACGAGCGCCGGCACCTCGGACGCCTCGATCGACGGGGTGACGGGCGGCTGGTTGGCGAGCTGAGCGCCGAAAGCCGCGGCCACCGCCTGCTGCACGAGCGCCGGCACTTCGGACGCCTCGATGGCCGTGGGCGAGCGCGACTGCTTGGCCAGCTGGGCCGTCAGGGCAGCCATGACCGCGTCCTGCAAGGTCGCGGGCAGCCCGCGCGCGAGCTCGGCGCCCAGCGACCGCAGCCGCTCGGCTTCCCCCCGCAACTGGGTGGCCGTCGCCTCGATGTCGGTGAGGCTGAACGCCAGCGCGTCCTGCACCAGCCCCGGCACCGCGGACGCCTCGATCGACGGCGGCGGGGGCGGCTGGTTGGCGAGCGCGCTGGCGACCGCGTCCAGCACCAGTTGGGGGAGCTGGCCGGCGATCTCGTTGCGCAGCGCTCGGAACCGTTCGGCCTCGACGCGCAGCTGGGCCGCGGTCGACTCGAACTCGGCCAGCGGGACGGCCACCGCCTCCTCGACCATGACCGGCAGCTGCTTGAGGATCTCGGCCCGCACCTCGCCGAGGCGCTCCGTCTCCGCCCGCAAGGCGTGCGAGGAGCTCTGCAGCTGCGCGGCCGAGATCGTCGCCCCCTCCTTGCCCAGCTCGACCAGGTGGTCGATCACCTGCTCGCGCAGGTCGCCGATGCCCGTGATGGCGCCTTCGATCTTGGCCAGGGCGGCGCGCACGCTCGGCTCAGTGGCGCTGACCACGAGGGCGGGCAGGGTCTCGCTCAGGCCCAGCTGCACCTCCCGTTCGAGCGCGGGCTCGACGACGCCGGCCAGGCGCTGGGCCAGCACGGCCTGGAGGGCGGGCTCGAGGAGGTCGGCGAGGGCCGCCGGGATCGGAGCGGCGACGGCCTCGTGCACGGCCGGCAGCACCAGCCTGGCCAGCATGTCGGGCAGGCGGGCCGCCACCGTTTCGTCCAGCACGCTCTGGACCGCGCCCATGACCGCCTCGGGCAGGCGTTCGGCGACGACCTCACGCAGCCCCCGCATGCGCGCCGTCTCCGCCCGCATCTCCGCCGCGCACCCTTCGAGGTCGGCCAGCGAGGCGGTGAGGTCGGGCGAAACGACGTCGCCCACCAGGGCCGGGAGCCGGGCGGCCACCAGCAGGACCACTTCGGGCGTGACCGCCTCGGCGACGACCGAAGGAAGGCTGCGGCTGATCGACTCCTGCAGCTCGGGACGGACCGCGTCGGCCACCACCCCGGGGAGCCGCTCCTCGAGGGCGCGGGCCACGATCAGGCGCAGCTCGGGCTGCACGCTGTCCGCCACGAGCTGGGGCACGCGGTTGCTCAGCGCCAGGCTGACGTCGGGCTGGACGGCGGCCGCGACCAGGGCGGGGAGCTGATCGCTGAGGGCGCCGCGGACCGCCGGCTCCACGAACTCCGCCACCAGGCGGGGGATGCGCACGCCCATCAGCTCCTGGAGGTGCGGCTCGATGGCGCCGAGGACGCTCTCGGGCAGGCGCTCGGCCACCACTTCGCGCAGGCTGCGGATCTTGGCGGCCTCGTGGCGCAACTCGGCGGCGGCCCCTTCCATCTCGGCCAGGGTCACGCTCAGCTCGGGCGCGACGGACTCGGCCAGCATCGCGGGCAGCCGCTCGACGAGCAGCCCCGCCACCGCCGGGCTCACTACCTCGGCGATCACGGCCGGAAGTCGGTTGGCCAGCGCCTGGCGAACCTCGGGCTGGACGCTCTCGGCGACGAGGTGGGGCAGGCGTTCGGCCAGCGTGCGCCGCACTTCGGGGGTGACGACCTGGCTGACGATGTCGGGCAGGCGCTCGTCGAGGATCGCCCGCAGCTCGGGGCGGACGGTCTCGCTCACGAGGTGCGGGAGCCGGTCGGCCAGCGTCTGGCGCACCTCGGGCTGGACCGCCTCGGCCACGACCGAGGGCAGCCGCTCGGCCAACGTGCGGCGGATCTCGGGGCTCACGACCTGGGCCACGATGCCGGGCAGGCGCTCGTCGAGCATCGAACGCAGCTCGGGGCGGACGGTCTCGCTGACAAGGTGCGGCAGCCGGTCGGCCAGGGTCTGGCGCACCTCCGGCTGCACGCTCTCGGCGACCAGATGGGGCAGCCGTTCGGCGAGCACCCGGCGGACCTCGGGCCCGACCACTTGGCCGACGATGCCGGGCATGCCCTCCTCCAGCGTCTGGCGCACTTCGGGCCGCACCGAGTCGCTCACCAGCTGCGGCAGGAGGGCGGTCATCAGCTCCCGTATCTCGGGCGTCACCGCCTCGCTGACCACGGCGGGCAGCCGCTCGACGAGCGCCCGGTAGACCTCGGGCTGCACGCTCTCGGCGACCAGGTGCGGGAGGCGCTCGGCGAGGACGCGGCGTACCTCGGGCTGGACGGCGGTGGCGGTCACGTCCGGGAGCCGCTCGGCGATGGCCTGGCGCAGTTCGGGCTGGACGGTGTCGGCCACCATCACCGGCAGCCAGTCCGACAGCAGCGCCCGCACCTCGGGGCTGACGGTGCTGGCGACGATCTCCGGCAGCCGCTCCGCCATCATCTTGCGGATCTCGGGGTGCACGGCCGCGGCCGTCGCTTCGGGCAGGCGCTCGGCGATGGCCTCCCGGATGGCGGGGTGGACGGTGTCGGCCACCAGCACGGGCAGCCACTCGGCCAGCACCGACCGCAGCTCGGGGCTGACGTTGCTGGCCACGACCTGCGGGAGCCAGTCGCCGATGGCCCGGCGTAGCTCGGGCGCCATCGCCTCGACGACCATCTGGGGCAGGCCGCGGCTGAGCTGGGCCTGCAGCTCGGGCTGGACGACTTCCAGCACCAGGTCGTGGAGGTTGTGGGTGATCGAGTCTTGGAGCTGGTGCAGGCGCACGGTCTCGTTGCGCATCTCGGTGGCCAGGTTCTGGACCTGCGAGAGCGACAAATGCAGCTCGGCGGTGCGGGCGCCGGCGATGTCGACGAACACCGACTGCTGGTGCGAGAGGGTCGTCGCCAGCGACTGGATCTGGTTGTTCAGGCGCTGGAGCTCGGCCTGCAGCCACGCCATGTCGGCGGGTGCGCCGGGCGGGGCCGGTGCGGCCGGCGGGGGCCC
>JAHFUQ010000096.1 GCA_023265045.1 Acidimicrobiia bacterium
CGCCAATCTCGCGGTACGCGGCCGCCGCCGCGGCCAGATACTCACGCGCAGCCTCGAAATCGCCGAGCTGGCTGGCGGGGTATGCGAGCAGCCGCAGGCACCCGGCGCGTTGGCGGAGATCGCCCGCATCAGTTGCGTAGCGCACAGCGTCGCCCAGCGCGCGTCGCGCGTCTTCGTAGTCGCCACTCGCGGTCGCAATGAACGCGAACCACCGCAGCGCCCTCGCGCGCGCTCCCAGGTCGGGCCCTGGCGCCGCCCCGAGCGCGACTTCGAGCCACTTCCGGCCCTCCGCCATCGGTCCGATCCGGCTCCAAAACGGGCCCATCGACCCGGCGAGCCGGACACCGAGGTCAGGAGCGGCGGCCACCGCCCATGACAGCGCCGACATCACGTTCCCCATCTCGGGGCGCACGCGGGCGAGCCAGGCCTCGATATCCGGCTCAGCCTCGTAGGCCATGGCCGCCGGCTCCACGATCCCGACGGCCCATTGGGCGAAGCTGCGTCGGAGGGCGACAGGATCTGCTGCCCCCGCCAGCCGTTCCGCCGCGTAGTCGCGCACGGTCTCGAGAAGGTGATACCGCTCCAGTCCCCGGGCATCGACAACGACGAGGGACTTCGCGACGAGCGAGGCGACGCACGGCGCCACACCGGACCCCACCAGTGGACGGCCTCCGCATACCGCCTCGGCGGCGCTGAGGGAGAATCCAGCCGCGAACACCGACAGACGGGCGAGCAGGGTCTGCTCCGCCAGGTCGAGGAGCTCGAAGCTCCAATCGAGGGCGGCCCGAAGCGTGCGATGGCGTGGAAGGACGGCGCGAGGGCCGTCGGTCAGCAGCGCGAAACGGTCGTCGAGGTGGTCGAGGATCTGGGAGGGCGACATGGCCAGCGTCCGGGCCGCGGCGAGCTCGAGGGCTAACGGGATCCCATCGAGGCGCCGGCACAGGGTGATGATCGCCTGGGCGTTCTCGGCATCGAGGGACAAGCGGCGGTGAGCCTGCGCCCGTTCGCAGAACAAGCGCACGGCGTCGAATGCGAGGCCCTCCTCGAGGGAGACCGGTTCGTCCGGCGAGGGGGCCGCCAACGGCGAGGCGCGCCAAACGACCTCTCCCTCCACCCGTAACGGCTCGCGACTGGTTGCCAGCACGGTGACACAGGGCGAGGCGGCCATCAGCTTGTCGACGAGGACGGCGGTGGTGCCAAGGACGTGCTCGCAGTTGTCCAACAGGACGAGCGCCCGCTTGTCGGCGAGGGCGCTGACCACCGTGTCCATCATCGTCCAACCGCGTCGCTCGCTCAGGTTGAGCGCCGCCGCCAGGGCATCGGGCACGAGCGCTTGGTCGCTGAGCGCGGCCAGTTCGACAAGCCATACACCGTCGGGGTACCCCCCGAGCAGTCCACGGGCCGCCTCGACCGCGAGGCGTGTCTTTCCCACGCCCCCGGGGCCGACGATGGTCAGTGGGCCAGGAATGGCGAGCAGCTTCGCCAGTTCGTCCAGCTCTCGGGCACGACCGACGAAGGTCGAGCGGGACCGGGGCAGGTTGTGGACCGTGGCAGCCGGCGCGAGGAGGCGATCGGGACCGGGACGCCACTCCAGCTCCGGCTTCTGGGCCAGGATGGCGTCCTCGAGATGCTGGAGCACGGGCGAGGGGTCGATGCCCAGCTCCTCGCCCAGGCGGCGGCGCACCTCGGCTAGGGCCCGCAGCGCCTCCGCCTGGCGCCCGCAGCGGTAGAGCGCGAGGGCGAGCTGGCCCCACATCCGCTCGCGCAGGGGGTGCTGGTCGACCAGGGCCCGCAACGGGCCCACCAGCTCCGCGTGGCGCCCCAGGTACAGGCGCCCCTCGGCCAGCTCCTCGGTGGCTGCCAAGCGGGCCTCCTCGAGGCGGGTCGCCGCGGCCTGGGCAAACGACTCGTAGGCGAACTCCCCTAGCGCCGGGCCCCGCCACAGCCCCAGCGCCTCCTCCAAAACGGTGGCCGCCTCGTCGGCGCGGCCCTGGGCCGCCGCCGTTCGAGCTCGAGTCAGCAGCTCCTCGAAGCGCCCGGCGTCGGTCGCGTCGGGCGCGAGGGCAAGCATGTAGCCGGGGGCCCGGGTAACGATCGCCGAGGTCCCCAGGGCCCGGCGCAGCTGAGACACGTAGCCCTGCAGGGTGTTGGCCGCGCTGGGGGGCGGCGACTCCCCCCACAGCGCTTCCGCGAGCCGGTCGGCCGACAGGACCTGACCGGGATGGACGGCCAGTATGGCCAGGAGGGCCCGCACCTTGGCCGCCCCCAGCACCACGGCTTGGCCTTCGACGGCCGCCTCGAGGGCGCCCAGGACCCGGACCTCCACCCGCCCGGGCTCGGGCCGCTCCACCGTCCGACCGCGAGGCTCCAGCGTGGGCCAAGGCTAGCGCAAGGCCCTTCCGGCACCGTCGGCGCCAGGAAGAGGAGGAGCAACGCGAACCCGTACTTCATGGAGAAGTTGGCCGAGGCCCGGCTCGCAGATTTGCGACGCGAGGCAGCGGCACGGCGATTGGTCGTCGAGCTCGCCGAAGCCCGCCGGACCACGAGGAGCCGCGGCGCCATCACGCACCCTCGCCTGGCCACGTTCGACGACGTGTCCGTCGGCCACCCCAGGACGGCTACTGGTGTGCGAACGGCCTCAGCGACCGCTGGCACAAGCCGGCCGGTCGCGGGACGCGCAGGCGCCCGGCACGGCGGCCGCGCCGTCACCGCGGGTACCGTTCGGGGGATGAGCGAGACCGCAACACCGCCGGCCGAGGCGCCGTCGCTCACCTGTCCCCGCCACAAGGTGGCGACGCCGCTGTCCTGTTCGACGTGCAACACGCCCATCTGCCCGCAGTGCTACGTCCGCACCGCGGTGGGCCTGCGCTGCCCCACGTGCGCCAAGGGCATCGACGTGCGCATCGGCGGCCGGCGCAAGTGGCCGTTCGCAGTCGCGGGAGCGCTCGTCGTGGTGCTCGGCGCCCTGCTCCTTCGCTCTGGCGGATCGGACGGCGGCGGCGGCGGCGCGCCCGATTCCGACGTCGAGCAACGGGCGGACGGCGCCGCCAAGGGCTACAAGCTGGTGTCCAAGCCACAGCAGGGCTACTCGGTCGAGGTCCCTGACAACTGGCTCGCGGCACCGGACAACACCGACACCATCCTGTCGTTCTCCCAGGCCCGGGCCACCGAGGGCTTCCTGCGGATCACGGCGAACCAAACCGACGCCACCGTCGCCCAGGTCGTGGAACGGCTGATCGGCGAGCTGACGCCGCAGGGCGGGACGGACTTCGCCCAGACCCCCGTCCAGGTGTCGGGGCAGCCCGGGATCCGCCTGACCTACCGGTTCCCCAGCAGCCCCACCCCAGGCGCGTCGATCGCGACTCGGTACTCGACCATCGTGAAGCGCGGCGGGAACGTCTACTCGGTCCAGCTGGGAACCACCGACCCGGCGTCGAACGAGTCGGTCTTCGCCTATATCCAGTCGAGCTTCAAGCTGCTCTGACGTTGGTTCGGGGTTTGCCGCGGGCCTCCTGACGGGCCCGCACGCGGGGCCGCCGCCCGGTCAGGGACTCAGCCTGACCAGAACTCGTCCCAGGCGTACTGGTCGCCCGGGTAGATCCAGATGTCGCTGATGACGCCTTCGTGGATGTGCCACACGTGGACGTTGTTCATGGCGAGGGTCTTGTCGCCGCGCTCGGCGAGGTCGCGCACCAAGCCGACGCCGTGCTCCTCCGAGACGGTGACGTCGTGCGGCTCGAAGCGCAGCGTCCCTCCCGACAGCTCGGCCAGCTTGCCCACGTAGCCGGCGACGGCGTCCTTGCCCACGTACTCGCCCGCCACCGGGCTCGTTCCCGGCACGTGGCCGTTGATGCCGTCGGGGAACAGGCCGAGGACCGTGGCGAAGTCGCCGGTCGCGAGTGCGTCGTAGAGCTGGCGCAGGACCTGGAGGTTCTGGTCGGGCACGGCGGGAAGGCTACCCATGGTTGGCCCTTCCAGGCTCGGGGAACGCTGCGCTGTGTGGCACGTTGGCTTCCACGCGTCCCGCGACGAGTGGCGCCCGTCCGATAAGGGCGTGCTCGCTGCCGCATGACTCCCCATTGACGGCGGTGTCCTCCTGACCACCGGCGCCGCCACGAGGCCCCGCGTCGAAAAACCGGGAGGTTTGCAGGATTTGCCTCGCCACGCGGGGTGAATCTTGCAAACCTCGATGAATTCGGCTCGTCGCCGTCGTCGGTTGGGGGCATGGCGACGTTCGTCTTGATCCCGGGCGCCGGGTCGACGTCCTGGTACTGGCATCTCGTCGCGCCCCGCCTGGAGGCCCTCGGGCACGAGGTCGTGGCCGTCGACCTGCCGTGCGACGACGACACCGCCGGCTTCCAGGAGTACGCCGACGCGGTGGTCGAGGCGATCGGCGACCGTTCGGACGTGGTCCTGGTCGCGCAGTCGCTCGCAGGGTTCACCGCGCCGCTGGTGGCGGCGCGGGCGCCGGTGGCGATGATGGTGCTGGTGGCGGCCATGGTCCCGGCACCGGGTGAGTCGGCGGGCGAGTGGTGGGCGAACACGGGCCACGCCACCGCGGTCGACACCGACGACCTGGGGGTCCTGTTCCTGCACGACGTGCCGCCCGACGTGGCGGCCGAGTCGGCGCAGCACGTCCGCGACCAGTCGTCGAAGCCGCTGGAGGACCCGTGGCCGCTCGCCGCCTGGCCGGACGTGCCCACCCGCTTCCTCCTGTGCAGTGACGACCGGTTCTTCCCGGCTGACTTCCAGCGCAGGGTCGTGATGGAGCGGCTCGGCATCACGCCCGACGAGATGGACGGCGGGCACCTCCCCGCCCTGAGCCGGCCGCAGGACCTGGCCGACCGCCTGCACGCGTACGATGCCGGGCGGTGACGGACCTCTACAACCTGCTTGCCTGCCCCCGGGACCACGGCGCCCTGACGGCTGCGGACGACGTCCTCACGTGCGCGACGTGCTCGTCGGCGTACCCCGTCCGCGAGGGCGTGGTGAGCTTCGTCGACGCCGCCGAGCTGACCGAACGGGACCGGCGGGAGCAGTCGAGCAGGGACGACGAGGCGTCGTGGTACGACAGCATGTTCGAGGGCTACACCAATGCCATCGAGGTGCCGACCGTGGTGCGGCGGCTGGGCGACCCCCAGGGCCCGATCGTGGACATCGGCTCGGGCACCGGGCGCATCACCGAGGCGCTGCTCCAGCTGGGCCAGCCCGTCGTCGCCCTCGACTACAGCGAGGCGAGCCTGCGGACCTTGCTCAAGCGGTGCGCCGACGCGCCCGCGCCGGTGCTGGCCGTGCAGGCCGACATCCGCCGGCTCCCGCTGCGCGAGGCGACGTTCCACGCCGCCACGTCCGTCCAGGTGTACGGCCATATCCGCGGGGCCGACGTCCGCCGCACGATGCTGCAGTCGATCGCCCGTGCCCTCGTGCCGGGCGCCCCCTTCGCCGTCACCAACTACAACTACAACCTGATGTTCCGGGCGTGGCGGCTCAAGGGCAACGAGGGCGCACGCGAGGGCGAGCACATGCTGGGCGGCGACCTCTACTACATCCGCCAGACCGGCACGGAGTTCAAGGCGGAGCTGGCCGAAGTCTTCGACGTGCCCGAGCTGGTGGGCATGCGCAACATACCGGTGCGCAAGATCGGCGCCGTGCTCCACAAGCTCGGGCTGCAGAAGGCGGGCGACCGCTACCTCGAGTGGATGGTCGACCGCGGCCACCGCGTCGACATGGCCCTCGAGCGCACGCCCCTGTCGCACGCCGTCGGGTTCTTCTGGCTGGCGAAGGCGGTCCGACGGCCGTAGCCGTCACCATCGACGACCCCGCGGATCCCCGCATCGCGGACTTCGCCGGGCTGCGGGACCAGTGGCGGATCTCGCAGCCGGACTACTTCGTCGCCGAGGGCGTGCTGGTCATCCGGCACCTGCTCCACTCCTCGTACCCGCTCCGGTCGCTGCTGGTGACCGAGCGGGCGTGGGCCGCGCTCGAAAGCGAGCTGCCCGACGTCCAGGTCGGGATTGCGAGCGAGGGGCTCATTCGCGAAATCGCCGGGTTCGACTTCCACCGCGGTGCCCTGGCGTCGGCCGGCCGGCGCCCGCTCCCGGAGGCGGAGGCGCTGCTGGCGGACGCCCGGTTCGTGCTGGCGGCGGAGGGCGTGAACGATTACGAGAACCTCGGGGGGCTGTTCCGCAACGCAGCCGCCTTCGGCGTGGACGCGGTGCTGCTCGACTCGACGACCTGCGACCCGCTCTACCGCCGCGCCATCAGGGTGTCGATGGGACATGTCCTGCGCGTCCCCTTCACCCGGGCGCCCGACCTGGGCGTGCTGCGGGACGCGGGCTTCGACGTCGTCGCCCTCACCCCCTCGGGCGACGTCGAAATCGGCGCGATCGAGCGCCTCCCCCGCCAGGCTGTGATCGTGGGCGCCGAGGGACCGGGTTTGACGCAGAGGGCGCTCGCGGCCGCCGACCGTCACGCCCGCATCCCGATGGCGCCCGGCGTCGACGCCCTCAACGTGGCGACGGCCGCGGCGATCGCGCTGCACCGCCTGTGTCGTTGACGACCGACCGCCTGATCCTGCGCCGGTGGCGGGAGGAGGACCGCGAGCCCTTCGCCGCCCTGAACGCCGACCCCGAGGTGATGGCGTTCTTCGGCTCGACACTGACGCGGGAGCAGAGCGACCGCATGGTGGACAACATCGAGCGGCGCTTCGAAGAGAACGGCTTCAGCTGGTGGGCGGTCGAGGTGCGGGGTGGGGCGCCGTTCATCGGCTTCGTGGGCATCAACGTCCCGCACGATCCCACCTTGCCGTTCATGCCCGCGGTAGAGGTCGGCTGGCGGCTGGCCCGGGAGCATTGGGGCTACGGCTACGCCACCGAGGCCGGAAGCGCCTCGGTCGCCTACGGCTTCAACCAACTCGGCCTGGGCGAGATCGTGGCGTGGGCGGTCGCCACGAACGTCCGCTCCCTCCGGGTCATGGAGCGCATCGGCATGGTCTACGACCCCGCCAGCGACTTCGACAATCACGCCTTTCCGGTGGGCCACCCCCTCGGCAGGACCGTTGTCTACAGGATGTCGCCGCCCAACCGGTAGTGGGCCCAGATGCCCTCGGCGACGCCGTTCTCGGCCGGGCATTCACCGGGGACGGTGCCCGTCGAGCTCTGCGTCGAGAGCGTGGCGTCCGTTCCCTGGTAGCCGTAGGTCGGGAAGAAGTACACGTCGGCGCGGGGGTACACCGAGCAGGGCCCGCCGTAGCGGCCGTACCACTGCGCCGTCGTGGACGTCGCGGGCGAGAGCTCGCCCCAGGCCGTCGGCGTGTTGATCACGCCGATCCCGACCCATGCCGCCGCGGTGTTGTCGTAGACCCAGGCGCCCCACTGGCCCGGCCCGAGTTGGTAGACGAGCGCGAAGTAGAAGCGCCCGGCCTGCCAGTTGAACGGGACGATGGCGGTTCCGACAGTGCCGCTGGGCTGAGAAACCGTGAACACCGCGTACTTGCTGTTCATCTGCTTGACCAGGGCGACAAGCCCCTGGGCGGAAGGATTGCCGGCAAAGCCGAACGTCCGCCCATAGAGGTACGTCGGGACAAGTTGGCCCGGCTCCGGATAGGGGTCATTGCCCGTCGCGATCCATCCGCCGATGCCGTCGAGAGGGACGCCGGCCGGGTGCGTCCAGTTGGTGAACGGGCGCTGCGGCCGCGACAAGCGGCTCTCCACGATCGCTATCCCGCTGACGGTGAGCACTCCCAGCAGGTCGCCGTTCGGGGTGAGGGCCGGAGGGCCGACGCGTGAGCCTTGCAGCCCGCCCATCCCTTCGGGCAGGTTGATGACGCCCGACTCCTGATCGTTCATCAGGTTGATCACGCCGACGCCGCCGTCGAAGGCGTTGTACTCCACGGTCCCGGCCCGGTTCAGCGCTGCGCTCCGCGCTCCCAGCGACGGTGTGCACGGCTGGCGGGGGGCGAGCGAGGCGTCGTACAGGCAGCCGTTCACCAGGATGTTCGACCCGGTCCCGTCGATGGCCAGATCCAGCTGGAACGGACCCTCATTGAAGGTCGCCTTGGTGAAGGGTGAGGAGAGGCCCTGGGTCACGTAAACCGTTCCTGGGCTCCGCCCGACGATGACGAAGGCGATGTGGGACTTGTCGGCCGAAACCCGGAGGGGCATGAAGCCCGAGTCGGGGAAGTCGAAGCGCCGGTCCACGGTGCCGGGCGCCAGGTCGATCTGGAAGATGTCTCCTCCGCCCGCCGAGTTGCCGGTGCTCACCCGTGCCGGCGATCACGACGTCGGAAAGGGGGGCGCCGGTGACGGCTCGCAGGTAGGGCGTAGCAGCCGGGGCTGCGGCCCGGGCCGCGCCCGGCGCAGCAAAGGGGTCGCGAGGGACGAGACGGTTGCGCGGACCGCCAGGGTCCGCCGAAGGTGCGCCATCGAAGGGACATCGACCCGCCGGGCGACGACCTTGAAGCCCAATCCCGGTTCGAGTGTGCCAGCGTCGCGGCATGGCCAATGACCACGAGGTTCTGGACTGCCCGGCGTGCCGGGAGATCGATCGGGCCGACGGCGTCGAAGACGGGAACCTCTTCGCCACCCTGGGGCCCAAGGTGCCGCACGAGGGCCGCATCACGGAGTCGCTCAAGAACGCCCAGGACCGCGCCGCCGACCGCATCACCGACTTCGCAGGGTCGATGAAGTTCGTCTACCTCCACTCGGTGTGGTTCGGCGTGTGGGTCCTGCTCAACGTTGGCGCCGTGGGTGCGGCGGTGGTCTTCGACAAGTTCCCGTTCGGGCTGCTCACGATGATCGTCAGCCTGGAGGCGATCTTCCTCTCGACGTTCGTCATGATCAGCCAGAACCGCCAGGCCGAGCGGGCCGACGTCCGGTCCGAGCTCGACTTCGAGGCCAACCTGCGGTCTGAGATTTGGGCCGTGCACATCGGCCATGCCCTCGGGATCGACGGCGACCATGTCGAGACGGTCGTCCGGCACGCCATCGAGGGCTCGCGGGCAGAGCTCGCAAACAGCCGCAAAGCCGCGGCGCCGGACGCTGGCCCGTCGTAGGCTGGGCGCGTGCCGAACAAATCGCCGCAACCGGCGCAGAGCAAGAAGCAGGGCAAGTCCCTGATGGAAAAACGGGCCGCCAAGAAGGCGAAGAAGTCCGAGAAGACGAACCGCGCCGCCTCGAGCTGAGCAGGGCGCGCTAGTTCACCGAGGGCTCCGACGCGGGCTTGGCCGGTGACGGGGCCGGGGCGGACGGCGGCGCCGAGCGCCGGCTCGCCAGCAGGGCGAGAACGAGGATCAGGCCACCGACGGCCAGCGCAACTGCCGCGCCCAGGAAGGCCGCCGCCCACGGCGACGTCCCCGATCCGGTCTTGCCCCCGAACACCTCGGCCGCGGGCGCGTAGCGGACGCGCGCGAAGTAGATGTCCTCGGCCCCGTTGGACTCGTTCCCGTTGCGCGTGTCGTCCCAGGCCACGAAGGCGGCGGTGTCGGTCGACACCAGCCCGAGGGGCCCGTCGATCGAACTCTGGCGGCGGGGGCCGAAACGGCGGTCGATGGCCCGGTCGTTGACCCGGACGTTCTTGGCGAACGTCTTGCCGCCGTCGGTCGAGGACGCGTAGTAGACGTCCTGGAAGCCGTTGCGGCGGTCCCCCTCCTTGAACACCGGGTCGTTGCGGTAGTCGTACCAGGCGACGTCGATCCGCCCGTTGGGGGCCACCGCCAAGGTCGGGAACTCCTCGACGAAGTCGAAGTCCCGCTTGCCGTCGCCGTCGTTGACCTTGACCGGCTCGCTCCACGTGGCGCCGTTGTCGGTCGAGCGCTTGAACAGGATCTTGGGCACGCCCGCGCCCAAGTTCTCCCACGCCACGTAGATGGCGCCGGTGTCGAGGTCGACACCCGGTGACGGGGCGCCGAGCCAGTCCGACGTGGACGTCGCGGCCGGACCGTCGGCGGGTCCGTCCTGCTCGTAGATGGGCTTGGCCGTGAACGTCTTGCCCTGGTCGCGCGACACCGAGAAGAACAGGTGGGCGGGCGGGGCCTTGCCCGCGTCGAGGGTGCGGGTGGACTGGCCGAAGAAGGCGAGGATGGCGCCGTCCTTGGCCTGGGTGATGTACGGCTCGGTGGTGCACTGGTCGATCCCGGGCGCCATGTCGACGGCCTCGCCGAAGGTACGGCCGCCGTCACGGGAGGCGGCGATCCAAGGCCGGGAGAGGATGCGGTTGTCGACCAGGCGGCACCACACGGACGCATCGGCGCCGGAGATCGAGAAGGGCAGGTTCCACGAACCGTTGTTGGACCACCAGGCGACGTAGACCTTGCTCGGGTCGCCCCGGTCGATGACGATCGACGGCATGGCGTCCAACCCGAACAGCCGCTTGGAGGGGTCGGGGCCGATGCGAGGCAGGGCGGTGGTGTCCCACGTGCGCCCGAGGTCGTTCGAGCGCGCCAGGTAGATGCGGGACTGGTAGGTGGACCCCTGGAAGGCGCTCCAGGCGTAGTACAGCGTGCCGTCGGGCGCGAACGCGAGGTCGGCGATGACGCCGGTCACCGCGTAGCCGCACCCCTGCCAGGCGGAGTCGGGCTGCGGTTGGGTGGCGTCCGACCAGGTGAGGCCGCCGTTGCGGGAGACGTGGACCATGCAGCGCGACGAGTAGGCGTCGGACTCGGCGACCACCAAGGTCTGGGGGTCGCGAGGGTCCTGGGCCATGGCTGGGGTCACGTGCCCCCGGGCCGCGCCGACATCGCCGGTGACCTGCACGGCGCCGTCCACCTCGGGCGTGGTGAAGGATTTCGCGGGCGCCGCGGTTTGGGAGAGGACCGCCAGGCTGAGGACGAACACGGACAGGACCGCCAGACGACGAACCCTCATGTGAGGCACCCCCCGGGAAACCACACGTCGACGTTGTGTCGCGGTCACACTCGCACGGCGCTCGTGTCGCTGTCACTAGTGGCAGGTCGCATTCACCGGTGGCGCTCGATCCAGCCGGCGCCGAAATCGACGAGGTCCCGCTGCTTCATCAGCCGGGCGGGACCCGCGCCCACCGTGCCCTCGCGCACGGCGCCAGTGGCGTCGAACGCCTCGCCCAGCGCCTCGAAGTCCTCGCCGTCGGGATGGAGGTCGCTGTAGGCGATCCACGTCCGCGCCCCTTCGACCAGCACCGGCGCACCCAGGTTGACCTGCTCCTTGCCCGGGTAGGACGCCCGGTGTTCGGCCAGGTGGAGCGACGTGTTGCTGGCGTGGCCCACCCCCAGCAGCAGCGCCCACCCGTCGAGGTCGTAGATGCGGGCGAGGGGTGAGCGCTCCCCGAACGCCGACTCCAGGGCGTGGTCGCCGGCGATCTGCTGCGCACGGCGGCCCCACGCCGCGAACGAGCTCGACGGGTGGCCGCTGCGCTCGACACCGTCGAGGTGCCGGAAGCACTCGACGACCGCGCCCATGCCGCGCGTGGGGGTGAGGCGGCGGTCGTAGGCGGGGGCGAACTCGCGCACCGCGTCCCACCACTCCTTGGGCACCGCCGGGTGCCGCCAGTGGGACGGTTCGGTGAGGTCGCTCGAGTGGGTCGGCATGACGATCGTGCCGGTGGGCCCGCCGACGGCCTCCACCAGGGCCATGACCACCGCTTGGGCGCCGCCGACGATCCACCCCAGGCGCGACAGCGAGGAGTGCACGAGGACGACCCCGCCTTCGGGGACGCCCAGGGCGTGCAGGTCGGACAGCAGCGAGGTGGCGGTGGCGGGCGGGGCGTTCATCCAGGGGCGGCGTCGGCCCAGCGCTGGGCCTGGGCCAGGTCGTCGGGCGTGTCACAGTCGAACCACGGCGGTGGGTCGCCGCGCAGTTTGAGGCGGACGACGTCCGGCGCAGCGGCGATCAGGCTGCGCACCGACGCGTTGTCGGGGGGGCCGAGGGCGGCCAGGGCGTACCGCAGCCCGTCGGCGCGCCACGCCGCGCACAACCGCTGGTCGCGGCCGGCGCCGTCGACGGGGAGGGCCACACCGGTCGTGAGGGCGCCGCGGAGCTCGTCGATCGCGGCGGCCGTCACGAACGGCAGGTCGGCGGCGAGGACGACGACGTCGGGCGCGCTCACCGAGGCAAGGCCGGCGGCGATGGCGGCCACCGGCCCGCCGCCCTGCTCGGGGCCGACGACGGCGACGTGGGCGGCGGCGGCGACGGCGGCCAGCACCCGGTCCAGCAGCGTCCGCCCGCCGACGAGGGCGCGGGCCTTGTCCACGCCTCCCAGCCGCCGAGCTTGGCCGCCGGTGAGGACGATCGCGTCAAACGAGCCGGCGTCAAACAAGCCGGTCGGCGCCGGCATACACGTTCGCTCGGCGTCCTCGGAGGAAGCCGACGAGGGTCAGTCCCAGCTCTTCGGCCGCGGCGACGGCCAGGCTGGACGGGGCGGAAACGGCGCAGACGACGGGAATCCGGGCTGCGGCCGCCTTCTGCACGATCTCGAAGCCGGCCCGGCCGCTGACCATCAGGACGGAGCCCGCCAGGTCGGCGAGGCGATCCTTCATCAGCGCCCAGCCGGCGACCTTGTCCACGGTGTTGTGCCGGCCGATGTCCTCGCGCACGACGATCGGCGACCCGTCCGCCGCCGCGAACAGGCCCGAGGCGTGGAGGCCGCCCGTGCGGTGGAAAGCGCCCTGCGCGGCGCGCAGGGCGTCGGGCAGGGCGTAGACGACGTCGCGGGCGACGGCCGGCCGGTTGGCGGGCACGAGCGGCGTCACCCCCCGAGACTGCAACGCCTCCAGGCTGGCCTTGCCGCACACGCCGCAGGCGCTCGACACGACGCCGTAGCGGTCGAGCGAGGACAACGCAGGGAGGTGGGCGGCGGCCAGGTGGACGGTGACGACGTTGTAACGCTGCCGGTCGGGCAGGCCCGGGTCGATGCAGTAGTCGATGCGCCGGACCGCGGCATGCCCGTCGACGATCCCCTCGGTGAGCAGGAACCCGGCCGCCAGCTCGAAGTCGGCGCCCGGCGTGCGCATCGTGACGGCTACCGGGCGGGTGTCGCCGTCACCGGCCGCCAGGCGGATCTCCAGGGGCTCCTCGGTGGCGAGGACGTCGTCGCGCGTGTGGTCCCCGTCGTTTTCGAGCACACGCACCCGGGCGGGGGTGACGGCGCGCCTCATCGGCGCCTCATCGGCGAGTCATCGGCGAGTCATCGGCGAGTCACGGGCGCGCCATGGCCGCCCGCGGGACCGGCAGCTCGAACCACACCCGCTTGCCGTGGTTGGTGGGCACGGTGCCCCAGCGCCTCGACACGCTGTCGATCATGCGCAGGCCGTGGCCGCCCGGCGCGTCGGGAACCGCGTGCATCCGGACGTGCGGCCCTTCGTGCGAGCCGTCGCCCACCTCGACGCGCAGGCGCCGGCCGTCGAAGCGCACAATCACGGAGAAGGACGACTCGGCGTGCAGGATGGCGTTGGTGGCGAGCTCGGAGAGCAACAGCGCGGCGTCGCCGTCGAGCAGCTCGGGCATCCGCCAGGTCGCGAGGACGGAGGCGAGGAAGCGACGGGCGGCGCGCGGGCTCGCGGGATGCGGTGGCAGGAGGGTGCGGGCCTCACGGGGCGCCAGGGGGCGGCGCGTATCGCCCTTGTGACGGAGGGGCAGGTCGGGGGCGACGTCGTCGGTCGCGACCGGCGCCCGTAGGACGAGGATCGCCAGGG
>JAHFUQ010000097.1 GCA_023265045.1 Acidimicrobiia bacterium
AGCTACCGACAGGCCACGGTGCGCCTGGTGCTGGGGCAGCTGCTGGCCGCGGCCGGCGAGCAGCTCGCGGGGGCGACCTTGCCGGCGCTGCTCGACCGGCTGCTGGCCCGGTGGTCGCGCGCCGCGGGCCCCGCGGGTGCCCAGCTGGCCTCGCTGGCCGCGGCCCTGGGGGTCACCTGGCGCGTGCTCCCCGACGGCGGGGTCTGGCTCGGGACCGACGCCGGGGCCCCGCTGGTGCTCCCCGCTGACGCCACCCTGGTGCATCGGCGCCCGGCTTCGGGGCGCGTCGAGGTGGCCACCGCGCAGCCCTGGGCGCTGGCCTCGGGGGGGGCCTTCGAGGGCGCCCCCATCCTGGCCATCGAGCACCAGATCGCCCCCACCTCGCTGAGGAGCACCCTGTGTCTCTGACCGAACTCTTCACCAAGCTCATCGACCTCCTGGTGGTGCCCCGCCTCGACCCGCTGGCGCTCTACCCGGGCCGGGTGGTGTCGCAGGGCGATGACGGGACCGTCGACGTGAAGCCCGACGCGGCGAAGCTCGGGGCGGGCCTGGCGATGGTGCCCATCCGGCACGGCCTCCCCGGGGTAACCGTGCGGGTGAAGGCGGGGGCGCGGGTGCTGCTGGGCTTCGAGGGGGGGGACATCACCCGGCCCTTCGCGGCGCTCTGGGAGGCGGGGGGGCTCGAAGAGCTGACGATCACCGCTTCCACGAAGATCTTGCTGAAGGCCCCCTCGGTCATCGCCGCCGAGACAGAGGGCAACGCCCGGCCGGCGTCCTACCAGGGGGCGCTCGTCAAGGTGACCATCCCCGCCGGCCTGCTCGGCCCGGCCCCCGTCGACTTCTACGGCGTCGTCCTCGACGGCGCAAAGAAGGTCACCGTCGAATGATCTCCTACAAAGGCAAGCTCGGCGCCTTCGTGGCGATCCCGGTGCTGGCGAGCATCTTCGCCAGCATCGACCTCGCGGCGCTGTTCGCTGAGTGGAACGCGCTTCTCACGCTCTCGGTCAACTATGTGCCGCCCAGCGTGTTCGGCATCTTGCAGTTCATCGGCTCGCTTCAGGCGGCTCTGAGCGCTGGCTTTCAGCCTCCGCTCATCGACATCAAGGCCGACCTCCTGGTCAAGGCCGGCTTGCTCAAGCTCAAGTACGATTTGCTCGTCGAGGTGTCGAAGCTCGCCGTTGGGGGCTCGTTCCGCGTCTACGAATACGAGGGGCAGGCGGGGGCATTCGGCGCCGAGCTAGGCGCCACCCTGGCCGGCCCCGACGTCGACGGCGGCGTGCTCGCCACCCAGAACACCTTCGCCGTTGTCCTGCTCGCCGAGGGCGGCAGCGCAGGCGCCACCACCCTGAAGATCCTGCGAAACGGGGTCCCCTCGTGAGCCTCGAAGTCACCCTCACCGGCAGCGGCCTGGCCTGGTCGGCCTCGCTCGCCCTGCTGTCGACGGCGCCGCCCGTCGAGGCCTCCGGGCAGAGCCCCGCCGCCGCGCTCGATGCCCTGCGCCGCGCCGCGCTGAAGCAGGTGGCGACCGAAGCCCTCGCCCAGGGCGTCGCCCTCACCCCGGCCGGCCTGGTGGCGGCCGAAGCCCGGGTGCGCGCCGCCTGCACGGTGGCCCTGTTCAAGCAACAGCACCCCGCGCCGATGCTGCGCGTCAGCGACCCCGACGGCCTGGGGCTCGATGTGAGCACCTTCCCCGACCTCGACCCCCTCTTCAAACCGATCCGGGGGCAGCGGGCCGTGGCCGAAGCCGTGGCCCGGCGCTGGCTCACCCCGCTGGGGGGCCTGGTGTACGCCCCCGACTATGGCGCGGGCCTGGCGAGCTACCTGAACGCAGGCGTCTCGGGCCCCCGCCTGCGGGCGCTCGAGGCCGCCCTGGCGACCCAGGCCCTTGCCGATGAGCGGGTGCAGGCCGCCGCGGTCGCCCTGGTCGTCGTCGGCGCGGCCCCCGCGGTCTCCCTCCGGGCCTCCGCCACCCTCACCACCGCGCTGGGGCCCTTCGCCCTGGTGCTCACCGTCGACCAGCTGGCGGCGAACCTCGAAGTCCTGCGCGCCTAGGAACCCCCCCCCATGTCCGCCCCCTTGACCCTCGCCGAGCTGCTCGCCGGACAGACCGACACCGAGACCCTGGCCACCCTGGTGGCTCTGGCGGCCCTGGCGGGCTTCCCGGGTACCTCCTGGCAAGAGGGCAGCGTCCCCCGGACCTTCTTCGAGCTCGAGGCCCCGGCGTACGCCAGCCTCACCCAGCTGATCGCTTCGATCACCTCGGGGGGCTTCGTGGCCTATGCGGAAGGCCCCTGGCTCGACCTGTGCGCGGCGCAGCTCTACAACCTCCAGCGCACCCCAGCCCGGTTCTCTCGGGGCACCCTGCGGCTCACCGACGAGGGCGGGGTGGGGCCCCTCGACGTGTCGACCGCGGGGCAGCTGTTCGCCGAGTCCCTGGGGGTGCGGTTCCGGAACGTCACCACGGGAACGCTCGCCCTCGACGGGACCCTTGACCTGACCTGGGAGGCGGAGTTCTCCGGCGCCGCCGGCAACGTCCCCGACGGCTCGCTCTTCACGCTCTCGACCACCATCCCGGGGGTCGCCGTCGAGCAGGTCACCCCGCCCGGGGGCACCTGGATCTCAACCCAGGGGGCCGACGAAGAGGCGGACGAACCGTTGCGGGAGCGGTGCCGCGCGCGCTGGGGCGAGCTCGGGGCCGGCGTCGAGCTGGCTTACAAGTTCTGGGCGGCGACGGCGTCGGCGCAGGTCACCCGCACCGCCCTCAAAGCGGCCGACGGCGACGGCACCGTGGTGGTCTACGTCGCCGGGCCGGCCGGGCCCATCGACGCGGGCGAGGTCACCGCGATCACGACGTACCTGACGGACCCCGTGCGCAAGGTTCAATGCGTGCGCCCCAGTGCGCAAAACGCCTCGGTGGTGACCGTGTCGCTGGTGGGCACGGTCAAGGTCAAGGCGGCGCAGCTGGCGGCGGCGCAGGCCGCGGCGGCGGCGGCGCTGGTGGCCCTCTTCGCGGTCATCCCCCTGGGCGGGGTCGTGTACCGGGGGCCCATCGAGGTCGCCATCATGGCCGGGCCCGGCGTGGTGAACGTCGCCCTGAGCAACCCCGCCGAGCTGCAGCTGGGGGCGGCGCAGGTGCCCGTGGTCTCGCTGTCCTCGCTGACCTGGCAGGCGGTGTGAGGTGGCGGAGAAAGACGACTTCTGGGCCTGGCAGCGGGACCTTGCGCCGGCGCCCCTGGCCGGGCCCCAGGGCGAGGCCTGGTGGCTGCTCTGGGGGCACGTCAAGGACGGCTGGACGGAAGGGGCAAAGGGCGCCGTCAAGGCGCGCTTTCCCTCGACGGCTGCCCCGGACGCGCTGGGTGCCCAGGCGGTCGAGCGGGGGACGGAGCGCTACCCGGGCGAGGCGGAGCCCGCGTATCGCGTGCGGCTCGCCGAGAGCTTCGACCGCTGGAAGCTCGGGGGCACCCAGCAAGGGCTGATCGACGCGATGGCGGCCGGCGATGGCGTCTCTTCGGTGGGGTATTACGAGGCCTGGCAGTGGGACCCGCACCCCGACGGCGGGGCCGGGTGGCGCTGGGCGCGGCTGTGGCTGGTGGTGCGCGCCGACTGGGGCACCGCCCCGATCTGCGGTGCCCCCGGCGTCGACTGCGGCCCGGAGCTGCTCTGCGGGCTGACGGGCGTGAGCCTCGACCAGGTCGACTTCCTCCGCCGGCAACGACGGCGCTGGAAGGGTGCCCACGTCCAGGCGGTGATCGTCTTGCCGCTGGGCGGGGCGGTGGTGTGCGGCGAAGAGGGGCTTGTCTGTGGCGAGCCGCTCGTGTGTGGCGTGGGGTCTGTGGCCTACCTGTGAGGACGCAATGAGCGTAGATTTGACGGGAAGCGGCGACTGGGTCGATCCGGTTGTGACGATGGGCGACGGCGACCCCGTCTCGATGGCTCCTGGGTCGCTGCTGTTGCAAGGGTTTCAGTCGCTGGTCGACCGGGACAGCTACCTGAAAGACCAGCTGGAAACGGGGGTGCCGCGGCTGCGAAACGTCGCCAACAGCACGGCCCTGAAGAACCTGTCGGGCCCCATCGATGGCGACGTCGCCATTGTCGGAGGCGGGCAGATCTACCTGTTCCAGGCGGGCGCCGTCATCGGCGCCGACATCGCCGGGTTTCGGTACGACAGCACCACGGCGGCCGGGTTCTGGGCGGCGCCCATCTACTACCTGAGCACCGGGGCCGGCGCGGCGCGGCGCCTCGATGTGTCGGTGCTGCCCCCGCCCAACCGGCTGGTGAGCACCTTCAACGCCTTCTCCGGGAGCCCGGTGGCGCTCGACTCGAGCGCGAGCTGGCAGGGCATCCTGGCGATCACGCGCACGCTGGCGGTCGGGGACATCGTGCCCATGCGCTACGTGAGCACCGTCTCGACGGCCGACAACACGTACGAGGTGCAGGTGCGGCTGCGCGTCGTCACCCCCAGCGGGGCCGCGGTGCTCGACGGCTCGACGCTGGCGGTCGACCTGCACGCGAACAACAAAAAGGTCGCCATCGCCACCCAGGGCACCTTCACCGCCACCGAGGCTGGCGACCACGACCTGGTCGCGCAGGCGCTCATCGTCGTGGGCGGCGGCCCCTACGCCGTCACGTTCCGGGCCCCCTCGCTGCAGGGCTCGATCATCCGGCCCTGAGCCAGGAGAATTCACCATGACTTCGTGGCCCGAAAAGGTCTTCAGCTTCCTGGGGCTGGGGCAGTACAAAGCCTCCCCCGTCGCCGCCGCCGATGGCGCCGCGGTCCCCCTCCTGGTCGACCCCTACGGCAAGCAGCGGGTGATCGCCGAGATCTCCGGATCGGCCAGCTATTCGCAGTACAAGCCCTCCACGGGCGCCGACAAGAAGGGGGTGATCAAGGCCTCGCCGGGGTCGCTTCGCTACATCCAGGTCACCAGCAAAGACAGCTCCGATTGCTGGTTTCAGGTGCTCAACAAGGCGACCCCGCCCCTGGGCGAGGGCGACACGACGTTGATCGTGATGACGATCAAGCTCCCGGCCGGCGAGTCGCGCGCCATCGAGTTGCCGGCGGACATGCCTTTCTCGACCGGCATCGCCTGGTGCGCCTCGACGGCGATGGGCGACGTCATGCTGGTGACCGGCGAGCACCTCTGGGTCAACGCCCAGTACCTGTGAGGACGCCATGAGAATCGGAATTGGAATTGGGATTGGCGTCCTGCGGGGGCTGCTCGCGGCGGCTGCCGTCGACATCGACCAGACGGCGCTAGCCGGGCGCTGGCGCCCCTCGCGCGCGGCCAGCTGCTGGTCGGACAACGGCGTCACCCCCGCAGCCACCGGCGGCACGGTCTACCGGGTCGACGACGAGATCGCAGGCAACCACCTGGTGCAGGCGACGGCCGGCAGCCGGGCGACGCTGACCGCGAACGTCTCGCCCGCGGGGCACCAGGGGCTGGTCTTTGCCAACGGCAAAAGCCTGATGACCGCGGGCAACATCACCACGACGGACACCACCTATTATTGGATGGGGCTCTTCGTGAAGGGGACCGACTCAATCGCGTTTTCCCGCACCGACGGCGCGCTGACCGCCGTCGAATACCTGTATTTCGACAACGCCTCGAACGGCGCCGCGGCCGACACGGTGACGGCCAGCCGCGGTACTACCCGGCAGATCCAGCCCGCGGCCGACTCGCTGCCCACGGCGAAGCTCGGGGTGGTCGCGCTGGTGGTGGCCTCGGGGGGCAGCGTCAAGATCTACGTCGACGGGGTTTTGGTCGGGACCAACGCCGGCAGCCCCGGGACGACTGCGCTGGCGAAGAGGCTGGCCCTGAACCTCTACCAGCCGGGGAGCTCGATCTTCACCGGGTCGAACACCTGCCTCGAGCTGGCCCTCTACAGCGCCGCGCACGACGCCACGGCCGTGGCTGCCAACAGCGCGATCCTGCTCTCGAAATACACCACCCTCGGGAGCTGGACGCCGCTCGACCTCCCTGCTGGCGTGCTCTTGCGCCTGCACGCGCCGCTGACCCTCGCGGACCTCGGATCGACGAACAGCGGCGCAGGCGGCGCGGCCGACGGCGGTGACGTGGGGTGGGTGAAAGACGAGAAGGCGACCGCCGACTCGCGCTCGCTCGACCCGCTGGTGCAGGCCAGCGCGGGCGTCAGGCCCACCCTCGGCTACCACGCCAAGGGCAAGGGCGTGGCGATCAAGGGCTCGGGGGGCTCGCTCGCGGGCGGGGATTTCCTCGCGGGCGGCTCGTCGATCACGGGCATCAAACACGCGCTCGCCGTCGCGCACGCGGTTGGCCCCGACGTGGGGCGCCCTGCGGGTGCCCCCGTCAACCTGTGGAACGACAACTTCCATGGCCTATTCGGCACCGCCCCCGTCGCCTTCAGCGCCAGCCTGTTCACAGGCAACAACGGCTCGAACGCCTGGCTGCCGTCGAGCTGCACGCACCGGCGCGACAACGCGCTGACCGAGGACTGCGGCGTCGGCAGGACGGACTACATTTTCCAGGCCAGCCACAGCGGCACGGCAGACGCTGGGGTGCTCAACGCGGGCCGCTTCGTCGGCTCGGATTCCTTCTACTGGCGCGGGTCGTGGCGGGCGCTGGCGCTCTTCTCGGCGAGCGCGCAGCCCTGGCACTTGGCCAACACTCACGCGTGGCTGAAGAGCAAGTTGCTCACGGGCCCGATCATCGCCATCACCGGCGACAGCAACGGGGCCTCGTTTGGCGACGGCTCGGGCCTGTCGAGCGTGGTCAAGGAGACCGAGAGTCTGGCGGCGCTGCTGCACGAGAGCTGGCGGCGGTGCATCTCGGTCTGCTGCCTCGCCGTCCCCGGCCAGGGCTTCACCGCCTCGGTGAGTCCGCTCACGTCGACGCTGGCCGTGGATGACCCGGCGAAGCTCGCCGCGATCAAGAGGTCGCACGGCCCCGCGATCCTGCTGGTCGTGGCAGGCACGAACGACCTGTGGAACGGTCGCACCGCCACCCAGTTGCGCGCCGACCTGGTCGCGTACGTCACGGCGCGCAAGGCCGAGGGCTGGAAGGTGATCGTGACCACCGTCGCCCAGCGAGCTGGGTCGAGCGGCTGGACGGCCGGGATGGAGACTCAGCGCGGTCTCTTCAACGCTGCGCTCGTGAGCGACCATTCCTTTGCCGACGGGCTGCTCGACATCGACGCGATCAACCCCGGGTTGCAGGGGGACAACGTGCACTTCTCGGTTGCTGGCGTGGCGGCCGTCGCTGCTGGCGCCATCGCTGTGATCGACCCCCTGCTCCCCTGAAAGGACCCCATGGCCAACGAATCTCGCCCCGACACCCTGAGCTCTTCCCCCCGCGTCAAGTCCTACGCCACGGCCGCCGCCCTGGTCGCCGACGTCGACCTCGCCGCAGAGTTCGGCGGGCCCGTCCGGCAGCTCCGGGTGGGCGTGGCCGGCGACCTGAAACTGGTCTTCTCCGACGGCTCCGAAGACACGATCTACGCCGTGCAGATCGGCGAGCCGGTCCCGGTGCAGGCCACGAAGATCCGATTCAGCGGCACCACCGCGCAGAAGATCACCGCCTTCCCCTGACCCCGGGCGCAGGCCCCCACCCACCCAACCCCCCACCGTCGGCGCAGCGGCGCCCGGGAGCCGCCCCGCAGAGCGGCAGCAAAGGCACCCCCATGTCTGATCTGGCCCCCTCGCCCCCCTCGAACCGCCCGCCCCCGTTCGCCCGCCCCGAGCCCCCCTACGACCCCGCGGCCGAGCGAATTCGAATACTGCGGGGCCTCGTGATCGACCTGGCCGTACTGGCCTCCGTTGTCGTCCTGGCGGTCAGCAAGACGGTCTCTGGCGACGCGGCAGTCGCCCTGATCGCGGCCATGGCCGGGGCTGGCGCCGTCCACAAGGGCGGGGGCGTCGTGGCCGGCAAGCTCGCCGCCGGGGGCGCTGTCGTGGCCCTGGTCAGCGGCCTGGCGGGCCGCGGGGGTGACGCATGAGGACCTGGATCGGGATCGGAGGGCTCGCCCTGGTCGTCGCCCTCGAAGCCTGCCGCGGGCCTCGAAGCCCCGAGCCCGCCGAGCTGGCGGAGGCCCGGGCCCTCGTCACCACGGCTCGCATTACCCTGCCCCTGGCCCGGACGACGTGCCCCCTGGTGCAGGACCGCATGCCGCTCTGTGAGGGCACCCTCGACGCGCTCGAAGATGGCCTGGCGGTGGTCGAGCCGCTGCTGGCGAGCTGCCCCGCCGGGGCCCCCGAATCCGACCGGGTGACGTGCGAGGCCAACCGCCTCGAAGAGATCCGGGCCCGGCTCCCCGAGCTGCGCCGCCTGGCCGGCGTCGTCGCAGGGCTGGCCCGGGGGCAGGCGCCTGCGCCGGCGTCGAGCGGGGGTGCCCCGTGATCCTGCTCATCCTCGCCCTCGAGCTGCTCGTACCCGAGGCCCCGGAGGCCGATGGCCCTGGGGCCGCGCTGGTGGTCCACGTCGAGGCGCTGTGGGCCTCGCGGGGGTCGCCGTGAGCTGGGGCGCCCATGTCGTCGACGCGGTGAGGGCCCAGGCCATCGTCGACGCCGCCCTTCCCGCCGCGGGCCTCAGCGCCGCGCGGGACTGGCGAGCGTACCAGGCCTTTCTCAACCCCTTCGACACCGAGAGCGATCAGCGCGGGTATGCCTTCGGCTACCCCAGTGCCGTGCCGCCGGTGCGCCCCCAGATCTGCTGCATGCAGACCCTCATGGCGGTCGCGCGGGAGGCGGGCAAAGCCGGGGATATCCTGTGGGGGGGCCGGCGCCGCGACGTGCTCCGCACCCCCCAGGCCGATGGTCTCGTGGGCGCCTCGCCGCACCTGGCCCGCGAGCTCGGGGCCCAGGCGGGGCTTCTCTGCCTGCCCACCACCGACGAGCGCCCGAGCCTCGACCCGGGGACGGCGTTTTGCATCGGGGGCGATGACGGGTTGCCCCCCGAGAAGAGAATTTATGGGGGGTTGACGCACGGGATCTTGGTGGTGGGCGTGGCCTCCGATGGCACCCTCGACACCATCGAGGGGGGGCAGGGGGCCCAGGGCAACGCCATCGAGGCGAAGCGGCGCGAGCTGCTCGCCTGGGGCGGGTACTGGTGGGTGCGCGACGCCGGCTCGACCGTCGCCGGGCGCATGCTGCGCTGGTGGTACCCCATGGGGGACCTCCCCGAGGTGGCGCCTTGACCGCCTCGCGCCTGCGCGCCGGCCAGCCCCGGCTCATCGACGTGAGCCCCCACCAGCACCGCCCCGGAGGCCGGGGGCCCGACTGGGCCGCGGTCAAGGCCTCGGGGGTCGTGGGGGTGTACCTGCGGGCCTTCGAGGGCAAAGACCTCGATGAGCACCCCGGGGGCTACTCGTTCGAGCGGCACCGCCGGGCGGCCCTCGACGCGGGTCTCATGGTCGGGGCGTACCAGTACCTCCGGGCGAGGCACCCGGGGGCCTGGCAGGCCGATCTCTTGATGGAGGCCCTGGGCGACCTGGGGCCCGGCGAGCTGCCCCCGGCGGTCGACGTCGAGACCCTCGACGGGCGGCCCTTCGTCGAGGTGCAGGCCTGCCTCTTGTCCTGGCTCGCCCGGGCCCGGGCCATCCTGGGGCGCGAGCCCGTCGTCTACACCTACCCCTCGTTCTGGGCGGAGCAGCTGCACGGGGCCGTGCTCACCGAGGCGGGGCGGTGCCCCCTCTGGATCGCGCACTACGGCACCCCCAGCCCTCGCATCCCGTCGCCCTGGTCGGCGGCCTCGCTCTGGCAGCACACCGGCGAGGGGCACCAGGAGGGCGTCGCGGGGGACTGCGACCTGAACGTCTGGCTCGACGGCGATGAGACGGCGCTGCGGGCCTGGGCGGAGGGGCGCTGCTAGGCTGCCTCACCCCTCGGCGGGTGCGAGGTTACGCCTGGGCCTGGAACGCCCGGGAAGGCTGGTGCGACTCCAGACGCCGGGGGCGTCGTCGAAGGCTCTCGGGGCGACCCGGGGGCCTTCGCCTTTTTGTCCCTCGCGTCACACCCAGAAGCGCTCGATGACCTCGATGGCGGCCCGGTAGTGCACCGGGGCACCGTGGCGCCGGACCATGGCGAGCAGCGAGGTCACCGCCGCCGGGTCCGGGGGCCGGGCATCGACGTGGCGGGCTTGCCACTTCTCGCCCAGGGCCCGCAGCAAGATCTTGTGGCACCCGCGCACCCACCACTCCGCCCGGGGGTTGGCCAGCAGCTCCAGCACCAGCATGGGGTTCTGGATGTCGGTGGTGTCGCCGAGGGCGATGCGCCGCGCCATGTCGTCGCAGAACTTGCCTGCCATGTGCCCAGGCTAGCAGGCCCCCCTGCCTCGGTTGCAAACCGCCCCCTCGGTTGCAAAATCCCTCCCTTTTTCCACCCCCCCCCATCGTTAGCGCCTGCTAGCTAGCTCGTTAGCTGCTTCTTCTGGTGCTCCATGAACTCATGCTTGGCCATGAGAAGCGCCTCTCGAAGGGTCTCTCCCTCGCCACTATGCCGCTCATAGCTCTCCGTCGACTGAAGGTTCACCTGCCACAGGCCAGATGCCCCATGCCTGACCCACAGGTCAGACACGTGCCACCGGCGCCGCCACACCTCGGAGATCAATTCGGTCGGGATGTCGGCCCCGTACCACGAGAGCTCGACGCTGTTGGCCCGCGAGTGACACTTCACCATGGCTACGAAAGCGCGAAAGCTTCGGGTCTTCTTCATCTCTTTCGTCATTTGCTACTCCTCAAAATGGCACGTCATCGTCAGTCATGGGCTCAGGCGGCGGCGCCGGGGGACGCCGGCCCCCCGCCCGCTTCGCCGCCCGCAGCGCCCAGCCCCGGGCCCGCGCCGCATCCTTCCGGAGGTAGTCCGCGCGGGGCTTGCCGTTGTTCGTCAGCTCGTTCTTCTCTTCGGACTTCGAGGCGGCCCAGTCGAGGAAGCCGGCCAGGGTGTCGAGGTAGTCCGCGGGGGCCTCGCTGTACGGCATGCCGGCGTAGCTCTGGCCCTGCCACCGGGGCGGGTCTTTGCGGATCGTGGGGTCGCCCCACTGGCCGTCGAGGTCGCTGTCGGGGGCGACCTCGCCGCCTCCGCCCTGGCGGGGCTTGCCGCGGGTGGGGGCGCGGCCGTCGGGGAAGGCGCTGGTGAACGGCGGGGCGGCGGCGCTGGCGTTCAGCTTCTGCAGCTCGGCGAGGATGGCTTCGAGCAATTCGCGTTCGGTCATCGGGGCTTGGCCCATGGTCGGGGGTTCTTTCGGGGGTTGGTGGTCGGGGCAGCGGTGAACGTCGGGGAGGACTTCGAGGGCGTGCAGGTAATCGGGCCGGGTGCCGTGCAGGAAGGCGGGACAGGGCAACACGGTGAGGTCGACCCCCTCGAGCAGCGGTTCGCAGCTCAGGAACCGCACCCGGGCCGGCGCCTGCAACAGGTGCGGAATGCGCTCGTCGGCCGCGTCTTGCTGAGGCTGGCGCGGGCCCGGTCGCGCTCGTCGCGCAGCTGGTCGCACTCGGCGCCGAGCCGCTCGACCTCGCTGGTCTCCCGACAGAGCCCCAGGGCGAGGGACACCGGCAGCGGCAACAGCCGGTCGACCAGGCCATCGAGGGCCCGCTGGCCCAGGTGCAGAGCGAGGCCGATCACGGAAGCCTCCTGGGGTCGGCGGCGAAGTGCGGGGCAGCCAGCGCCGCCTGAACCTCAGCGAGGACGCCGCGGGTGATCTTCATGCCCCACCGAAGGCGGTCAAGGGCGCCCACGGACACGCCGAGGAAGCGCGCGACACGTCCCCGGCTGTACCCTTTGACCAGCATGGTGACGTGGTCGATCGTGGCCCTGTCAGCGCGGACAAGGATGCCGCTCGTCAGGGTGCCGATCACGACTCGCCCCCTTCCCCCTGCTGCGACATCGCCACCTTGCCCCTGACGCGATCAAGCAGCTGGGCCAGCCGGGCCGCGTTGTCGCCGGCCCACTCGCGCAGAGCCTTCTCGCCCTTGGCCCGCTCCTCCTCGCCGAGCTGGGCCAGCAGCCCCTCGATCTCGGCCCGCAGCTTCCCGGGGTCGGCCGGGACGTGCGCCTTGCAGGCGGCCTCAAACTCGCTCCAGTCGAGCGGCAGGACCTCGGGGAGGTCGAAGCGGTTCTTGGCGTCGTAGGCGGCCGTCCAGGTGGTGTGCAGCACGCGGTGGCCGCTCGACACCCCGCGGGTCTTGCCGTTGCGCTCGACGGTCTTGACCTCGTGGCGGGCGAACAGGACCGCGTCGGCCCACTCGCGCAGCACGGCGGCGCTCTTGTCGTGCAGCTTCATCTGGTAGCGGTCGAAGGGGCCCGTCTGCGGGTCGTCGACGCGCTTGATGTGCGTGTGCGCAATCATGACGATGTTCATCTTCCGATTGCGCACCAGCAGATCGAGGCTCAGCAGGAAGTCGCGCCACCGCTCGATGGCCATCACGAATCCCTTGCCAAACTCCATATCGGCAAACGGCTTGCGAGCGATCTGGGCGACGTGCGCCCAGCAGAGAGGTTCGAGCCAGTCGAGGGAATCGATCACCAGCGTCTTGAAGCTGTGCTCGGCCCGGAGCAGCTCGCGGGTCGCTTCGATGGCCTCCATCCAGGTGAGGGGCGTGGGGAAGCGGGTCACGTCCAGGTGCGAGGTGCCATCTTCGGCTGCGAGAAAGATAGGGTCCGGGGCGTTGGCCCCGAAGGTGCTCTTTCCCGCGCCCTCGACCCCGTGGACGATCACGCGCAGGGGCTTGGCGATCTTGCCCTTGGTGAGGTTGGCGAGCGTCATCCGAGAGCCGGAGCCCACGGGGGCGAGCGTGCTGTTGCTATGCTGCATAGGGGGTGGTCTTTCGGGGTCAGGAGAGGGTGGCGAGATCGCGACGCAGCCCGGCGAGGGTCGCGTCGATGCGTTTTTTCCAGGGGCCGCGCACCGCCCGGGGGGCGGCCAGGAGCGCGGCGAGCTGCTGGTGCAGAGACTTGCTGCCGTCGGCGACGCCCCAGAGCGCGAGGGCCTGGGCGGTCGAGACGGGCGGGGGCGGGGTGCCCCCGAGGTCGCCGGTGCGGGTCAGCCCGTCGAGGGCATCCCCCAGGGCGAGCAGGGGCGAGGTGTCCCTGCCCCGGTTGACCTCGTCGTAGCGGTCGACAAGATCAGCGGCGGCCTGGGCCACCAGCTCGAGCGCGGCGAGCTGCTCGGCGCTGGCGATGCGCGAGGGGGCACGGGGCGCCGCAGGCGCGACCGGGCCCAGGGAGAGCAGGGGGAGGGAGGCGATTCTCACCGGCCCCTCCGGGGCTGGCGGGCGGGGGGCGCCGGGGGCGGCGCGGGGGCGGGACGGGCGGCCTCGACGTCGAGCCCGCAACCCGGGCAGACCACCACCGAGATCCGGCCGTCGGCGCTACGGCTCGACGACCACTCGGAGGCGCCGGAGGCCGCAGGCCGGCCGCAGAGGATGCAGCAGCGGGCGATCACGAGCCCACCTCGCAGGAGCAGTCGACGCACAGCGACTCGACCGCGCTCAGCCGGGGGCGCCCGCAGCGGTCGCAGGGCGCGGCGAACGAGGCGGGGAGCACGGGCCCCTCTGCCTCGCGGTCGAGGGTGGCTTCTTCGAGGCGGGCGCGGGCTGCGGCGCGCAGCTCGGCGAGGGGACGGGGCGGGGGGACAAGGGCGG
>JAHFUQ010000098.1 GCA_023265045.1 Acidimicrobiia bacterium
GGAAGTCGAGCGTCTGCAGCGCGTCGCGGCCGCGGGCGCTGTCGCCGTGGGCCATCAACAGGTTCGACCCGAAGCTGACGAGCCCCCGCGGCCGGTCCGGGCGCCCCTCGAGGGCTGCGGTGTACAGATCCTCACCGGTGACGAACCCGAAGCGGGCCGGGCCGAGCGGGCGCTCGCCGAGGCCGATCGCCTTCGCCGCCTGCGCCCGGTCGAGCAGCTCCATCCCGGCGACCGGGTTCGCGGGCACCGGCGTGAACAGCACGTTGCCGCCAGGGACATCGAGGCAGCCCGTCAGCGCGTACAGCACGTTGATGGCCCGGATGATCTGGGTCGTGCCGCTGTGCTGCTCGAGCCCGCTCCAGGTGTAGAAGCAGACCGGGCGGTGATCCCACAGCACCTGGGCGGCGCGTTCGATCTCGATCATGGGGACGCCTGTGACCTCCTCCGCGACATCCGGCGGACACGAGCGGCACTGCTCGGCGACGAGGTCGAATGCCGGCCGACAGGGCACCGTGCCTTCGGCGGCCGGCACCTTGACCACGCCCGCCAAGGCGAGCCGCTCGTGGTCCTCGACATCGCTGCCGCCGGCGGCGGGATCGACGATGACCGGCTGTCCCGCGACCGCATCCCAGGCGACGTAGTGCCCCGCAGCGCCGCCGCCGGACAGGTCGCTGGCGCGCAGCAACCGGCCCGTGTCGCCGCGGACGAGGAGCGGGCCGTTGGTCCACCGGCGCACGAACGCCGTGTCGTACCAGCCCCGCTCGATCATCACGTTGGTGATCGCCAGCGCCAGCGCCGCGTCGGTGCCGGGACGTACCCTCAGCCACGCATCGGCCCTGGCCGCGAACCCAGCCTGGCGCGGGTCGACGACGACGAGCTTGGCGCCGCGCCGCATCGCGGCGCGCGTGGCAGTGGCGTGGGCGAGGCGCGAGACCGACGGGTTGTAGCCCCAGAACAGGATGCACTGGGCTCGGTCGAGGTCGGGCATGTACTGGCCGGGCACCGACGCCCCGTAGGTGTACAGCGACGCCAGGTGGCGGCCCCAGCCGCACAGCTCCATCGAGGCCACGAAGTTGGGGCTGCCGAACGCCCGCTGCAGCCGCTGGATCCAGTCCACGCAATCGACGATCGCCGAGGTCGAGGGCGAAACCGAACTGAACACCACCGACTCCGGGCCGTGATCACGGGCCAGGGCCCGAAGCCGGTCGGCGACGGCCTCAAGCGCCTCGTCCCAGCTGATGCGCCGCCACCCCGGATCGGCCGAACCCTTGGCGTTCGTGCGCATCATCGGGTACCGGAGCCGGTCCGGGTGGGCGGTGATCGCGGGCGCCTCCTTGCCCTTGACGCACAGCGCCTTCCCCGTCGGATGGGCCGGGTCACGGTTCAGCGTGAACGTCCCCTCCGTCACCGTCGCCAGCGCGCCGCAACGCGAGATGCACAACGGGCAATACGTCGCCACCTCGGTCGAAGCCGGTGCCTCTGCCATGACCACCTCCCGTTGCCGGCACCCCGGCTCGACCAGCACGCTCCCTCGAGCCGCCGGTCCCAGGGTAGGCGGCACGCACACCCTGCGAGGCCCATGAGCCCGGTCCTGCGCCCTGCACCTCGTTATTCGTGCTGCGACAAGGGGATGCGTGCGGCGAGGATCACGGCCACACCAGCACCGGATAGAGGACCATGCCGAGGATGGCGCGGGCGACGTGCAGCCCGTCGTCCGGAATGGTGCTCAGGGCGACGGTCGCTGCGGACGCGGCGAGCAGGACGAGAGCGACCCGGATCGACAGCGGCCATCGAGGATGGGCCAACGCGAAGCCAGTGAAGAGGACCGACGGAAGGGCCAGGAGCCATGTCCCGCCGAACGCCGTCCCCGTCCCCCTGGATGGCACTCCCCGGCGGAGCGGGTCGGTCGCGACGGTGGCCCGCGGGTGGTGCGTCCGTCCGGTGGACCGGTTATAGGATCCCGCCGCGAGCAGTCCGGCGTCTCGGACGAACTTCCCAGGCTCGAAGCACCTCTCTGGCCCGCGGCGGCGCGGGCTCGCAAGCTCGCCGGTCGAAATCCTCGAGGAGGACGGATGGAACAAGCACCGAAGGTTGACGGGTCCCCGGCGGACGTGGCCGAGAGGATCGCCGACAGCCACGCAAGGGCCGTCGTGTTCCCCAGGATGGAGTTCGAGGAGAAGGCCCCGGTGGGGGAGATCGCCCAGCGGATGGTCGACGGGACATTCGACAAGGCGTTCCTCATCGACGAGATCGAGCGGTTCACCGGCGTGAGGCTGAGCATCCCGGACAACCCGGGGAAGGTCCTGGCCGTCATTCCCGAGCACGGGTATTGGAGCTCCGAGCTCACCCTGACCGATCGCGTCTTCCGCGCCGCCGGCTATGAGGTGGACTTCGTCACCCCGCGCGGCGAACGGCCCTTCGTGTACGGGGTCAGCACGGACATGACCTTCAAGGATCAAGCCTGGAATGCGGCGCAAGTATCCGCTGGCGAGGCGACGCTGGGCGAGCTGTACAACGATCGCACCACGAGCGACGGCCAGCGTCTGAACGCGCCCCGCAGCCTCGACGCATGGCTGCCTCCTACGCCCCGGCCGCATGACGAGGAGACGTCTCGCGAGCCCTTCCGCGAGAAGCTGGCGAGCGGCCTGCGTGAAGCGAGCAAGTACGCAGCGATGTTCATCGTCGGCGGCGCCGGCGCGTATATGGACCTCGGCGGGAACACCTCGGTTCGGCCCCTGATTCAGCTGATGGTCGCCCTCGATCGACCCGTCGCCGCGATCTGCTACGGGGTCTCCGTGCTGATCCAGGCCACCGACCCCGAGACCAGCGTTCCCCTCGTATGGGGCCGGCTGGTCACCGGTCATTCCGAGCAGGACGACTACACGGATTTCACCGCGAACGTCGTGGCCGAAGGCCAGTACAGCCCCAACTACGGGTCCGCGGTGTTCACGCTGGAGCAGATGATCAAGCAGTACGCGGGCCCCACGGGCGGATTCCTGTCCAAGAACGGGACTCCCTATATGGCCGTTGCCGATGGTCCTTTCATCAGCGCTCGCACCACCCCCGATGGGTACCCGGCCGCGCTCCTGGCCCTGGCTCGGCTCCACGGGGCCGGTCAGCTACCGGAAAAGTATGTGATCGACGGCGACGGGCGTGGCCACGAGCCGACGGCCTCGGAGGTCAAGCGACCCCGCTTCTCATAGGTCGCGAATGGAGGCCTGGCCTGCGTGGTAGGCGAGCCGCCGTGGACGTGCCGGCCAACCAGGGGCTTGGCCACCCTGGCGGTGAGCAACACCGCACGACCCGCCAGCCCGGCGTCACCGCGGAGCTGAACATCCCCGGCACTACGAGCCGCGCGCGGCGGAGGGCTCGCGGCGGGCGGATGCCTACGAGGGCATCCTCCGTCTGTCGGTTCCTGCGCGCAAAGGCCGGTTCGCGAACGGAAACGGGTCGGGCTTGGCGTAGGTGACCGTGAAGTGGTCCGTCAGCCAGCCCAGGAGGCCCATCAGCACGCCTATGGCCGCGGGCCGATGGAAGTTGAGCCAGTGCGCGCCCACGCTCCCCAGCGAGAAATAGATCAACGGGAACGCCATCCAGTCCGGGAGAAAGTGCCGGATCATGTGGGTCAGCGGGGGCAGGCTGTCGTCCTCCTTATGGATGCTGATCATCTCGGGGAGAAGAAACCCGACGACCGCGGCCGGGATCCACAACCAGATCCGTACGAAGAAGGCCGATACGACCACCGATGGTGCGGTCAGGATCCACATGGCCACCCACAGCTTGTTCCAGTTCTCCGGAATGCGCGTCTTGAAGCCCAGGCGAGTGGGCGAAAGCCGCCCGGTGCCGGCCCGGTCGACCCCCTGTACCTCGCGTGCCGTCTCCACTTGGTTGGCCGGCCGAGGGGGTTCGCCTTCGCCGTGCACCGCGTCCGAGACGCGCCCGGATTTCAGGTCGTCCTCCGTGCGTGTCCTCATCACTCCGCCTCTCAATCACCCACCGGTCCCGGTACCCCGGTCCTGAGCGGTGGATGTCGGTTTGTGACTACTCCCGGCTCCGTCCGCCCCGCAAGGGTGCTAGCAGGTCTCTAGAAATGAGCGGCCACAGCACGGTACGCCGGGTTGACAGGCTGCCGTGGACGGATTAGGAGTATCGGTACCACGGCGGTACCTCGGCGGCCGTGAACGGCGGAAGGCGGATCATGAGTTCAACGGACATTGTCCTAGGCGGGCGGCCGCGCCCACGCAGGGTCGGTCGAGCATCCTTCGCACTCGTGTCCCTGACGATCTGCGGGCTGGCGGCAGTGGTTACCCCCGCCGTCGCCGCAGGGACAAAGACGTATACGGCGAAGGAGACGATTCCGGTCCCGCCGGCGTCGAGCTTCGCAGGAAGTGGGGGCGGGGACGGCTGGGCCGTCGCGCTGACCCCGAGCGCTGTCTACAACGTGTTCCACCACAGCGGCGCGCTGACCGTGGCGTGCCACAACCAGAGCGACTCGACGCCGTGCTGGACGCCCAAGACGATCACCGATGCGGGCGGAGGCCAGTTCGCGACCTCGTCCCACCCGGGGCTCACCCTCGACCAGCCGAGCGGTCACCTGTTCGTCTATGTGACCCGCAGGGCGGACATGACCGCCGGGGTCGCCTGCATCGACACGACCCAGCCGGCGGCGAACACCAACCCGTTCTGCGGCTTCACCCCCCTGACCGCGGTCGGCGAGGCGTCCGGCTCGGGCGGACCTAGCGACGGCATCGTGGCGGCCAAGAGGTTCTACGCCTTCAACTACGTGAGCGGCGCCGCGTCCACAGGCACCAGGAACAAGCTGATGTGCTTCGATCTGGGCTCGTTCGGCCCCTGCGCGTCGCAGCCGTTCCCGGTCGGCATCCCAGCGGGATCGGTCTCCGTCAACAACTTCCCGGTGCCTGCAGTGGCCTCCATCCTCGGGCAACTCATCATCCCAATCAACGCCGGTGGCGTCGAGTCGCTGGCGTGCTTCGACACGGCGACAAACGGGAACTGCGGCGGAGCGTGGCCGGTGTCCCTCCCGTTCTCCTACGGCTTCACGGGCGCGGTATTCCCGCTGCTCGACCCGTCGGGCGTGATCACCGGCCTGTGCGTGCCCAATGGGTCCGCGCCCTGCTTCAGCCTGGCCGGTGCGTCGGTGAGCACGCCCAACAACCTCGGGACCGTGATCGGTGCAACCGACGGATGGAACGGCCCCGGCATGGTCATCGGTCCACACGTGTACGTCCCGAACGGCAACAACAACACGGTCGCCTGCTACGACTACAGCGCGTCGGCGTCGTGCGCCAACTTCCCGCACTCGCTCCCGAACCTCGGCTACCTGTACACGGTGAACCCCGACCCGCAGCGCCCCGAATGCATCTGGGTCAACGCCGACAACGGGGCAAGCCAGATCCAGAACTTCGACGCCTTCAGCGGCGGCGGGTGTGGCCAGGGTCCGGTGCGCGTGCTTGCGTCCAGCTTCGTGCCTCCGGTCGTGGAGTGCACCCCGGTGTCGTATACCAAGCTGCAGGTCCTCGATCCGGCCAGGGCGGCCTATTCGAGCGGATCGGTGGCGTTCCGCGATGGGAGCGGCAACGCCATCCCGGGCATCGCCGACGAGGCGATCGACAACACCGGCAGCGTCAGCCTGACCGGCCTGGCCCTGAACGCCAACGGCCTGCCCCAGTTCCTCATCACCCTCGTCGGCCTGGCCGGCCCGCCCGGCTCCGTGACGGTCGAGATGACGTGGACGGGCTCGAACGTGCCGGCCTGCGGCGGCGACACCGCGGTCGCCACCACCTTGACGGCGACTCCCGCGGTCGCCCACATCGCCCTGACCGGCGGGAAAGGACCAGGCCTGCTGGGCCTCGCGGTGAACGTCTACGCCTTCAACCTGTCGGCCACGCTGACGACCGCGGACGGGCCGGTCGCCGGCCAGCCGATCGCCTTCTCGGTTGGCTCCAGCCAGATCTGCACCTCGACCACCGACGCCAACGGTGTGGCCTCGTGCCAGGCGCTGACATCGGCGCTGTCGATCGTGCTGGCAGGTCAGTACTCCGCCACGTTCGCGGGCACGCCGGCGCTGCTGGCGTCATCGGCGAATGCACCGTTGACCACCTGATCACCTGACGCATTGAGGGACGCAGGACCGGCTCGCGGCAGCGACCCGGTCCTGCGTCCGCGCGGCGGCGCGTCACGGGGGCGCCGGTCGACGCCGCCGGCCGGTCGACGGCGGGCGACTGGCGAGCGCAGGATGGTGCTGCAATCGTCGCGCCCATGGTTCGGCGTCCCGTCCAGCCCGAGGGCGACGGCGCGCCGGATCCTGGTGGGCCGGTGGCGCCGTCCGAGGGCGTCCAGCCCCGGCGGCGGGTGTGGATGCACCCAGTCGTCCGTGTGGTGCCGCTGGTCATCGGCCTCGCGGTGGCCGTCCCCCTGCTGGCGGGGAGGAGGGCGGAACTCAGCCAGGCGACGACGACCCTGCAGCACCTCCGACCGGCCTGGCTCGGCGCTGCGATCGCCATCGAGCTGGCGTCCCTCGGTGCCTACGTCGTGCTCCAGCGACGGCTGCTCGTGGCGGGGGGCGTGGTCGTACCTCTGGCACCGCTGGCCGGGATCACCCTCGCCGGCAACGCCATCCAGAACTCCCTTCCCGCGGGGCCGGCGTGGTCGGCGGTGTTCGCGTTCCGTCAATTCCGGCGGCTGGGTGTGGACCCGGTGCTCGCCGGCTGGACGATGGTCACGGTGTCGATCGTGTCCAGCATCTGCTTGGTCGCGGTTGCCGTCATCGGCCTGGGACTGGCGGCGTCAGTGGCGTCGTCCTTCGACCTCACCGGCGTGATCGTGGTCGTGGCCGTCGGGGCCGTCGCCGTCGTCATCGCTCTGCGGTACGTGCTCCACTCCGGTCGGGCGCTGACGCTCGCGACGAGGGCCGTGCACCTGTGCCAGCGGGTGACAGGCCGGCCGAAGGGTGATGCCCGTAACGTGGTGCTGCAGGCCGCCGACCGCCTCGGCGCGGTCCGACCCGCGCGAGGGGACTGGGCCGTCGCCGTGTGCTGCGGCCTGGCCAACTGGCTGCTGGACGCGGGGGCGCTGGCCTTGGCCTTCCTGGCGGTGCGCGCCGCGGTCCCGTGGCGTGGGCTGCTCCTGACATACGGCACCGCCCAGCTGGCGTCCAACCTGCCCATCACACCTGGTGGGCTGGGTGTCGTCGAGGGGAGCCTCAGCATCGGCTTGGTGCTCTATGGGGGCGCCGAGCAGTCGACGGTCGCCGCCGTGCTTCTGTACCGCATCGTGAGCTTCTGGACGCTGCTCCCCCTCGGTTGGGCCAGCTGGCTGGGCCTGCATTGGCGAGCCCGGCGCCGCCCGGCACCCGTGGGCTCCCGCCCATGAGGAGGGTCGCCCTCGCCGTCGCCTCCCTGGCGTTGTCCGTGTCCTGCGTGGCGTGCGCGACGCCCCGCAACCAGCTCAACACGGCTGCCGGCCAGTGCTTCCGGTCGCTCCCCGCGGCCCGAGCCGAGGTCGGCCGCAAGGGCGAGCTGGTCGGCGTCCACCTCGTCTCGCGGCGGACGCTGGCCCGCGCCTTCCCCGCGGCATCGCCGATCCAGGAGCGCAGGGTGTGCGCCGTGGCCTTCCAGGACGACTACCGCCCCGGCGACATCCCACACGCCGAGCCGGCCGGACCGGGGCGGTTCGCGGTGGTCATCCTCGACGTCGACGGGACGCGGGCGCTGACCACGCTGGTGGTCGACCGGCTACCCCGTGGCTTCGGCCACGGCATCTGAGACATCGGGGACGCGCATCGACCCCGACTTCCCCGTAGCCTTGCAACATACCCAACGGGACGCTGCGCTTCCGCCTCCTCGGCCCGCTCGAGGTGTCCTACGACGACCGGCTGCTCGAGGTCGGCCGGCCGAAACAGCGCGCCGTACTGGCCACGCTGTTGATCCACGCCAACGAGGTCGTGTCCGTGGATCGCTTCGCCGACATCCTGTGGCAGGACGAGGGCGCAGCGCGGTCGACGGGGAGCCTGCCCGTCTACATCGCCAACCTCCGGCGCCTCATCGAGCCCGAGCGCGCGGCCCGGACACCGCCGCAACGGATCCTCACCCGCCCCCCGGGCTACCTGCTCCTCGTCGAGCCCGGGGAATATGACGCCGCCGACTTCGAGCGGCTGGCGGCGGAGGGCAGCAGGCACCTGACCGACGGCCGGCCGCGGGCGGCGCGGCGCGCGCTGGGCGAGGCGATCGCCCTGTGGCGGGGCCGGGCCATGGAGGAGTTCGCGTTCGCCGAGATGGAGGCCGACCGCTTGGAGGGGTTGCGGCTCGCCGCCACCCGGGACCGGCTGGTCGCCGACCTCGCCCTGGGGGCCCATGGTGCGGTCGTCGCCGAGCTGGAGCACCTGGTCCGCGAGCAGCCGTTCAGTGAGCGCCTCGTCGAACTGCTCATGGTCGCCCTGTACCGGTCCGGTCGCCAGGGCGAGGCGCTGCGGGCCTACACGAAGGCGCGGGACCGGCTCCGGGAGGAGCTGGGCATCGAGCCCGGTCCCGACCTGCGCCGCATCGAGAGCGAGATCCTCGCCCAGTCGCCCACGCTGGACTGGCGCCCGCCGCCGCCCGACGCGGTCGCGCCCCCGGTCGCGGCCCCAGCTCCGCACCCGGACGTCCTACGCCAGGGGGTATTCATCGGTCGGGCCGAGGAGCTGGCCATGTTCGACGCGACCTTCGATCGCCACTTGGACGGGTTGGGGACCATCGTGCTGGTGGCCGGGGAGCCCGGGATCGGCAAGACCCGCCTGGTCCAGGAGGCGGCGGGGCGGGCCGCTACCCGCGGATGCGTCGTGGCGTGGGCCCGCTGCGACGAGGGCGACGGGGCCCCACCCTTCTGGCCCTGGATCCAGGCCATCCGGACCCTCCTCGCCCATCTGGACGCCGACGCGGTCCGTGCCGCGCTCGCCTCCGACGCTCCCGAGATCGGCCAAGTGGTCCCCGAGGTGAAGGACTTCATGGGCGACCTTCCGGCCCCGGCCCCGCTCGACCCTGCATCGGCCCGCTACCGCTTCTTCGACGCCGTCACTGGCTTCCTGACCCGCCTCTCGCAGCACCGGCCCGTGGCCGTCATCCTGGACGACCTCCACTGGGGCGACTTGCCGTCGCTCCAGTTGACCGGCTACCTCGGGCGACGTCTGGCCGGCTCGAACATCTGCCTCGCCGTCACGTACCGCGACGTCGACCCCGCCCCGGACGCCGGGCTCACCGAGGTCCTGGCCTCCCTCGCCCGGGAGCCGGGGCGCCTGGTCCTGTCGCTGGAGGGGTTGACGCGCGACGAGGTGGCCGAGTTCGTCGCCTACGAGGCGGGCCCGGAGGCCGTGGACGGCATCCTCGCTGCGGTCTGGGACCGGGCCGGCGGCAACCCGTTCTTCGTCGGCGAGCTCACCCGCCTCCTCGTTGCCGAGAAGGCCCTCGGGGGTCGGACGGAAGGGGCCACGGGGTCGGCCGCTGGCGTGCCGTGGGCCGTGCGCCAGGTCGTCGGTCGCCGCATGATGCGCCTGCCAAAGGCGACCCAGGATCTCCTGGCCGTCGCCGCCGTGGCCGGGAACGACTTCGACCTGCGGGTCGTGGCGCGTGCCGCGGAGGTGGACCTCGACGAGGCCCTCGACCTTGTCGACGTGTCTGTCGCCGCCGGCCTGGTGACCGAGCAGACCGACGTGGTCGAGCGGTTCCAGTTCTCGCACGCCCTGGTGCAGGAGACCATCTACGGCGAGCTGGCGCAGCTGCGCCGCGCTCGCGTGCACGGCCTGATCGCGGATGCCCTGGAGGAGATCGGCGGCGATCAGGCCCGGGCGACCGAGGTCGCGCACCACCTGTACGAGGCAGTCGCCGTGAGCGGTCCCGTCCGTGCCATCGTGGCCGCCGGGCGGGCGTCGGCCGCGGCGCAGGCCGCGCTGGCCCACGAGGTGGCGGAGGATCACCTGCGCCGGGGCCTGGCGCTGGTGGCGACGATGGCGCCGGGCCCCGAGCGCGACGGCCACGAGCTGGACCTCCAGGTCCAGCTCGCCGCCCTGCTGAGCTACGTGAAGGGCGTCGCCACCCCCGAGAGTGCCCAGGCGTGGGCGCGGGCGACCGAGCTGTGCCGGGCCGTCGAGGACCAGCGCCGCCTCCTGCTCTCGCTCTGGGGGCTCTTCACGTTCGCCTGGGCCAGCGGCGATGCCGACGGGGCGAAGACGCTCGGCGAGCACATGCTGCAACTCGGGCGAACGTCCTCCGACGCGGCGGTCACCGTGACCGCCCACCTCGGGCTCGGCATCGTGGCCGTGTGCCGTGGCGACGTGGAAGACGGGGCCGCCCGCCTCCGGTCCGGCAAGGAGATCGCCGACTCGGTGGCCGAGGGCGTGCTGGCCGACGTGACCTTCGCCGACCTGCGAGTCCAGGTCGACAGCTGGCTGAGCATGGCCCTGCACCTGCAGGGCGACCACGAGGAGGGCCGGCGCCTGGTCGACGCCGCCCTCGACAGGGCTCGATCCATCGGAACCCCCTTCGCCATGGCCACCGGGCTCTCGTTCGCCGTGTTCGCCCGGGTGCTCAGCGGCGACGTGGCCGACGGGCGGCGGCTGGCCGAGGAGCTCATCAGCCAGACGGATCGCCTGCAGCTGGCCGACTTCACGTACCACGGGCGGGTGGTGCGGGCGTGGGCGCTGGCCCACGGGGGGTCACCTGAGGCGGACGTCGTCGCCCTGCTCGACGAGCTCCCGTCGGCCGTCACCGCCGGAATCCGGCCGTGGCACCCGTTCTGGCTGGCGCTCACGGCCGAGACCTGGCAGCGGCTCGGCCACCTGGACGAGGCCGGCCGGCTGGTCGACCAGGCCCAGTCCGAGATCGACGCCATGGGCTCGTCGTTCTCGGTCGCCGAGGTGTTGCGGTTGCGGGGCGAGCTGCTGGCCTCCCGCGAGCCGGACCGGCGGGGCGAGGCCCTGGCCCACCTGCAGGAAGCGGCCCAGCGGGCAGAGGCCCAGGGGATCATCGTCCTGCGCGACCGGGCGCTGGCGTCGGTCGAACGTGTGCAGCGCGCGGGCGCATCGCAGCAGACGTCGGCGCGATGACGGGAGGCTTGCGCCGGGACCCGCCGTCGCTCGGGCCCCGATCTCCAAACCCATCACTGGCGTGTCGCCGGAGCGGTTGTTTCTGTCGGGTCACCATGGCCCGAGTGGTTTAACGTTGGGTTAACCCTCGATCGCTGGCGCACGGCGTTCCGGCGACCTAATGTCGATGTCGGCCTCGACGCCAGCGGACGTCCGCCGTGTCCGTCTGCGTCGGGGCCGCTTCACGTCGCCGATCGCGGTGTCGCCGATCGCGCCGTAGGCAGTCGCGGTGTCGGCAGTCGCCTTCGTGGCGAAAGTCCTCCTGTTAACGATGCGAGATACTCTCGTCCGATGCGAGGCTCGACCCCGCCCAGGTAGGCCACGGGGGGCGCCAGCTGGTCAGTCGTGGGCGTCAGCGGGACGGTCGCCTGACATGGGGAGTGAGCGATGGAGGTGGGATGGCGACACGACGGCTCGGCTACCGGTGGAATCTGCGTGAGGTGATGGCGGCCAGAGGCCTGTGGCATACCACCGACCTGCGTCCGCTGCTGGTGGAGCGGGGCATCGAGTTGTCGCCGGCGCAGGTGCATCGCCTGGTCACCCAGACCCCCGAACGGCTGTCGCTGCGCACCCTCATGGCGCTCTGCGATGCGCTGGACTGCGAGATGGCCGACCTCCTCGAACGCGTGGGAGAGGCGGAGGCACCCGAGGGCCGCCAGGCTGCGGGCGGCGACGAGGCCGATGCACATGTCCTGCCGCTGGCGCGCAGGCCCCCACTGATCCCGCCGCGACGTTCGCCGTGAGGGAGCCGCCCTCGTGTGCCGGCTGCGGGCGGAACCGGCATCGCACCGTCGACTGTCCCGCCTGCGGCGGTGCTGCGCCGCCGGCGATGGTGCTCCAAGTTGGAGTTCGCATCCGCGAGGCGCTGCGAGGCGCTTGTCACCCGCGGGCGGTTCTCGACACGTCTGTCGGTCCGATGGGAGTAGGCGCGGTCAGTTGGATGTCGGACGCGTCCGCCTTCTTGGGCGACGTCGCCGTCCCGGTCGACGTGGTACCCGAAGCGATGGACGTCGACCGGCTGCTCGTCGAGCTGTTCGAGCGTGAGGGGCGTTCGCTCGTTCGCCTGGCCCGGCTCTTCGTCGATGATCGCAACGCCGCCGAGGACCTCGTCCAAGAGGCGTTCATCCGCCTGGCCCGGTCGGCGCATCGGATCAAGGACGAGGCGAGGGCCGCGGCCTACCTGCGGTCGATCGTGCTGAACCTGGCCAGGGACCACAACCGGCGGGGCCTGGTCTCGTTGCGTCACCGCCTTCCCCTCGACGCCCAGCAGACCGAGGAGGAGGACGAACTCGTGCTCCGTGACGACCAGCGCCAGGTCATCGAGGCGTTGCGCTCCCTCCCGCATCGCCAACGCGACTGCCTTGTGCTGCGCTACTACCAGGAACTCGGCATCGACGACATCGCCCACACGCTCGGCATCTCGCGCAACTCCGTGAAGACACACCTTCAGCGGGGCCTCGCGGCCATGGAGGCACGCCTCGAAGACCCGAGGCCGGTGCCCGCATGAGCCTGCTCGAGGAACGGCTGCACGACGCCCTCCTGCAGGGGGCCGAGGCCAGCGAAGAGAGCCCGGACCTGTTTGCCCGCGTGCGCCTCAGCATCGAGGACGACCGCCGACGGCGCCGGCAGCGCCGGCGCCTGGCTGCCATAACGGCCTGCATCGGTGGTGCCGTCGCCGCCGTGATCTTCGCCGTCACCGACAATCGACAAGGAGAGCTGCTCATGGACTGGTGGGTCCTGGAAGTGTTGGCCAACGTCCTGCTCGTGTGCGTGGCGCTGTGGCTGGGACCGCTCATCAAGCGGTTCGGCAAGAGCTACGCCGCGGACGTCTTCCGGGCCAACCCCCGGACGGGCAAGAGCTTCATCGTGCTGACCGACATCGCCTATTACCTGATCTTCTTCGCCTACGTGCTGTTCACGATGAGCTTCAAGCTCAAGGGAGGCTGGGATCAGACGGTTGGAGGCGCGCAGCTTCAGCACGAGGTCGCCCGGATCGGCGGGATCCTGCTGATCCTCGGGGTGCTCCACGGGCTGAACCTCATCGCGTTGCCGGTCATGGGGCGCCTCCTCACGTTGAACCGTCGCCTCGACGACGAAACTCCTGCACCCTCCCCCCAGCCGCCGGCCGCCTCGGCTGGCACGCCGCAGGCCTGAAAGACGCGCGCCTCGCCGTGATCCTGCTCGTCGTCCTGTTGGTGCTGCTCGTGGCCGCGGCGGGCGCCGGCATGCTGGGCATCGGGGTGCTGAGCGACGACCGGCGCCGGAAGCGCTCGGGACTGGCCGTCCTACTGTCCGCGCCAGTGGTCCTGGCCGGCGGCGTCGTCCTCGTGGCCCTTCTCGCTCTGGGCCTCACCGGTCTCCACTCCGGGCCCGAGCCGGCGCCGGTCAACACGTCCCCGGGCCGCCTCCGGTCCGATACGACGCTGGCGCTGCCCTTGGCTCGCGTCGAGCAGGCAAGCGCGGACATTC
>JAHFUQ010000231.1 GCA_023265045.1 Acidimicrobiia bacterium
CCAGGGCGTCCACCAGGTCGGTGCCGACCGCGACGGCGAGCTCGCCCGCCGGGCTGCCGGGCGCCTCGCCGAGCCGGGCGAGGACGGACCCGCCGAAGGCGGCCGGGAGCAGCGTCACGTCGGCCTGCGACGCAGGCACGATGTCGCCCGGCGTGAGGTCGGCGGAGACGGGGAGCACGGCGGCCAGGGCGTCGGCCGCGCCGCGCACGAGGTCCGCCGCGATGCTGGTGGTGAGGGTGGTCATGCGTCACGTCCGTTGCTAGGGGCGGTTTCGGGCGCACCGACGACGCGGCAGGCGAGGCGGCGGCCCCGGGCCCCGGCGACGGCGTGGGCGAAGATGACGTCGGCCGCGGTCACGACGAGCGGCGCGGCGACGGGATGGGCGAGCGAGACCACGTCGCCCACGGTGAGCTCGAGCAGCGTCCGCGGGGTCAGCGCCGTCGGGCGGAAGCCCACCGACACCTCGACGGGGACGGCGGCGAGCCGCTCCTCGACGCTGATCTTGGGCCCGGACGGCGCGGCCTCGGCGGCGATGTCCACGCCGAGCGACAGCTCCAGCAGCGGGAAGAGGCTGGCGAAGGGCAGCGCCACGGTGGCCACGGACTCGTCGGCGCCGACGCGCATGTCGAACGTGGCGACGACGAGGACGTCGGCGGCCGTGGCGGCCTGGACGAACTGCGGGTTGTACTCGACGGCCTTGACCGACGGCTCCATGCGCACGATCGCCTCGAAGGCGTACCGCAGCTCGCCCAGCACGCGCAGGACCAGCTGGCCGAGCAGGCCGGACTCGATGTCGGACAGTGGCCGCTCCGGCTGGACCCCCGTGCCCGGGCCGCCCAGGAGGCGGTCGACGCTGACCATGGCGTTGCCCATCGACAGCTCGAGGATCCCCGCGCCGGCCAGGGGCTCCAGCGTCAGGACGTTGACCATGGTGGGGTTGCGCAGCCGGGAGACGTACTCGTCGTACGTCAGCTCCTCGATCGTCGCCAGGTGCACCTGGGACACCGTGCGCAGGCTCGACGTGAGCAGCGTCGACCACTGGCGCGCGAACGTCTCGAAGACGATCTGCAGCGACCGCACGTGCTTGCGCGACAGCTTGGTGGACCGCCGGAAGTCGTACGGTTTGGGCTCATGGCGGGCATTCCGGCGCGGCCGCTTCGCCTCGATCGTCACGAGGCCCTATTCGGCCGCCCGGCTCCCGGGCTGAGGCAAACTGTGGATTTTCTCCCACGCAGGCCAGGGCTACTGCATGACCCACTCGGTGAAGTAGATGTCCATGACCTCGTGGTGGTAGGCCTCCTCGACGGAGGTGAGCAGCTTCTCCTTCGCGTAGTTGCGGGCCGCGGAGGTGTTGAGGTCGGCGATCCGCTTGTTGCTCAGCTGGTCGATCGCCAGGTCGAGGGCCTTGGAGCCGTCCGGCTCCGCCCCGCCGCCCTCCTCGCCGCCGGCGGCGGACGCCGCGGCCGTGTACTGCAGCGCCATGGTCAGCTTCAGATAGTGGCCCTGCGCCAGGTTCAAGGTGATCGGGTCCAGCTTCAGGACGACCCCCGGGTCGGGCGCGGCGTTCGGGTCGACCTTCGCCTTGCCCAGCGTCATCTTGTAGCCGCCGCCGAGGACCAGGAGCAGGACGACGCCGATGATGAGCTTCTTCTTGCCCTTCGGCTTCGCGCCTTCTGCGCCGTTCTTGCCGTCCTTGCCCTTCTTCGCGGCTTTCGCCTCCTTCGCCGGGGCGTCCGTGGCGGGGGGCGCGGGGGTCGTGGTGGCCATGGGATCCTCACTCGCTCTTCATGGTCGGGACCGCGCCGGTCGGGAAGGCGTTCGCGTTGCCGGCGTTGACGTTGGCGGAGTAGTTGTCGGCGGTGTTGATGTCGGGCGTGTTGATGTCGGTGGTGGACTCGGCCACGGACGCGAGCAGCGCCCGCTCGTCGGGCGGGAGCGTGGAGGACACGACGATCTCGACCCGGCGGTTCACGCGGTTCGCCTCGGGGCCGTTGCCGGGGAGCAGTGGGCGCTGGTCGGCGTACCCGGTCGCGGACAGGCGGTTCGGGGCGATCCCGCTCGCGTTGATGAGGTGCCGGACCACCGTGGTCGCCCGCGCGGTCGACAGCTCCCACTCGGACGGGAAGTACTTGGGTGCGACGGGCGCGGTGTTCGTGTGCCCCTCGACCAGGAGGTCGTTGGGCAGCTCGCGCAGGACGGGGCCCAGCGCCGCCAGCAGCTTGCGCCCGCCAGGGGCGAGCTCGGCGCGGTCGGGGGCGAAGATCACGGAGTCGGTGATCACCGACACCACCAGGCCGCGCTCGTCGACGCGGAACTTGACGGAGCGGGCCCCGCCGTTCCCGGTGAGGGCTTTGCGGATCCGGGCGATCACCTCCTCGAAGGAGTGCACCTCCTTCTCGGCCTCGCCGCGGGTGACCTCGGCGGCCTTGAGCGCCTGCTGCGAGCGGGCGACGCTGACGGCCTTCTTGATCTGCTTCTCCACGGCGGGCGAGCTCGCTGGGACGATGGGTCCGGAGTCGAGCGGGCCCTCGGGCGCGGAGTCGCCGGGCGTCGGGCTCTTGCCGCCCTGCACGGCCGCGAGCTGGTGGCCGAAGCTGTTGGCGAGGCTGGCGCGCAGCTCCCAGTACTTCACCTTGTCGACGGTGCTCATCGCGAACAGGACGATGAACAGCGCCATCAGCACGGTGATCATGTCGGCGTAGCTGACCAGCCAGCGCTCGTGGTTCTCGTGCTCCTCGTGCTCCTCGTGGTGCTTGCGTCGGCGCCTCGGCGAGCCGCTCATCAGGCGGCCTTGGCCGCGGTTCCCGTGGCCTGCGCGGCCGAGCCCGGGGGCAGGAGGGCCTTGAGCTTCTGCGCGACGAGGCGGGGGTTGGAGCCGGACTGGATCGCCAGGATCCCCTCGATCGCCAGCTCCATGTGGGCCGCCTCGATCTCGGCGATGCGATCGATCCGCTTGCTGATGGGCAGCCAGATGATGTTGGCCGACAGGACGCCCCACAGCGTGGCGAGGAACGCCGAGGCGATGGAGGCGCCCAGCTTGTCCGGCTCGCTCAGCATGCCGAGCACGTGGACGAGCGACATGACGGTGCCGATGATGCCCACCGTCGGCGCGTACCCGCCGAGGTCGGTGAACAGCTTGGAGGACACCTTCGCGGCCTTCTTCTTCGCCCGGATCTCGGCCTCGAGGATCTCCGCGAGCTCCTCGGGGTCGGTGCCGTCGATGGCGAACTCCAGGCCCCGCTTGAGGAACGGATCCTCCACCGAGCGTACGGCCTCTCCGAGGGCCAGCAGGCCCTCCTTGCGGGCCTTGCCGGCCAGCGACACGAGCGTCTCGACGACCTCGTCCGGCGGGGTGATCTTCGCCGTCAGGTACGTGGGCAGGGCCTTCAACGTCGACTTGACGTCGACCAGCGTGGAGCCGGCCAGGGCGGCGCCGAAGGTCCCGAAGAA
>JAHFUQ010000099.1 GCA_023265045.1 Acidimicrobiia bacterium
CGCGCAACGTCACCGCCAACGTGGTGGCCCCCGGCCCCATCCAGACGGCCATGATCGACGCCCTGAGCGAGCAACGGCGGGCCGAGATGGTGCGCCTGGTGCCCCTCGGCCGACTCGGCACGCCCGACGAGGTGGCGGCCGTGGTCGCCTTCCTCTGCTCCGACGCCGCGGCCTATGTGAACGGGGCGGTCATCCCTGTGGACGGCGGCATGGGAATGGGTCATTGATAGCGGCGGCCGCTCGAGCGCCGCAGGCGCCCCCTCCGGCTGCCGAACCACGCACGGCGGCGGCCGGGGCCGGCAAACGATCAAAGGGGGGAGGTCGTGAGGGGGGCCTGCCCCCCTCACGCAACTAGAGTTGCCAGATTCGGGTCCAAGACGTCGGAGGATGGTTGAGGTGGATCGACAGCAGATCATGGAGGGTTTCGCCGACGTCGCCGTCAGGCTGCTCGGTGTCAAGCCCGAGCAGGTGACCGAGGAGGCTCGCTTCGACGAGGACCTCGGCGTCGACAGCCTCGGCCTCGTCGAGTTCGTCATGGAGGTCGAGGACCTGTTCGACGTGAAGATCCCCGAGGAGGAGCTGGACGGCATCGCCACCGTTGGCCAAGCCGCCGCGCTCGTCGAGCAGAAGCTGGCCGCGCCGGCCGACCAGGGCGCCGCCGGGTGACGGCTGCGGGACGGCGAGTCGCCGTCACCGGGCTGGGCGTCAAGGCGCCGGCGGGCGTCGACGTCGAGTCCTTCTGGGCGACGATCCGCGACGGGCGGTCCTGCGCCGGCCCCATCCGCCGGTTCGACGCCTCGGTGCTGCCCGAGCAGTTCCGCTTCGCGTGCGAGGTCCCCGAGTTCGACCTCGAGCCGTACCTCGACTTCAAAGCGGCGCGCCACGCCGACCGCTGCACGCACCTCGGAGTCGCGGCCGCCCTCGACGCCATCGCCGACAGTGGTGAAACCGGCGCCGATCCCGGCCGCTGCGGCGTGTTCGCGGGCAGCGGGGTGGGCGGCCTGTTCACCATGGAGGAGCAGGACGGCATCCTCCGGGCCCGCGGCTCCGACCGCGTGTCGCCGTTCCTCGTCCCGATGATGATGGCGAACGCCACCGCGGGCACGCTCGGCATCAAACTGGGCTGGACCGGTCCCAACCTGTGCGTCTCGACCGCGTGCGCGGCCGGCACCAACGCCATCGGTGAGGCGGCCCTCATCATCCGCTATGGCGCCGCCGACGTGATGCTGGCGGGCGGCACCGAGGCGTGCGTGACGCCGCTGGCCATGTCCGCCTTCGGCCGCATGGGCGCCCTCTCCAGCCGGCACCAGGACCCCTCCAGGGCGTCCCGCCCATTCGACCCCGATCGGGACGGCTTCGTCATGGGCGAGGGCGCCGCCTTTTTGGTGCTCGAGGCGTGGGACCACGCCGTCGCCCGCGGCGCGCACATCTGGGGCGAGGTGCTCGGCTACGCCCGCAACTCCGACGCCCATCACATCACCGCCCCCGCGCCGGGCGGCGCCGGGGCCGTCACCTGCATGCAGCAGGCCCTGGCCGACGCCGGGCTCGAGCCTTCGGCGGTCACCCACGTCAACGCCCACGGCACGTCCACGCCGCTCAACGACGCCTCCGAAGCCCACGCCCTTGTCAAGGTGTTCGGGGAGGGCGGGGTGCCGGTCACGTCCACCAAGGGCGTCACCGGGCACCTGGTGGCGGGGGCAGGCGCCATCGAGGCGGTGGCGACGCTCTGCGCCCTGCGCGACGGCCTGGTGCCGCCCACCGCCAACCACGAGCGCGACGACCCGGAGCTGGCCATCGACGTGGTCTCGGGCGCGGCCCGGCCCGTCGCCGCCGGCCCGGTCGTGTCGAACTCGTTCGGGTTCGGCGGCCACAACGCCTCCGTCGTCCTCGGGCCGGCCCCCGCCCACGAGTGATCTCGGACGCACCCGCGGTTCCCGTCGCCGCGTGCCGGGGCGGCGCCGCGACTGCCTGTCTCACCGAGGTGGGCGGGCGGCGGGTGGCCTGGTTCCAGCTGGCGGGGGGGAAGCACCGGGGGGCGCTGGGGCCGACCGAGGGTGAGGTCATCGAGCGGCTCGTCCGGCTGGCCATCGACGTCGGCGTGCCCGTCGTGGGGGAGATCGCCACGTCCGGCGCCGACGTGGGAGAGGGGCTGCCCTCGCTCCACGCCTGGGGACGGGTGGCGGCGGCGCTGACCCAGGCGTCCGGCGCCGTGCCCGTCGTGCTCGCCGTCACCGGCCCGTGCGTCGGCGGCCCGGCGTTGATCCTGGGCTTGGCCGACCACGTGGTCATGACCGCCGAGGCCTTCGCCTATGTCAGCGGGCCCCAGGCGGTCGAGGAGATGACGGGGATGGTGACCGACCGCATGGACCTGGGCGGCGCGAGCGTCCATGTCCGGCGCAGCGGCCTGGCGTCGCTGGTCGTCCCCGACGAGGAAGACGCCCGCTGGGCCGTCGAGGACGTGCTGTCGTACCTCCCGTCGAACTTCCTCGAAGAGCCCCCGGAGGTCGCCGTCGGCGACGACGCCGACCGAGCGTGCCGGGCCGCGGCCGACGCCGTACCGGCCAGCGCGTCGTCGTCCTACGACGTGCGCGAGGTGATCGCCGACGTCATGGACCTCGAGTCGTTCCTCGAAGTGCGGGAGTCGCACGCCGCGAACGTCGTCACCGCTTACGCCCGCCTCGACGGCCATCCGGTCGGGATCATCGCCAACCAGCCGAGCCAGCTCGCGGGCTGCCTCGACATCGAGGCTTCGTGCAAAGCCGCCCGTTTCGTGGCGCACTGCGACTCGTTCGGCCTGCCGATCGTCACCTTCGTGGACTGCCCCGGGTACCAGCCGGGGAAGGACCAGGAGTGGCGGGGGATGATCCGCTACGGCGCCCAGCTCGTCCACGCCTACGGCGAGGCCACCGTGCCCCGGCTGTGCGTGGTCATGCGCAAGGCGTACGGCGGCGCCTTCATCGTCCTCGACTCCAAAGGCCTCGGCAACGACGTGTGCCTGGCCTGGCCGACGGCCGAGATCGCGGTCATGGGCGCGGCGGGCGCGGTCAAGATCCTGCACGGCAAGCGGCTGTCGGGGATCGAGGACGAAGGCGAACGGGCCCGCGCCCGCACTGAGCTGGAGGCGGACTACGCCGTCCAGTTCTGCACGCCCCAGGTCGCGGCCGAACGGGGCTACGTCGACGACGTCATCGACCCCCTCGACACCCGCCGGGTCCTCGTGGCCGCCCTGCGCTCCCTGCGCGCCAAACGAGCGGGCCGCCCCCACCCCGGCCGCCACTCGAACTCACCCTTATGAAGCAACGTTTCCGCGTCATTGGGGGTCATGGACACCAAGTGCGCGGAGTCCTCGCATGAGCGGGCTGCTCGACGGCAAGCGCATCCTGGTCACCGGCGTGCTGTCGGAGTCGTCCATCGCGTTCTCGATCGCCCGGGTCGCCCAGGAGCAGGGTGCCGAGATCGTGCTCACGTCGTTCGGCCGGGCCCTGTCGGTCACCAAGCGGGCCGCCGCCCGCCTCCCCCGGCCGGCCGACGTGCTCGAGCTGGACCTGACCGAACCGTCGCACCTGGCCAGCCTCACCGAGGACCTCAGCCGCCGGTGGGGCGCCCTCGACGGGGCCGTCCACGCCGTGGCCTACGCGCCCGAGACGTGCCTCGGCGGCGACATCCTGCGCGCCGGCTGGGACGACGTGGCCCGCACCCTCCACGTCTCCGCCTACTCGCTCAAGGCCCTCGCCGAGGCCGTGCTGCCCCTCATGCGCGACGCCGGCGGCGGCTCGATCGTCGCCCTCGACTTCGACGCCCGCCAGGCGTGGCCCGCCTACGACTGGATGGGCGTGGCCAAGGCCGCCCTGGAGTCGACGGCCCGCTACCTGAGCCGAGACCTCGGGCCGCACCGGGTGCGCGTCAACCTCGTGTCGGCCGGCCCCCTGCGCACCATCGCCGCCCGCAGCATCCCTGGCTTCTCGTCGCTGGAGGACACGTGGACCGAGCGGGCCCCCCTCGGCTGGGACACCCGCAACGCCGAACCGGTGGCCAAGGCCGTCGTCGCCCTCCTATCCGACTGGTTCCCGAGCACGACCGGCGAGATGCTCCACGTCGACGGCGGCTTCCACGCCCAAGCCGCCGCCCCGGGCGCCGCCCCAGGACCCGCCGACCAGTAGGCCCGCCCCGGCGTCGTCCTCGAACGCCATGTTCAGGTGCAGTGGCGGAAGTTCCCGACTTCGTCGAACACGTCGAAGCTCCACCTGGTCGGCATGCCCTGCGTCGTCTTGACCGCGGTCAGGAGGAAGGGCGCGCGCTGGCCCGCCGTGAACTGCGCCACCAGGAACGTCCCGTTGGTGATCACGATGTTCTCGACCTTCAGCGTCCCGCTCCCACCGTCCTGGACGCGCACGTCCTGCTCGTCGTGGTTCGACAGCGTGCCCGGGGCGCGGCGGGGCGCCAGCCCGGTGCAGGTCGGCGCGGTCGAGTCCACCGGCGCGGGTGTGCAGTCGACGGTCCAGGTCGCGGTGTTGCCGGTACCAACCGTCCAGAGCACCAGCGTCGTCGCCGTATCGGCGGAGAAGGTGAACTGGAGGGTCCCGGGGAACGCCCTCGAGTTGAGCGTATTGCCGGTCGACCCGTTGACGGTGAGCGTGATCGACGTGGGCGCGCCGGTCGTCGGCGCCGCGGCGGAGATGCTGAGTTGCTCACCGGCGAAGAAATGCTTCGGCTGGGTGAGGCCTTCGGCCTGCAGGGACGTGTCGAGCGTTGGGCTCTGCATGTCCGCGCAGCCCTCCGACGCCTGGCGCGGGGTGCAGGTCACGGTCCAGTTCACGTTCCCGGCGGGCGTCGTCCCCCAGAAGACCGAGGCGGTCGCGCTGACCGGGAAGGTGAAGGACACCGTTCCCGGGAACGGAGACGCGTCGGTCGCGGACGCGTTGATCCGGAGCTCGAGGCCGGTAGGGGTGCTCGTGTCGAACGGGGGCGTCCCGTGGAAGGTGATGCGGTCGCCGGCGTTGAAGAACTGGCTGGTGGGCCCCCCGGATCCGTAGTGGCCGTCGAGGGTCGGGCCGTTCAGGAAGGCGCAGCCGGACGACTGCGCCGGAGCCGGCGAGCAGCTGACGGTCCAGGTGGCGGTCGCGCCCGCCGGCGCCAGGTCCCAGCTCACGCCGATGCCGCTCAGGTCGGCCGGCGCGGTGAACGAGACCGTCCCTGGGAACGTGGCCGTGTCGACGAGGTTCCCCCCGATGCGGAGGTTGACCGCCGTCGGCGTTCCCGAGGCCGGATTGGCGGCGGTGAACATGATGCGCTCGCCCGCGTTGAAGTCGAGGGGGAAGAGGCTGTCCCCGGTTGACGATCCGTCGAACGCGCTGCCATTCAGCGTGGGGCACCCGGCGGCCGGCGTCGCCCCCGCCGGGGTCGCCGTCAGGGCCAGGGGGGCGAGCGCACCCGCCACCCACGCGATCACCAACAGAACTCGCTTCATCGTCCCCCTCCGAGCTGATCGGCGCCGAGCATAGAGTGCGCTTCGATGGCTCATTTGTTACAGGGCGACCCGGCGCCCGACTTCACCCTGCCCGACCAGGACGGGATCGGTGTCTCGCTGGGCGATCACCGGGGCCACAAGGTCCTCGTCTACTTCTACCCGAAGGCGGACACGCCCGGCTGCACGGCCCAGTCGTGCGGCCTGCGCGACATCAAGGGCGACGTGGGCGGCGCCGCCATCCTCGGCATCAGCCCCGACCCCCCGGCCAAGCAGGCCAAGTTCGACGCCAAGTACGGCCTCGGCTTCCCGCTCCTCTCGGACCCCGACCACGCGGTGGCCGACGCGTGGGGCACATGGGGCGAGAAAAGCATGTACGGCAAGAAGTACATGGGCATCGTGCGCTCCGCCTTCCTCATCGACGAGGACGGCCGTATCGCCCACGCCTGGTACAAGGTCAGCCCCAAGGACACCGCCGCCAATCTGCTCAACGCCGTGAAGGGCTGACAAGCCCGCGGCCCCTGTACTCCTGTGGGCCTCCTGGTTCGTATACCCGCCATGGAGTCCCGAACAGGGGAGGCGCACGCATGAAGCGGGTCCTGGTCCTGGTCGCCGCGGCGGCCATCGCATGCGTTGCGGGGGTGGCCCATGGCCAGACCAACGCCACGACGAGCACCACGACGTCGACCACGACCGCGATGGTCCCGTGCGTGCCGATCCCGGTCCCCATCACGAGCAACGTGCCCGGCATCCCGCCCCTCACCTGCCTGCCGGACTTCTCGAAGATCCCCCCTGGCCCGCCCATGCCGATGTGCGGGCCGGACAGCAAGCCACCCCCGGGTGCGGAGACCTGCGTGAACGTGGTCTCGTCCTCAGCGCAGACGGCGACCCCGCCGGCGACCCCGACGCCGGCCCGGCTCAGCTTGACTGGCTGACCGCCGCCGTCCGTACGGCAGTGGCGCACACCCCGGCGTCGTCGTCAACCGGCACGGTCGGCGGCGACGGCACGTGGAGCCGTTGGGGCCTCGATGACTGCGGGTCGCGCCAGGCCAGGCGCGCCAGCTGGCCGCCGAGCTCCGGCGGCCGCGGCCACCGGCTCTCGGGTGGGCGGACGCGTACGACGGTTTGGCGAGCGGCGCGGAACAGCACACCTGTCGCCGTCCACTCGAAGGCGAGCACCCGGCCCGACAGCACGACGTCGAGCTCGAGCGCCGGGAGACCGAGTGATAACAGACGACCGGGCGATGCCTGCATCGGCGCCCGACCTTCGGTGATGGCGTGGAAGCCGCATGTGCAATCGGGCTGTGGGGACTCGTGGTCGTGGCCGGCTCGGCATGATGCGACCGCGTCGGCCGGGTAGGGCGTGCCCGCCGTCAGCGGCACGTACATACCGCCGTCGGCGGCACGGGCGTACTTCCTGGCCCACACCACCCATGTGCCGTCGGCCGTCATTGTCATCGACGGCTCGACGCGGTACGGGACCGTGGGCTTCTCGACGCCACCAGCCGTGAAGTCAGCGAGCAAGCGACCGCCTTGACACATGAGCGCCTCCTACGTCACCGGTTGCCCTCAGGGTAACCCGCGACCCGACTACGCGGGAACGGTGATTCTTGCCACCCGGTGCGCCACCAGCCGCCGGCCGATGTCGTGGGTGTCCAGCTCGATGACGAACGGCCCGGTGGCGGGCTCGTCCAGCTCGATGTCGACTTCGGCGACGCACGCTTGCCCGGGCGTGAGGCAGTTCGACTGCCACCACCCGCGCTCGGGGGGCCGGCTGCCCTGGCGGGTCACCAGCACCCGTCCTGGTGGACCCTCGACGATGCGGCCGTGCACCTTGTGCGCCACCGCCCCGGCCTTGCCCACGTTGCGTAGCGTGATCTCGCCGTGGAGGGTGTGGTCGTCGCCGGTGACCGACCCCAGCTCGTCGTCCTCGTAGACGATCTCGCTGTCGCCCTGGGTCTTCACCAGCGCGGCCCAGCCCGCGGCGGCCGCGCCGCCCAGGGCCACGGCCGCGGTCAGCAGTCGCTTCATTCGCGCACCACCTCGATTGTCGCCAGCTTGGGGTCGGAGGGGCCGACGATCCGGCCGCCCGCCTCCACCTGCGCCTGCAGGTGGGCGACGAGCGCCGGGTTCAGCCGCTCGCCGGGCACCAGCACCGGGATGCCGGGCGGGTAGGTCGCCGCCATCTCGGCCGACACCCGCCCCACGGACTGCGCCAGGGACACCCGTTCCTGCGGCGCGTGGAACGCCTCCATCGGGCTGAGCGCCTGTTCCGGCAGCACCCGCAGCGCCTCTTCCACGAAGCCCTTCGAGCTCAACTGCTGGGCGTGCGGATCGTCGGCCATGGCCCGGAGCGCGGCGACGAAGCGGTCGAGGTCCTCCCGCTGGTGCCCGATGGTGACGTCGGCCAGCACGTTGGCGAAGTCGGACAGCTCGACGGCCACATCGTGCTCGTTGAAGAGCACTCGATCGGCCTCGTAGCCGGAGAAGCCGGCGCCGGTCACGTTCACGACGAGCCGGGTGGGGTCCAACGCCACCACACCGTGGTTCCCGACGAGCTCCTTGCCGAGGCAGGACAGCCGCGGGTGGTTGTTGATCTCCTCCCGGGCGTCCTCGGCCAGCGCGATCACATCCGACAGCAGGGCCTCCCCCTCGGTGGCCATCTGCATCCGGGCGACGTCCAACGAGGCACGCAGCAGCGCCGACGCGCTGGTCGACTGCACCATGCCGGCCACGACCTCGACACGGTCGCCGTCGACCAGGTCGCCCCGCACGTGCACCAGCGACGCCTGGAGGAAGGCGCCCAGCAGCTTGTGCACACCGGTCACGGCCATGTCGGCGCCGGCCGAGAAGGCGTGCGGCGGCAGCGACGGGTGGAACGGGAAGTGGGCGCCCCACGCCTCGTCCACCAGCAGCGGGATGCCGTGGCGGTGGGCGACGTCGGCGATGCCGGCGACGTCCGAGCAAGCGCCGTAGTAGGTGGGGGAGACGATGAGGACGGCCTTCGCCTCAGGGTGGTGGTCGAGGGCTTCCTCGATCTGCTCCGGCGTCACCCCGTGGGCAATGTGGCTTTCGGGGTCGAGCTCGGGGCGGATGTACACGGGACGGGCACCCGACACAACCAAGCCCGACACGATCGACTTATGGGTGTTGCGCGACGTCAACACCACGTCGCCCGGGTGGCATGTGGCCATGAGCATGATCTGGTTGCCGGCCGTCGACCCGTTGTGCAGGAACCACGAGCGGTCCGCGCCCCATGCGTCGGCGGCGAGGACCTGGGCCGCGGCCAGGGCGGAGTTGGGCCCGCCGTCGAGGCTGCCAAGGCCGGGGCAGACATCGATGCGGAGGACGTCCATCCCGACCGCCTCGCGCAGCCACGGATGGGCGCCCTTGCCCTGGATGTGGCCGGGTGTGTGGAACGCGGCCCACGGAACCGACCCGTGGCGGCGGAGCGCCTCGAAGTAGGGCGCGCGAGTCTGGTCGAGCCGGCTCAGTTCCGGCGCACCAGGACGAGAGGCGTCTGCTGGTCGTCGTTGCCCTGCGGGTTCGGCTTCATGGCCTCGACGAGCAGGGCGCGGTCGACGAACGACGACGCGCCCAGGATCTCCACCCGCCCGAGATCGTTGGCGTCGACCACCGCCGCCCCGCAGCCCAGCTCGTGGGCGACGCGGCGGGACACGGCGGCCGGGTCCTCGGGGCCGAGGATGATGTGCTGGGTAAACGGCGGCATGGTGCCCGGGATGTCGTCGATCCACGCCACCTGGCGGCCGGCGATCCGGTAGAAGTCGCCGCGGCGGCCGAACAGGCGCGTGGGCGCCGCCACCATGAGGGCGGCCAGGAACCGGGGGGCGCCGATCAGGTCGATCGCCACCTGGGCGGCGTAGGGCGTGGACAGGCTCGAGTCAAAGTCGAAGAACCGGCAGGCGATGCGGGCCAGCACGCCGGGGCGGACGTCGTCGATGTCGACGATGCGGTCCTGGGTGATGGCCAGCGGGCTCTCGCAGATGGCGAGGATGTCGGTTCGGTCGGGGCGGATCCCCGCCGCATCCAGGGCGCGGCGCGCCACCTCGACGATGTCGTCGCCCGGCATCAGCAGATCGGTCTTCAGGGGGATCGATTCCACGGCTCCCCTGACGGTACTGCGTGGGGTCCCCTTCACTCATGTTTCGACCGCCATGGCGAACAGAGGAGCGGACCCTTGAAACGACGCAAAATCGCACTGGCCGCGCTGGGCGCGTCGGCCCTGCTCGGCTTCCAGGCGGGGCCTGCGCTGGCCGCCCGGGCGGCGCCTCGGGCGTCTGTGGCGGCATCGCCCCCACCCCGGGCTACGTGTTCTCAGGCCCGAACGGCGCGGAAATTCCGGCGCACTGCGGCGGCGACCGCTTCTCGCGGCTGGACTTTCCCAGGCAGAAACAGCCCGGCAACTCGGCAGGCCCCGATCCACAGTGCGGACAGGGACCGCCAACGACTTCGCCCTTAAGCAGCCAGGACCACACGATCCGGATCGGTGCCCGCACGTCGAGCACGCCGCCATGGCGGGTGTTCTACCGAACCGGGTCGGTGTAATTCCGCTTACCGGTGCTGAGGTGCGGTCGTACTCGAAACACTGGCCCTGCTTGCTTCCACAGCACGGCCAGGGCCCGAAGCACAAGCGTCCGATCGTGCTCGATCCCTGGCAGCGCCAGACCGCCATCGAGGAACACCCGGAGCGATTCCTGCGCGGGCTGACTCACTCTGACGGGTGGCGCGGCGCAAACGTCGCCGTAACCTCGCACGGGCGCGACTACTACCCGCGCTACCAATTCAGCAATCGGTCGGCGGACATTCGGGGATTGTTTGCAGAGGCCTGCGCACAAGTCGGCGTCGACTGCCAGCTCGCGAACCGGTGGAACATGTCCGTATCACATCGCTGTGCTGTTGCCCGACTCGATGAATTCATCGGGCCAAAGGTTGAGCTAATTAGTGCCCGGAGCGGGATTCGAACCCGCACGTCCTTTCGGACAATGGATTTTGAGGCCATCGCGTCAACCGTTGCGCCATCCGGGCCTGTTTATCTAAATATCGATCGCCATATTGGTCGCCGAGGCGAACTGTGCCTCTCCCACGGTAGCGCCCGCCCCCGTCAACCGGTCGCGCAAATCCGCGAAGGCGGTCCGCAGGGGCTCGTGCTGGCGCGCGGTGACCGCCTCGCCCAGGAACAGGCCGACGTCGGTGTCCGAGACCAGGCAGGTGTCCCGGGAGTCCCGGCAGTTGTACGCCCAGCAGATCACCGTCGTCCCTGCGGCGTAGACCGCCACCGTGGGTGTGAGCGGCATCTCGTCGTCCCGGGCCGCCCCCAGGGGGTGGAACTCGTCGGCCCCGGGATCGGCCAGCCGCAGCGCGATCTCCGGCCCAGGCAGTAGCCCCACGTCGTATGCGCCCAACGGCGCCAGATGCCGGGCCGCCACGTCGCAGTACACGTCCACCAGCGGCAGGGGAGTGTGCAGCGGCCCGCTCTTGAGGGTCCGCCGCACCAGTTGCTCGACGCTGCCTTTGTACGTCGACGGCTTGAGCCCGCACGCCGCGATCGCGGCGCGCCAGTCGGCCACCACCGGATGGTCGGCCAGGCGCTCGATGGACACGCCCGCCGCCACCAGTTCGGCGGCGGTGTCGTACGGCAAGGCCGCCTCGGCCAGCACCGCCGACGCCGAGATCAGCCCGGACGCGACGAACCCTCCGACCACGACCTCAGGGTGTCGCGAGACGATCTCCGCCGAGATCGAGACCGAGACGCTCAGCGGTCCGCCAGCCCGACCCGCACGTTTTCCAGCACGCCCTGCCGCCAGTAGATCTGCCTCCCGTAGACCTCGCCGTCCAGACCGGCCAGGGCGTCGTGCATGCGGCGAATCTGGTGGTGGGGGACCGAGGACCACAGGTGGTGCAGGGTGTGGTGGCCGTCGCCGTGGGGGTGGACGATCCACTTGTGGGCCCAGCCCAGGTTGGAGATGGTGGCGTTGAAGACGGTGTCGCCGGCCCGGTACCGGTGCTCGCCCGCCTCGCCGATCATGCGGATCACGGGTAGCACGAGCGCGTACCCGAGCAGCCAGTGCAGCCAGGCGACGACGGCGAACGCAGGCGAGCCCGCCACCAGCCCGACCACCCCGAACACCGCCAGGTACCACGCCCCCGTGCGGGCCACCGTCGCAGGGTTGGTGCCGATGGTCGTGTACCAGCCCCAGTTGTAGCGGGGCAGCCGCCGCCCGATGGCCTTGACCAGCTTCCACCCGCCCAGCCCGGTCAGCTCCTCAAGGTTGAACTCCTCGTAACGGATGATGTCCGGGTCCTCGGGGCTGCCGAGGTGGGCGTGGTGGATGACGTGCTGAGCCCGGTAGCCCGCCACCTGCGAGGCGGTCGGGTACCCAGCCAGGACGTTGGCCAGGACGTCGTTCCACCGCCCGCTGCGCTGCCAGTTCCGGTGCGACGACTCGTGCACCATGCACTCCTGCGCCCGCCCGAACCGCCCGATCACCAACACCGCCAGCACGCTGACCACCCACGCGGCCGGCCCGGGAAACCACACGTGCGCCCCCGCGCCCGCCAACGACAGCGCCAGCAGGGCCGCCAGGTCGGCGCCCGCGGTCAGCGCCGAGCGCGCCAACCGGGTGCCGGACATCGACTTGATGACGGCCTTGGCCTCGTCCGGCGGCTGGTAGCCCCGCGCCCACCCCTTGCGGTTGCGCTTGAGGGTCAGCCCCGCCGTCGAGGACGCCGCGCCGACGACGTCCTCGATGGGGTCGTCGGCTTGCAGCAGGGCTAGGTCCAAATCGGTCATGGCCGCAAGTATCCCGGTTGGCGCCCGCCGCGACCAGCGAACGAACCACCAATGAGCGCCCAACTTCGCTGGTAGTACGATTCAATCGCCCTTCAGGGACGGGCATTTTGGGTGAGCCAAGTTGACCAGCGACGCCACACGAGTCAAGCGTCTCCCCAGGCCAACGCGGGGCGGGGCCGTTCAGGACCTCGAGTCGCGCCACGCTGGACCGGTCCCCGAGCGGGGAGGGCCCGCCGGCCCGGGCGTTACCCAGCGTATTCTCGGGCTTCAGCGTCTGGCGGGGAACCGTGCCGTCGTGGACGCGATCGAAGGGGGAGCACGGGCGGGCCCGAGCCTTCAACGCCAACCCGCCAACCTCACCGCCGCCGCGCCGCCGAACTTTTCGCCGCTCCAGGGCCCACCCCGATTCGTTCCGCCGCCGACCGCCGCGCCGTTCACGCCTGCCGCTCCCGCCTGGACGCCCGGCCCGGCAGCTGCCCCCGCCGGCCCTGCAACCCCGGCCGGCCCGGCGGCGGCGGCCGGCCCCGCCACCGCGCCCGTAGGTCAGCAAACCGAGGGCGAAGCTGACCCGGAGGCTTCCGAGGAGCCGGCGGCGGACTTCACGCGCGCGCCGGTGGCAGGCCTCGCGGTGCCGAGCTCGCCGCCGGCGCCCAAGCCGCTTCCTTTCACTGAGGATCCCAACAAGCCCCTGCTGCCGGCTGAGGTCGAACCCGACCTCAGCAGCATCGACAGCGCCAAGCCCTGGTGGGGCCGCACCGACGCCCAGAAGTTCGGCGAGGCGCTGGCGAAGGCCTACTCCGAGCGGACGGCGACGGCCAAGGATCCCGGCAAGCGCGTCAACGAAGCGGCCAAGGTGGCGGAGCTGCAGAAAGACTTCGACGACGTCGTGCGGGCGACGTTCCCGAACACCACCTACGCGACGTCCTGGGGCAACATGCGCCCGCGCCTCAAGAGCGTTCTGACGGCGAAGCGGGCCCAACTGCTGGCCGGCCTGGTGAAAGCCAATGACAAGGTGAAGCGCGACCTCGAGGCAGCGGCCAAAAAGGAGGCAGCGAAGAAGGCGGCCGAGGAGAAGGCGGCGGCCAAGGCGGAAGCGGCCCGCGCCAAGGCTGCCGCGGCGGCCGCTCGCCTCG
>JAHFUQ010000100.1 GCA_023265045.1 Acidimicrobiia bacterium
CGTCTCGGGGCTCGCCGGCCCCCGGTTGTGGCTGAGGATCAGCTCGGTCGACTGGTCGTCGACGCCCTGCGCCGGCGGGTCGAGGACGATGGTGCACGGGTGCGTCACGGAGCACACGCCGATGTCGGCGGTGAGGTTGAAGCTGGGGTTGCTCGAGGTGACCGACGAAACGGCCAGGGTGCCGCCGGCGAAGTTGACCACCTCGATCGTCAGCGGGTCGTCGGCGCAGCCGGAGGCGCCGAAGACGTACGTGGCGCCGATCGGTCCGCAGCCGGGCTGGGTAAGCGTGATCTTGGGCTCGGCCACGCGGTACGCCACCCGCACCCCGTCGCCGGAAATGGCGGGCTCTGAGCTGCCGCGCCCCTCGCCGGGGGAGGCGTCGACGACCGAGCCGTCCGCGCGCGACCACCGGTAGACGCGCGTCGTGCTGGGGTCGTCGGCGTCGCGGAGGTCGGAGGCGAAGGACGAAAAGGCGACGTAGTCCCCGGTGGCGGAGATCGACGGCTCGCCGCTGGGCCGGTTGGCTTCGCGCCCGCTGGACGTGTACGACCGGGAAACCAGCCGGGGCGCCGCCGATGACCCGACATCGGCCAGGAAGACGTCGTCGTCCGGGCCGAGGTCGCCGATGCCGACCGAGGGGCGCGGGCCGTCCTGGTAGCCGAAGTTGAAGGACGACACGAACGCCACCCGGGCGCCGTCGGTGGACAGCCGGGTGTCGTAGCCGCCGACAGCGAGGCCGCCGCTGTCGTGGGTGGTGAGGACGGGCGGTCCGGCGGCGGTGATGGCGCCGTCCGGGCCGTGGCTGATGTCCTGGGTGTACACGTCGAGCAGGTCGTTGGTGTCCGCCGCCACCAGTTGCTTGTCCGTCTCGTACGCGATCCGGGCGGCGTTCTCCGACAGGTGGGCCCCGAAGTCCCCGGCACAGCTCCCGCAACTCGCAGGGGTCGGGGGCGAGATCCGGGTCGTCGTGCCGAGCGCGCGGTCGAAGACGTAGAGCTGCGCGGTCGTGCCGGTCGGGTCGGCGCCGGGGAGGTTGTGGGCCTGGGACGAGAACGCGACCCAACGGCCGTCCACCGAGATGAACGGCTCGAAGCTGTCGCGGTCGCCGACCGCCCCGCCGCGCTGGACTACCGACGCCTGTTCGAGCTGGACCGGGGGCGGGACGAACTGCGCGCCGGCGGTTGCCATGGCGACGGGGGAGAGGAGCTGCGCAAGGGCGCCGAGCGCGATCAAGGCGGCCGACCGGCGGCGTCGCGGCCACGCCGCGCCGCCTAATCGGCGCGTCACTGCCTACGCCCGCCGGATCGCAAGGTTTCGACCGTTGCCCAAGAGCCAGCCCTCTGGCGATCGTAACCCGGTGGCCTGCTGCGCCGGGGGGATTGGTCCCCAAAACAAAGGGCCTCAGCGCCGCCAGAGCAGCTGGGTGCGGCGAGGGCCGAGGGCCCGATTGTTGGAGACCAGGCCCCGACCCAAATGAAGCCGCCCCGAGGGTGCCCGCGATGTCGGGGCGGCGAGGCGTCGCTCGTTGGGCGCATGTCCTGGCGCCCGTTAAGTCCTCGTGAAGTGCCCGAAAAGTCGGTCATGGCAGTCTGTACGGGAAGGAGTCCGTGAGGTACTTGGAGGGGCTCATGCCCGAATGCGTCCTCGTCGCCGTCCACGCCCATGACCCTCTGACGTCGGCGGGCGTGGCCTCCCAGCTCCGGGGGCGGGCCGAGATCGTCCTGCTGGACGATGGGGCCTCCGGGGGCGACATCGCGCCCGAGGCCGTCGCCCTCGTCGTCGTGGACGAGGTCGACGACGAGGCCGTGCGGACGGTCAAGTCGATCCGCCAGGGCGGTTGCGGCCGCGTCGTGGTGGTGGCCACCCGCCTGGACGACCGGGGCCTGCTCAGCGCGGTCGAGGCTGGCGCGTGCGCCCTCATGCGGCGGAGCGAGGCGCTGCCCGACAAGCTCGTCCAGACCATCAGCCGGGCGGCGGCCGGCGACGGCACCGTCCCCTCCGACCTCCTGGGCCGGCTCCTCGAGCAGATCGGGCTGCTCCAGAGCCAAGTGCTGGCCCCGCGCGGCCTGACGTTCTCGGGGCTGTCCGAGCGCGAGATCGAGGTGCTGCGCCTCATCTCCGAGGGCCTCGACACCACCGAGGTGGCGGGGAGGCTGTGCTACTCGGAGCGCACCGTGAAGAACGTCCTGCACGATGTGACGACCCGGCTGCGGCTGCGGAACCGGACCCATGCGGTGGCCTACGCCATGCGCAACGGCCTCATCTGAGAACTGCACGATGAGGAAGCGCGAAGCGCCCCAACGGCTGCCCCTGAGGGCTGCCGTCACGGCCGCAAACCGGCAAGGCTTTCCGATCGCAGGGCACCGCCGTGGCGCCTAACGGTCAACGTGGCGTAGAGGAGGAGACCGTGGAGAACCACAACGGCAAGGCGGCGACGGAATCGACCTATGCCTCGGCCGCGCAGCTGTCCGAGTTGGATCGCCAGCTCCAGCGCGGCAGCCTGTTCACCCAGGCGACCATGCAGCGAGGCTTCGAGCGCATCGGCAACGCCGAGGGCCTGATCGCCGTCTTGATGCGCACCCTCATCGAAAAAGGGGTCGTGTCCGCCGACGAGCTCGGCGTCACGATCGAGGGGGACGACGCGCCGCAGATGGACCCGTCCCCGATGGCGCCCGACGAGGGGCTGCTCGAGCTGTTCGGGGGCGACGAGGGCGCCAGCCTGGCGCAGGCGATGGACCTCGAGGCGGCGGAGGGCGCGTCGTCACCGAGCCAGATCACCTGGCCCAGCATCGCCATCCGGGTCGACCCGGAGGACGGGCCGCCCGAGCCGACGCGGATCGTGGACTGCGACGCACGGATGCACGTCTGCCACGCCGTCTGCTGCCGGCTGAAGTTCCCCCTGAACACGCAGGAGATCGACAGCGGCCACGTGAAGTGGGACATTGGGCACCCGTACATCATCCGGCAGGAGTCCGATGGGCGCTGCACGCACAACGACGCCGCCACGGGGCACTGCGGCGTCTACGAGCACCGGCCGTTGATCTGCCGGCGCTACTCGTGCGTCAACGACCCCCGGGTCTGGAAGGACTTCGACAACATGGTCCTAAACCAGGAGTGGATCGACGAGCACCTGGGCGGCAACGACCTGCAGGTCAGCGTGGTGGTGCCGAAAATAGACGAGCCCGAGACCTGGGACCCCGGCCACGGCGGGCAGTCGTGATCGACGAGGTCGACGACGCGCTGCGGGCGGTCATCCGCCGCGACGCCCTGAACGGGTCCGATGTCGACATCGTGTTCGACGCCCCGACCAAGGACTGGGCGGCGCGGCGCAACGCGCCGACGATCGACGTGTACCTCTACGACATCCGCGAAGACCTGGGCCGGCGCGAGTACGGCCGCATCGACATCAAGGAGAACGAGCGCATCGTCGCTCGCAGGGACCCGCCCCGGTACTTCAAGTTCTCCTACCTCATCACCGCCTGGACCCAGCGCGCCGAGGACGAGCACCGCCTCTTGTCGGCCGTCCTCCGCTGCTTCCTGCAGTTCGAGGTGCTGCCCATGGACATGCTGACGGGATCCCTCGAAGCCCAGGGCTACCCCGTCGGCGTGCGCATCGGCCTTCCGCCGCCGCAGGACCGCTCGGTGTCAGACGTGTGGTCGGCGCTGGGCGGCGAGCTGAAGCCCTCCCTCGACCTCGTGGCCCTGGTGGCCATCGACGCCCACGGCCTGGTGCCCGTGGCGCCCCTCGTCACCGAGGAGCCGATCATCGGCGTGCGGCGCGGCGTCGACGGCGCCTTAGGGGCCGAGAAGGCGGGCAAGAAGGGCAAGGACGGCGCCGGCGCCGCCGAGAAGGCGGGCAAGAAGGACAAGGACAAGGACGAAACGGCCGCCGCGGCCGGCGGCGCCCCCGCCCCCGACGCTCCGAAACCGATCGAGACCGTTGGGCCTGGCGTGCTCGGCGGTCCGGGCCGGATCGTGCGCGTCCACAAACTCCGGTAGCGATCAATGAGCGAAGCAGGGCCGTCGACCGCGCACTTGGTGGGCCGGCTTCGCATCATCGAAGCCCGGGTCCGCCAAGCCGTGGCCCGCCGGCGGTCGGAAGACCCCGAACTGGACGACCGCTTCCGAGGCCTCTACATCTCCGACGCCGACGTCGACCGCATCTTTGCCTCGACGTCTGAACAGGCCTGGTTCGAGCCGCCCGACGCCGACGCGGCCGCCTTCCGGGCCGAGCTCGAGGCGCAGGCGGACCTAGCCGAAGCCGCCGGCGCGGACCTCCGGCTCCGGCGCCTGGCCAGGTCGTTCTCGCTGGACGACGCCGACATCGAGCTGCTGCTCGTCGCCCTCGCCCCCGATCTGGACCCCCGCTTCGAGCGGCTGTACGCCTACCTGCACGACGACGTCTCCCGCCGCCGCGCCAGCGCCGGCCTTGCCCTCGAGCTGTGCGGCGCGCCCCTGGCGTCGGTCGAGCGCCGCCGGCTCGGACCCACGAGCGCCCTGGTCGCCGACCGCCTGCTCACCGTCGAGGACGACGAGCGGCCCTTCCTCACCCGCTCGCTGCGGGTTCCAGACCGCGTCGCCAGCCACCTCCTGGGCGACGACACCCCCGACCCCATGGTCGAGGCCGTGCTGGTGCCGTCGGCCGTCGCCGAGGTGGGCGACGCAGCCTCGCTCGAGAAGGCTCTCGCCGGCGGCGTCACGCTCGTCTACCTGCGCGAGCCCCCCGGCGGGGCTGCCCTGTCGATGGCCGCCACCGCCCTGTCGCACCTCGGCATGCCCGTCCTGGCCCTCGACTTGGCTCGGGTGGGCGCCCAGGACGACCTCAACGAACTTGTCGGGAGGACGTCGCGCGAGGCGCGGCTCGTCGGCGCCGGCATTGTGGCCGGGCCGGTCGAGGCCATCACGGAACGGGGCCCCGGATCGGCTGCCGTCCGGGCCCTCACCGAGTGCCGCTCGCCTGTGGTCCTGATCGGGTCCCAGACCTGGGACCCGCAGTGGTCGCGGGCGACCGCTCTGATGCTCGACGCCCTCGTGCCCTCCGCGGCGCAACGCGCCCGGCTGTGGGAGAACGCCCTCGACGGCGACACGGACGGCTTCGATCCCGTGTCAGCTACGTCCCAGTTTCGACTCAATCCCGAGCAAGTCTGGAAGGCGGCCCACTCCGCCCGCTTGCTCGCCGACGCCAAGAGCGAGCCCCTTGCGCCCGGGCACCTCCAGGCCGGCGCCCGTGCCCAGAACGGGGCCGGCCTCGAACGCCTGGCCCGCCGCATCGCCCCCAAGGTCGAGTGGGAGGACCTCGTCCTGACCCACCAGGGCGTGACCCAACTGCGGGAGATCGTCGCCCGCATCCGCCACCGCGAGCGGGTGCTCGACGACTGGGGCATGGGCCGGCGCTCGTCCAAGGGCCACGGCGTGAAGGTGCTGTTCGCGGGCGACTCAGGGACGGGCAAAACGATCTCCGCCGAAGTCGTGGCCCACGAGCTGGGCCTCGATCTCTACGTCATCGACCTGGCCACCGTCGTCGACAAGTACATCGGCGAGACCGAGAAGAACCTCGACCGCATCTTCAGCGAGGCCGACCAGGTGAACGGCGTGCTCCTCTTCGACGAGGCCGACGCCCTCTTCGGCAAGCGCTCCGACGTGAAGGACGCCCACGACCGCTACGCCAACGTGGAGGTGGCCTACCTGCTCCAGCGCATGGAGTCTTTCGACGGGCTGGCCATCCTCACCACCAACCTGCGGTCGAACCTCGACGACGCGTTCTTGCGGCGGCTCGACGCCATCGTCGATTTCCCGATGCCGGAGGACGACGACCGCCGCCGGCTGTGGGTGCAGCACATGGCCCCCGGGCTCCCGCAGGCGGGCGACATCGACCTCGACTTCCTCGCCCGGGCCTTCCGCATCTCGGGCGGCAACATCCGCAACATCGTGTTCGGCGCCGCGTACCTGGCCGCCTCGGACAACCGGCCCCTGGGCATGGTCGATCTCGTGCGGGCCACCGAACGGGAGTACCGCAAGCTCGGCCACCTGTGCCTCGAAAGCGAGTTCGGCCGCTACTTCGGCATGCTGAGCCTGAGCGGCAACGGCGCGCCGTAGCCGACCATGTGTATTTCCGGCGGACCCTTCCGTGTCCAAGTTGCGTGCGCGAACCTGGTGGGCGAGGGGTAAGGGGAGGTAGGGACGTCATGACGGTGTGCCGCGCCTGCGGCTTTCACAACGAACCCGGCGCGTCGTTCTGCGGTTCGTGCGGCGCCTACCTCGAGTGGACAGGCGAGGGACCCCGCCCCGGTGCGGGGACCGACGCCACGGCGCCGACCCCTGCCCCTCCGGCGCCGCCGGCGGGCGCCACGCCGCCGCCACCCGTCGCAACCGGGACCGTGCACCTCGAACCGTCGACGGTGACGGTGGAACCGGGTGGGGAAACGACGATTCGCATCGACGCCCACAACCGCAGCGGGATCGTCGACCAGTTCAGCGCCGAGCTCACCGGCGTCCCGCCGGCCTGGGTGGACGTCCAGCCGCCCGTGCTCTCCTTGTTTCCCGACGATCGCGGGTCGTTCGTCGTCACGATCCGCCCGCCCCGCGCTTCGACGCCCGCTGCCGGGGCCATGGCCTTCCGCGCCATCGTGCGCTCGGCGGCCGACCCGTCCGTCCTGGCGGCCGCCGACGGCGTGCTCGAGCTCGGCGGGTTCACGCAGCTCTCCATCGAGGCGACGCCGCACACGTCCCGGGGGAAGCTCGCCGGCAAGCACCGCCTCACAGTCCGCAACGACGGGAACGTCCCGGTGGCGGCCGTGCTCACCGGGACGGACCCCGAGAACGGCCTCGCCTACCGCTTCCGGCCCGACGTCGTCCGGGCCGAGCCGGGGACCCGTGGGGGTGTCGAGCTGCGGGCCAAGCCCCGCAAGAAGATCTGGCTCGGCAGCGTCAAGTGGCACAACTTCCAGGTGACGGCGGCGGCCGACGGGGCCGAGCCGGTCGCGGTCGACGCGGTGATGGAGCAGAACAAGATCCTCCCGGGCTGGCTGCCGCGCGCCGTCATCGCCGTCCTGGTGCTGGGGGTCGGGGCCGGGCTCCTGCGCTCGACGGTGCTCAAGCCCAAGACGGCGAAGGTCAACGCGGCCGAGGCGACGACGGCGCCGGTCGCACCGACGGCGCCGACCACCCTCGCCGTGACGACGGCGCCGACCTCGGCTGCGACGGGCGGCGGGACAAACACCTCGGTGGCGCTGAGCACGACGACGTCGACATCGACGACCACGCCCACCACGCTGCCCAAGGTCGTCTTCACCAGCTCCCGCTCGGGACAGGAGCAGATCTGGGTCATGAACGACAACGGGACGTCGCCCAAACAGCTCACGACCGTCGGGACGTCGAACACGCAGCCCTCGCTCTCACCCGACCGCAAGCAGATCGCGTTCGTGTCGAATCGCGACGGCAACCCGGAGATCTACCTCATGGATGCGGACGGCGGGAACCAGCACCCGTTCACCAACGACCCGAAGACCGACGGCTTTCCACGCTGGTCGCCGGACGGGAAGAGGATCGCCTTCTCCAGCAACCGGCTCCCGGAGACGACCGGGTTCGACATCTACACCCTCAATGCGAACGGGTCAGGGCCTTTGACCAACCTGACGCCCGGCAACCCCGGGACGCTTGACCGCAAGCCGACATGGTCGCCCGACGGGACGAGGATCGCGTTCGAGCGGGTGGCGGGCGGGACCACGCAGATCCTCATCGTGCCCAGCGGGGGCGGGGCGACCAGCGCGCTCACGACCGGCCAGAGCCCGGCCTGGTCCCCCGACGGCACGAAGATCGCATTCGCCAGCACCGCCGCCGTCCCCCAGATCTTCGTGATCCCGGCGACGAGCAATCCCTCGACGACGGTGGCCCCCGGGTCAGCGCTCACCAGCAGCGCGGGCGGCAACACCGACCCGTGGTGGTCGAGCGACGGCGGCCGCATCGTGTTCACCAGCACCCGTGACGGGGACGAGGAGATCTACATCATGCCGGCGACGGGCAACCCCCAGACCCGCCTGACCAACAACGGCGGCCCACCGACCCAGAACGCGGACCGGTCGCCCACGATCTGAACGCCCGTGGGCCGATCAGGCCCGGGTCCCCGCCGCCTCCGGGTTCGAAAGGTCGAGAGGATTGTGACGAGCGAGGTTTGGCGGGGATCGGACGCACGGTGACGACACGGCAAGTTGCGGGTCACACAGGGGGCGGGGTGCTTGACGGCGCTACCCGATCGGGCAAGGCTGGCCAACGAAAGGGAACTCGGTCTTGTCGGGCGGCGGCGTTCGTGTCACCCTCGCGAGGCCTGGTTCTGGCCAGAGGAGGTTGGCATGCGCACCCACGATGAAGAGGCCCTGCGGGCCCCGAAGCACGGCCATGTCAAGGAGCGGGAGAGCGACCCGAACGCCCTCGACAAGGCGGTCGCCCACCGGGCCGTCGCCGAGCACCGCCCCGACACCCTGGGCGCCCGGAGCGTCATGCACCTGCAGCGGGCGGCGGGCAACAGCAGCGTCGGCAGCCTGCTGCAGGAGGAACGGTCCCCTGTGCTGGACATCGTCGGCAAGGGCGGCGGCCAGGCCCTCGACAAGCAGACGCGCTCCCACATGGAAAGCGCCATGGGCCACGACTTCGGTGACGTGCGGGTGCACACGGGCGGCGAAGCGGCCAAGTCGGCGGTGTCCGTGCAGGCCAGCGCTTATACGGTCGGCAACGACATCGTCCTCGGCGACAGCATCGACGCGGGCTCCGACGCCGGCAAGCGCACGCTTGCCCACGAGCTGACCCACGTCGTCCAGCAGCGCTCGGGCGCGGTGGACGGGACGCCCCAGGCCGGCGGCGTCTCGGTGAGCGACCCGTCGGACCGCTTCGAGCAGGCGGCCGAGGCCAACGCCGACAAGGTGATGGCCGGGGGCCACGAAGGCCACGACCACGGAACCCACGCTGAGGCCGACTCCGCCACGGCGGCGCCGAGCGTCCAGCGCCAGGAGGCGCCCGAGGAGGAGGCCGAGGGCGACACCGCCCAGCGCATGGTCCAGCGCCAGGAGGCGCCCGAGGAGGAGGCCGAGGGCGACACCGCCCAGCGCATGGTCCAGCGCCAGGAGGCGCCCGAAGAGGAGGCCGAGGGCGACGGCTGACGTCGCTCGGGCGACCCGAAGGCGATAGCGCGTGGGCGTCCGGTATCGCGCCTACAGCGCGTCGGGTACACAGCTCCGGCGGCTGCGCCGGAAGGCCAAGGCCGACGACGAGATCCCGCCCCTGCTCGGGCGCCGCGCCCTGTTCGACCCGTCCCACCTGGGCCATCGCGACGTGCTCAGGTTGCAGCGCCTGGCCGGGAACCAGGCGGTGAGCCAGATGGCGGCCGGGCGCAAGGCTGCCCACGTCGACCAGATGACCGACGAGATGACCACCGGCCGGTCCGGCTCGGCCTTTTCGTTCGACGTCCTGGTGGCGCGCCGTGAAGGTCCGAAGCCCGATCCCGCGTCGGACCAGGCCCAGCCGAGCCCCGCGCCGGAGGCCGCCGACGCGGCCGAAAGCGGGGGGGCGTCGGTCGAGAAGGTGGACGCGCACGGGTGCGCCGAGGTCGAGGAGGGCGACGCCGTCACCTCCGCACTCACGTACACGGGCACGGTCGGCGCCCGTTCCACGCCCCCGGCCGCCAACCTGTTCGGCGTCACCACCACCAAGGTGAAGATGAAAGGCGTCAACGCGGCGGTAGGGACCCCGGGCACGTTCAAGCTGACGGGCGGCGTCGACGTGACGGCCGACTGGTCCGTCCACAGCCGGGGCCGCATCGACGTCCCCTACTTCGCCGCCCCGGTCGTCACCGCCACCACCTATCCCAAGGTCGCGTCCGACCTCAAGCCGAACATGTCGTCCGACGGCGGCCGCCCGCCCCGCACCCAGTACTGGGCTAAGGACCTCACCGAGCGCCACGAGCAATTCCACGCCAACGAGCGCACCGGCAAGTACGGCAAAGCCGCCTTTGAGTTCGCCAAGGCGTGGCTTGCGGCGCAGACGGCGTCGACGGCCGAGGAGGCCAAGGGCCTGGCCGACAAGGTGCCCGACAAGATGTTCGAGTCCTACAACGCCAGCTTCGTGCCCGGGAAGGAGAACCGGGCCTACGGCGACGGCGCCATCGCCTACCGGGTGCGCTCCGAGATGGCTCAGGAGTACGGCGAGCAGCTCAAGAAGAGCGCGGCCAAGGGCTGATGGCCGACGAGACGGATTTCGACGACGACTTCAGGGACGACGGCGACGGCGACGGCGACGAGCTGGTGCTCGACGTCGAGGCGCCGCCGGCCGGGCTCTCCTATGAGGAGACCGACGACGCCCGCGCCGACGCCCTGCTTGAGGCCAACGGGGTGGAGCCGAGCCGCGACGGCCTGGTTGCGGCGCTGCACCGCGGCCCGAGCGTTTTACGGGCCGCGGCGGCCCGCGCCCTCGGCGTGCGCGGCGAGATGTCAGCGGTCGACGACCTGCTTGACGTGGCCCGAGCGTCCGACGACCTGCTGCGCGCCGAGGCCGCCTTTGCCACCGCCCGGATGGGGGTGGCGGAGGGCCTGCACCTGCTCAAGAAGGTCCTGAGCGAGCCGGTGGCGGTCTCGCTCGGCCCCCCGACCGCGGCCGGGTTCCTGGCCCGCATCGGCGACCCGTCGGGCTGGCCGGTTGTGGTGGACGCCCTCGGCCAGGAGAACTTCCTCATCCGCATCGTGGGCGCCAAGCAGCTCATCTACTTCGTGCCCTTTGCCGGCTCGTCGGTCGACGTGTTCGGAGCCTTTGCGGGGGCGCTCGCCGACGAGGAGCAGGACGTGGGCGCGGTGGCGGCGATCCAACTCCACCAGCTCGACGATCCGCGTGCCGAGGCGCTGCTCGGTCGCTAATTGCCTTTTCGTGCAACGAATACTTCCCTGAGGCTCGTCCCTATGGCCTTGCCCGCGGGCTGGCCGCGAGGCACGCTCTCCGCGTCGTTCGCGTAACGAGGAGGAGGGCCGCGCATGCCGACCTACCTGTCACCGGGTGTCTACGTCGAAGAGATCGATGGGGGCGCCAGGCCAATCGAAGGCGTCGGGACCGCAGTCGCGGCGTTCGTCGGCGTGGCTCAGCAAGGGCCGTTCAACGAACCCACGCTGGTCACCAACTGGGGCCAGTTCGTCACCAACTTCGGCGACTTCGTCGCCGGTAGCTACCTGGCGCACGCCGTCTACGGGTACTTCATGAACGGCGGCGGGGCGGCCTACGTCGTGCGCATCGGCAGCGGCGACGGCCAGGCGCCGACGGCGCGCGGCGAGCTCGGCGCCGGCGGGGCCTACAAGGTCAGCGCCCTCGAGGCGGGTCCGGCGGGCAACGACATCACCGTCGAGATCACCGGGGCCTCCGGCGACGGCCAGCCCGACGACGCCTTCGGGATCGTGGTGAAGAAGGGCGGCAAGCAGGAGGAGAAGTACGACAACCTGACGACCAAGCGGGGCCGGCAGAACGCCGTCACCGTCGTCAACGCCCAGTCGAAGCTCATCCGCATCGAGGAAGCGGCCACCGGCGCCGCCCTTGAGAAGCCCGCGCCGGGCGCCGTGCCCCTGGCCACGCCTCCGCCCGCGCCCGAGCGGTTGTCGCCCGATGTCTACATCGGCGACTCGGCCCAGCGCACCGGCTTCGGCGGTCTCGAGGCCATCGACCCCATCACCATGGTCTGCGTGCCCGACCTGATGGCCGCCTACCAGCAGGGCTCGATCGACCTCGAGCAGATGCAGGCCGTGCAGTTGGCGATGATCGCCCACTGCGAACTGATGGGCGACCGGGTCGCCATCATCGACCCGCCGCCGGGCCTCAACGCCCAGCAGATCCGCGAGTGGCGGGTGGAGAAGGCGGGCTACGACTCCAAATACGCCGCCCTCTACTGGCCGTGGATCAAGGTCTTCGACCCGACCAGCGGCGAGAACATCTTTGTCCCGCCGTCGGGCCACATGGCCGGCATCTGGAGCCGCAACGACGACACCCGCGGCGTGCACAAGGCACCCGCCAACGAGGTCGTACGCGGCGCCATCACCCTCCAGTTGAACATCACCAAGAACGAGCACGACCTGCTCAACCCTCACGGCATCAACTGCATCAGGGCCTTCCCGGGCCGGGGCATCCGGGTCTGGGGCGCCCGCACCCTGTCGAGCGACCCGGCCTGGCGCTACCTGAACATCCGGCGCCTGTTCAACTACCTCGAAGAGTCCATCCTCGGGGGGACGCAGTGGGCCGTCTTCGAGCCGAACGACCAGGCCCTGTGGGCCAAGATCCGCCGGGCCATCAGCGCCTTCCTGGTGATGGAATGGCGCAAGGGCGCCCTGTTCGGGCTCACGCCCACGGAAGCCTTCTACGTCAAGTGCGACGACGAGACCAACCCGGCCGAGGGCATCGACCTGGGCCAAGTCGTCTGTGAGATCGGCGTCGCCCCGGTGAAGCCCGCTGAGTTCGTGATCTTCCGCCTGTCGCAGTACTCGGGCGGCGCCAGCCTGGTCGAGTGATCAATCGTCCCGAGAACGTACGGAGGTAAATGAGGTATGGGCCTTCCCGATTTTGACAGTTCAGTCGGTCACTCCTTTGGGCTCGAGTTCGACGGGGTCCTGATCAAGGAACTCACCGAGGTGTCCGGGCTCAAGTTCGAGCAGGACGTGATCGAGCTGAAGCAGAACACGTTCGACGGCAAGTACATGATCAAAAAGCTGCCGGGCCGCCCCAAGGCGGGGGAAATCTCCCTCACCCGGGGCCTCACCGCGAACAACAGCTTCGACAAGTGGATCAAGTCGTCGCGGCTCGGCAAGATGAGCGACTCCCGCAAGAGCGGGTCAGTCATCGTCTTCGACTACGAAGGCGCCGCCATCAAGCGCTACAAGCTCATCAACGCGTGGGTGAAGTCGTTGGACATCGGTTCGCTGAAGGCCGGCGACACGAGCGTGCTCACCGAGAAGATCACCATCACGTACGAAGAGATCGAAGTCGAGTAATGCGGAGGGGCTTGAGCCCGGTCGAGGCGAGCGAGCGATCGACCGCGGCCCCGCCGGATGCTCCGACGCCCTTACGCACCGAGTTCGAGTTCGAGCTGCCGCGCGGGTATGTCGACGGCTCGGGCACCGTGCACAGGCGCGGCGTCATGCGGCTGGCGACCGCGCGCGACGAGTTGGTTCCCCTGCATGACGACCGCGTGCGCGAGAACCCGGCATACCTCACCGTGCTGCTGCTGTCACGGGTCATCACCGAGCTGGGCACATTGCCGGCGATACGGGCCGAGACCGTGGAGGATTTCTTCGCCTCCGACCTGGCCTTTTTGCAGGATCTGTACAAACGAGTGAAC
>JAHFUQ010000232.1 GCA_023265045.1 Acidimicrobiia bacterium
GGAGACGCGCATGGGTGGCTGGTCCTTCGTCTGGACGGTGTAGGAGCTGCCAAACGTAGGCCGAAGCCCGTGCGCGTCCTCGAGCCGCTCGCCCGACCGCCGAAAACCCTTACGTCACAACGCTCTCAGGCCGTTCGGAGGTCGAGGTCAACCCACTCCGATGCCAGGAGAGCCCGTTCTTCTTCCAGTACGCCACGCCGTTCCGCCGGGACAACTACGGCACCTGGGTCACGGGTTACACGGACCTCGTCACCCGCTTCGCCGGGGCAGGGGCGAGTTACCGCGAGAGCATTCAGATCGTCGGGCTGCTGTCCCTGCTGGTGACCAACCTCGTCTACATCGGCGCCCTGCTCTTCGTCCTGCGACGGTGGCGGCCGCCGTTCGGCTCGGCCACGCTCCTCTTCTGCTCGGTGACGGCGCTCGTCGGGGGCATCGACGGCTTCGACCGGATCGGACCCCTGCTCGCCGCCCTACCGGCCGGCCTGATCGGTGACCTCGTCATTCGCCGGCTCAACCCGTCGCCGGAACGGCGCCCCGCGGCGTACGCCGTCGCCGCCATCACGTCGCTGTCACTGTGGGTGGGCTTCTTCGTGGCCTACCAGTTGGTGTACGGCATCGGATGGACGCCTGAGCTGTGGGCCGGCGCGCTGGTGATGGCGGCCATGTCGGCGACGGCGCTGAGCCTGCTCGCCTTCCCGCCCGCCCTCCCCGCGCCCGCTGTCGACTAAGTCGGGCTGCGCGGCGCCGTTCGTGGTCGGTCGACGTGACGTCCTGTCCGCCGCTCACGGGTCGAGCACGGCACCCGCGGCGACGGGGTCGAAACCCTCGGGCCAGATAGTCCGGGCGTCATACCGTGCGCCCACGAGGACCGCGCCTTCGAGGTCACATCCAGTGAGGTCCGCACCGCGCAGGCTCGCCTCCGACAGCGTCGCCCGCGGCAACTTGGCTCCCCGCAGGCTGGCATCGTCGAGAAACGCCTGGGTGAAGTCGGCGGCCGTCAGGTCGGCAGCGTCGAAGGAGCACTTCATGAACCGACCATTCCTCATGCGCGCGTCATGGGCCTGGACGTTCGCGAAGGTCGCCCGCGGCGCGAAGACGAAGTCCAGCCGGGCGCCGGTGAAGTCGGCATGGCTGAAGATGGACGAGCTGACGTCTGCGTCGGTCAGGTCGGCGCCGTGGAAGTCCGCCCTGATGAAGGCCGACTCCATCGCCTTGGCGACACCGAGGTTGGCCTTGGCGAACTTGGCGCGGCTTGCGGTGCACCAAACCAGGAACGATCCCGACAGGTCGGCGTCCTCGAAATCGGCGCCTCCGAGGTCGGCGAAATGGAGGACCGCCCGATCGAGGTTGGCGCCCTTGAGGCTCGCTCCCATCAGCGTCGTCTCGCTCAGCGTGGCCCCTTCAAGTTGAGCGCGATCGAGCGTCGCCTCGGTGAGGTCGCTTCCGGTGAAGTCGGCGTCGGTGGCCCCGATCCGGGTCAGGTTGGCCTTACGGAAGATGACCGAATGCAACGTTGCGCCGAGCAGGCTGAGCCGATGCAAATCCTTGCCCGACAGGTCCACCCGACCGCCCAGGGCGATGAGCCTGGCCAGGTTCTCGGCTGTCATCGTGGCCATGGGAACGATCCTCTCGTCAGTGGTCGACCGGCAAGGTCTAATGGATACCGCCCCTGACCGATGGTGAGGCGCCGAGTGGCGAACGGCACGTCGGCGGCCGGAGAGGGTTCTCCGCCGTCAAAGATCTCGGTGGCGATGAACTCGGGACCCGGTGCGCTCGCCGGGTGGACGGCGCTTCCCGGCGCGGGGCAGCCGGCGGTGACCCAGCGCCGGATCACCTCCTCGTCGGCCGGGTCGAGGATGGCGGCCATGAGGCCCTGCGAGCCGATCACCTCGGTGAAGAAGCTGCTCCCGTCGACGGAACCCGGTGTGACGAACTGGCTCCTCGCCATGGCCGCCATCATCTCCTCCGGTGCGTGTGACGCGGGCCGTGGACGTACTTCCCGACGGTCTCGCTCCTGACCCCAAGCACGACGGTGAGCCATGGTCCCCGGCTCGCGACTCCCCCCAGGGGTGGAGGCCACGTCCACCCGGGCTCCGATGTGGCGGGCGGGCCGCATCCGTACGGTTGCTCCATGCCCACCTCCGCTTGGACCCGGCGACCGGGTGCTTCCCATCCGGCCGCCGGCCCGAGCGGCTCGACCTCAGTGGCAGCCCGGCCATGACCCGCCGCCGGTTGCCTTTGATCGTCCTCGCCGTGGGCGCGCTGCTCGCGGCCGGCGCGCTCGCCGTCGCCTTCGGGCCGATGTCCGACCTCGGGCAGCCGCACCTCATGAACGACCCGCTCGCGCTGCCCATCACCTTGACCACGCTGCCGTCCAATGCGATGCCGGTGGCCGGGCAAGGGATCTCGGTCGTGTCCCCCGCCATCGCGCCCACGACCCCGGCGCGGGCCCAGAGCCCGCCGCTGGCGATCGATCGCGACGCGGTGCGGGCGGCTGAGGTCCGGATACGGGTCGGCGAGATGGGCTTCGGTCCCGCCTTCGACCGGGCGGCGTCGATCGCCGTCACCTTCGGCGGGTTCGTCGCCTCCTCCACGTCCCTCTTTGACGAGGAGGGAAGCGCGGGCCAGCTCGTCCTGCGGGTCCCGGTCGCCAACTTCGACGCCGCTCGCAGAGCCGTCGCCGACCTCGGCGCCGTCGAGGGCGAGACCATCCGAGGCCAGGACGTCAGCGCCCAGGTCGTAGACCAGGAGGCCCGCCAGCGCAGCCTCGAAGCGCAGGAGGAGGCGCTCCGCATCCTCGTGGGGAGGGCCAACTCGGTGAGCGAGGTGCTCCAGGTGCAGCCCGCCTTGAGCAGCGTCCGCCAGCAGATCGAGCAGCTCCGGGCGCAGCGGGCGAGCCTGGAGGACGCGGCCGCCCTCTCGTCGATCCTCGTGACGATCCGAGAGCCGGGCGCATCCGGCCCGGCGCCCGACCCTGATCGGGGCCGGCCCGGGCTCCGGGATCGGGTCGAGCAGGCGGTCGACGGTGCCCTCGCGGTCGTCGGCGGCGCCGTCGTGATCCTGGGCTGGGCCACTCCCTTCGTGGCCGCCGCCGCGCTGGTGTGGCTCGCTGTCCGCTCCGCCCGACGCCGGGCCCGGACGGTCGAGGGTTAGCCTCCGATGTGGACCTGCCCCTCGATCCCCTCGCCCTGGCCGCGGCCCTCCCCGACACGGCGTTCTGGGTCGAGACCCGGTCGTGGCTGCTGTCGGGCGCCGAGGTGTTGGCCGCCCCCGGCGGCCGCCTGGTAATCGACCACGGCGACCCGCCCAGCGGCGCCGTGGTCGGCCGGCCCGACGCCGCCGTCCTCCGTGACGCCCTGGCCGGCGTGTCCCACGACTTCGAGCTGGTCGTCCAGTGCGACGCGCGGGACG
>JAHFUQ010000233.1 GCA_023265045.1 Acidimicrobiia bacterium
GCGCCTGGCCGCGATCGCGTCCGACCTGCCCGATGTCGTCGATCTCCTGGTCCTGGGCGTCGGGGCGGGCCTCACCGTCCACCTGGCGGTGGAGCGGGTGGCGCAGCGGGCGTCGGGCCCACTGGCCGACGAGTTGGGCCAGGTCGTCGAAGCCGTCGCCCTGGGGGGCCGGCTCGCCGACGCGCTGGAGGAGTTGCCACGGCCGGCGAGGGCGGGCGAGGCGGTCCGGCCCCTCGTCGGCGCCCTGCTGGCGTCCGAACGGTACGGGGCGCCGCTGGTCGAGGGGCTCGAACGCCTGTCCGACGAGGTTCGCCGCGATCGGCGCCGCCGCGCCGAGGAGGCGGCGCGCAAGATCCCGGTGAAGCTGCTCTTCCCCCTGGTGACGTGCACGCTTCCCGCCTTCGGGCTGCTCACTGTGGCGCCCCTCATCGCCAGCGCCGTGCGGTCGCTGCGCCTGTGACTTCCTCCTCACCCGTCCGTCTCACCTGAGGAGACATCCATGCTTGTCCTTTCTGTCCGTCTCTACCTCGCGGTGCTGGGCCTGCTCGAGGGCGTGCGCGAGCGCGCCCAGCCCGACCAGCGGGGGCAGGCGTCCGCCGAGTACGCCCTCGTTCTGTTGGGCGCGGCGGCCGTGGCGTTGCTCGTCGTGGCGTGGGCCACCAAAACCGACCTCATCGAGAAGCTGCTGGACAAGGTCGTGAAGACCGTGACCGGCAAGGTGTCGTGAACGTCCCGCGTCGATGCGGGGGGTTCCTGCGAGCGGCGCGACGCCGCTCGCAGGAACCCGGCCGTGGTCGGGCCACGTCGTCGAGGCAGGCGGGGCTGGCGGGGCACACGGGGCAGGCGGCGGTCGAGCTCGCCCTCGTCATCCCGTTCGTGGCCGTGCTGTTGCTTCTGCTCGTGCAGGTCGGCCTGATCGTGCGCGACCAGATCCTCGTCGTCCACGCGGCGCGGGAAGGGGCTCGCGAAGCGGCGGTCGAACCAGCCCCCGGAGCAGCCCGTTCGGCGGCGCTCGCGGGTTCCGGGCTCGACCCCGGGCGCATCGAGGTCGACGTCTCGGATCGGGGTCCGCCGGGCAGCCGGGTCCGGGTCACGGCGACCTACCGGGCGCCCACCGTGGTGCCCATTATCGGGGCCGCGATGACGGACATCCGGTTGCGCGCATCGGCTACCATGCGTGTCGAACGGTGACCACGCCACCACCGAGAGGATTTTCGCCAAACGCTGGCGAAATCTCCCGTGGCGTGGTAACTGTCATTGCGACGTAGGGGGCATGCAGTCGTAGGACCGGGCGGAAAGAGCGTCGAGCAACCGCGCTCGACAAGGGGAGGGTCAGGGAGCATGTCCACAGTTCGTCGCATTACGGCAGTGGCGCTGACGTCGGTCGTCATCGGCGCTTTCATGTCGGTCGTGCCCGCAGGGGCGCAACAGACCGAGACTGTGGTGACCGCGCCGGAGGCGTTCGTGGCCTCCGCGTCGGCCCGCGGGCTCGCGCTCAGCCTCCTCGGCAACCCGCTCACCGTCGGCGTGTCCGGCGCGCTGATCGACTCGTCGCCCAAGGCCCAGGGCCAGGGCGCAGGTGTCCTGCTCTCGCCGGGTACGGTCGCCAACGCACTGGTGACCACCGCCAACGCCAGCCAGACGCCGCCGCCGGCGTGCGTCCTCAACCTCCCGCTGCTGGGCCTTCTCACCGTGCTCACCGCGTGCGGTCAGGCTCAGGCCGCCACGCCCAACGGCCTCCCGGCCGCGGGCGGCGCCGGCTCGGTGGCGGCCATCGAGGTCGGCGGGAGCCTGCTGACCCCCCTGATCGACCAGGTCGGCGCCCTCGTAGGCGGGACGGTCCAGAGCGTGCTCACCCCGCTGACCAACCTCCTCGGCAGCCTCCTCAACCCGCTCCTCAGCGGGCTGAACTTGAACCTCAACAGCACCGTCCAGCAGTTGCTCGACGGGTTGAAGCGGGCCACCGGCCTGCTGTCCATCCGGCTGGGGTCCTCCACGTCGGCGGCGACGACGACCAGCGCCAAGGTCAACGCCACCGCCATCGCCCAGGGTGGCGAGATCCAGGTCCTGCCCGGCCTGTCGGCGCTCGGCGCGCCGCTGTTGACCATCGTCGTGGGCGACGCCAAGGCCTCCGTCGACATCACCCGGCCCGCCGCGACCCAGGGCGGCGTGGCGGCGGCGGTGGCGACGCCCTCGTTCGACGCCGCGCTGGTGCGCGTGAAGCTCGGCATCCCGCTGCTCGGCAACCTCACCGACATCCCCATCTCGCTCGGCGCGCCCCTCACCCTGCTGGCGGGCACGCCCCTCGAGTCGACGATCTCCATTGGCGGCGGTAGCACGTCCGACGGTCCGAACGGCACCAAGGTGGCGGTGGCCGACGGCGTGAGCCTGCAGCTGCTCAAGGGCCTCAACGGCGGGATCGCGCTGCAGCTGGCCCACGCCGAGGCCGCCGGCGGCGGCACGTCGGCGGTCCTGTCGGTGCGCCAGATCAACAACCCCGTGCCGCTGCAGCCCGAGCTGCCCCGTACCGGCGGCGAAGCGTGGCTGCCGATGCTGGGCGGGCTCCTCCTGCTGGTCGCCTACGGCACCCGCCGGCTCGTCGCGAGCCGGCGGAGCTGACCCGCCGCCCGTCAAACCGCCCGCTGCCAGCCCTTGCGGTCCCGCTGACCCGCCTTCGTTTCCCTCCACCCCAACCGGTAACCTGAGGCAAGCAATGACCGGACTTCGCCGCCGTCGTCGCGTTCGGCCGTGTTAGAGCTGCTCCGCACCAAAGCGTGGGTTCGGCGCAGCCTTTCGGGCCTGTCGATCGTCCTGCTCCTGGGCGGGCTCGCGCTCGTCGGCTATCCCTTTTTCACCAACGTGTGGCAGTCGCGGCTCCAGACCAAGCTCACCAAGCAGCTGGCCAGCCCCCAGCTGGAGCAGGCCTACCGCGAGCGCAAGGTCGAGACGGGCGACAGCCTGACCCGGATCCGCATCCCGGCCATCGATGTCGACGTGGTCGTCGTCGAGGGCATCACGCCCAGCGCGCTGCGCGCAGGCGCAGGCCACTACCCGCAGACGCCGTTGCCGTGCGAGACGGGCAACGTCTCCATCGCCGGGCACCGCACGACCTACGGCAAGCCCTTCGGGAACCTCGACCGGCTGAAAGCGGGCGACACGATCGAGCTGACGACGCCCATCGGCGGCTGCGTCTACCAGCTCACGAAGGCGCCTTTCGCGGTCGACCCCAACGACCTCTCGGTGATCGACGCCACGCCCGACCGGTCGATCACCCTGACCACGTGCCATCCGCGCGGATCGGCCGCCCAGCGGCTGATCGTGAAGGGCACGTGGGTGAAGAACCTCCCGGCATGATCGCCAGGGCCTTCGGCGGCGGAACGGC
>JAHFUQ010000101.1 GCA_023265045.1 Acidimicrobiia bacterium
ACGGATGCCAGGCTCGCCACCAGCTCCGAAGGCCCGACGGATCCGCGCTCGAGGCGATCGTGATCTGGCGGGCCATCCGGTCGCCGGCCTACGGCGACCTCGCGGTGGGCGTCGCCGTCGAGCCCGACTTCGAGCTCGACGGCCGCCGGGCGCCGGCCTCCATGCCACCCCGGAGTGCGCCGTCGGATCAGGAGGCGCTCGTCGCGGCCTCGATCGGTTTGGACTGGCTCATCGAGCGGATGGACGACGAGATCGGCGAGGTTCTCGGCTACGGCCCCGAGGATCTCCGCGGCGCGGTCGTTGTCGACCTGCTCCATACGCTGGACCTGCCTCGCGTCCTCTTGGCGCTGGCCGAGGCGACGGCGACGGGCGAGGCCGGTCTCGATCTGCGGATGGCCCACCGCGACGGCGGGTGGTGGCGCGGGTGGGGGGTTGTCACCGCCTCGGGTGACACGCCGCGCTTCGGCTTCCGGCTCGAGTCGCTCGATCGCCTGGCGGCGGGCGGCTCGGACCGCCGCGTGCGGGAGTTGGAGCGGCGCCTGGTGCGCATCGCCGAGGAGATCCAGGCGGCGGGGGTGCTCAGCCCTGTCGCTCGCCCGCCAACGACGAGCCAGGCCCGCCGCCTGGCGGAGCTCTCGACCCGCCAACGGGAGATCCTCGTCCGCCTCGCCCGCGGGCAGCGTGTGCCCAGCATCGCCCGCGAGCTCTACCTCAGCCCGAGCACGATCCGGAACCATCTCAGCGCCATCTTCACCAAGTTCGGCGTGCACTCGCAGGACGGGCTGCTCCGGCTCATCGCCGACGATGCCTGAGGGACAACTCGTGAGCCCCGACCTCGCGGCGACGCTCGCGGCGACAGCCGACGGGATCGTCGTCATCGGCGCCGACAGACGGTGCACCTTCGTCAACCGGGCCGCGGCACAACAGCTTGGGTACGAGCCCGCGGAGCTCCTGGGCAAGCGCCTGCACGAGGTGGTCCACCACACTCGGCAGGACGGGTCGCCGTACCCGGTCGAAGAGTGCCCCGTGGCCCGAGCGCTCCAAGCCGACGTGCCGAGCCGCGTCGTGGGCGAGGTGTTCTGGCGGCGTGACGGGGTCTCGCTCCCGGTGGAGTACACCGCGAGCCCGATCCACGAGCACGGGGCGGTGACCGGCGCGGTGGTGATCTTCCGGGACGTCATCGAGCAGCAGCGCGCCCGCGAGCACATCCAGTCACAGCTCGCGAGCGCCGCCGAGCAGGCCGACCTCCTGGAGCTCACCCATGTCGCCATCATCGTGCGCCGCCTCGACGGCACGATCCTCTACTGGAACACCGGCGCCGAGCGGCTCTACGGGTGGACGAAGGAGGAGGCGCGTGGCCAGACGACCCATGCGCTCCTGCAAACCGAGTTCGCCGATCGGTTGGACGCCCTCAACAACGCGCTGCTGACCCTCGGCCAATGGGAGGGGGAGCTTCGGCACCGGACTCGGGACGGCCGTGGCGTCGTGGTCGCCAGCCGGTGGTCCCTCCGGCGGGATGCGGCCGGCGAGCCGGACGCGGTGCTCGAACTGAGCCTCGACAGGTCCAGCGCGGCCGCCGCCGAGGCGAAGTTCCGGGGGCTGCTTGAAGCCGCTCCGGACGCCATCGTCGGGGTAGACGGCGACGGCCTCATCGCCCTGGTGAACGCCCAGGCGGAGCGGCTGTTCGGGTACGACCGCAGCGAGCTGGTGGGGCAGCCCATCGAGATCCTGGTGCCGGAGGCGGCCCGCGGCGTTCACCCTGCCCGCCGCGCCGAGTACTTCCGCGAGCCGAGGCCGCGGCCGATGGGCGCGGGCATGCAGCTCGCCGGGCGGCGGCGGGACGGCAGCGAGTTCCCGGCCGAGATCAGCCTTTCCGCCCTCGAAACCGAGGAAGGCATGCTGGTCTCCGCGGCCGTGCGGGACGTGACGGAACGCCTCGATGCGCAGGCGGCCAGAGAGCGGCTCAAGGCCGAGGCGGAGCGCAGCCGGATAGAGATCCAGCTGCGGGAGTCACGGCGCCTCGAGAGTCTCGGTCAGCTGGCAGGCGGCGTCGCCCACGACTTCAACAACCTCTTGGCCGTGATCTTGAACTACTCGGCGTTCGTCGCCGAAGAAGTTATCGCCGAAGCGGACCGCGTGCCCGGCGAGCGGTGGGACACGGTCCGCAGCGACGTCGAGCAGATCCGCCGGGCAGCCGAGCGGGCCACGGCGCTGACCCACCAGCTCCTGGCGTTCGGCCGGCGCGAGGTGGTCCGGCCTCGGGTCCTCGATCTCAACGAACGGGTGCGGGACACCGAGCAGATGCTCCGCCGCACGATCGGCGAGCACATCGACCTGCGAACGTCGTTGGCGGGGGCGCTCTGGACCGTGCGCGCCGACCCGGGCCAGATCGACCAGGTGCTCGTCAACCTGGCGGTGAACGCCCGCGACGCCATGCCGTCGGGGGGCGCGCTCACGATCGACACCGAGAACGTGGTGGTCGACGAGGCGTACGCCGCTCGCCTCGCGGGTCTGGAGGCCGGTCGCTACGTCCGCCTCCGGGTCAGCGACACCGGGACGGGCATGGACCCAGAGGTCGTGGCACGCGCGTTCGAGCCTTTCTTCACCACCAAGCCCAAGGGGCAGGGAACGGGCCTGGGGCTGGCGACGGTCTACGGGATCATCGCTCAGGCCGGCGGCCACGCGAACGTCTACTCCGAGCCAGGCCTGGGCACGACCGTCAGCGCGCTCCTGCCTGCCCTCGACGAGCCGGCGGCCGCCGCCGGGCCCGGCGCCGATATCCTCACCGACGGCGCCTACGAGACCGTCCTGCTCGTCGAGGACGAGGAGGCCATACGAAAGGTCACCCGGCGCATCCTGGCCCGCAACGGGTACCACGTGCTGGAGGCCCACGACGGCGCGGAGGCGCTCGCCTTCGCCGCCGAGCACGAAGGCACCATCGACCTGCTCCTGACCGACGTGATCATGCCCCACATGCTGGGCAAGGAAGTGGCCCAGCGCGTCACCGCCGTGCGGCCCGGCATCTCCGTGCTGTTCATGTCGGGCTACGCCCAGCCGGTCCTGGCCTCCCAGGGCACCCTCGACGAGGGCGTCCGCCTGATCGAGAAACCCTTCTCCGAGCCGGTGCTGCTCGGCAGGATCAGGGAGATCCTCGACGCGCCGGCGAAGGACGGCTGATCGCAGCCGTCCTCGCTCGGCGCCTCCTCACACGGTCTGGAGGGTCTGGGCCGCGCCCGCGCCGGGCGTCGGCCCGACCGGCGGCTCGCCCTTGGCCACGAGGTCGAAGTACAGCTTTTCGAACTCACTGATGTAGATGAGGCGCTCGGCCTCGGTGGGCGTCACGGCCAGGAGGTAGACATACTCCGGGCCTCCGGGCTGGCCCGGCGACGCCGTCAGCCCGGTCCCGTTGATGCTCAGCACCTCGACGCCCTGAAGCACGAGACGGACGCCCGGGGGACCGCCGTCGCTGCTCTTCCGGACGGCGTAGATGTCGACGTGGTCGCCGGCGCCGGCGAAGCCGGCGATCCCGGCCACCGGCTCGAGCCGGAGGGTGAGGGCCCGCTTGCCGGGGGGGATCACGACGGTGCCGATGCGCGTCTTGGGCGCGGGGAACATGTCGGCGGTGATCACCGCGCCGCTGGGGACCGCGACCGCGGCGATCCCGTTGGCCAGCTGGGCCGGGTCGGTCAGCGCCCCCGCGGGGACCGACGGCGCTGCGATCGTCTTCGTCTTGACGAGACCCTGGTTCAACGCAGTCGAGCCCAGGGTGCCGGTGGCGAGCGGCTGCGCGGCGTAGAGCACGGTGGCCCCGGCGGCGCTCGGCGTCGTCTGGCCGGTGTGCCGGGTCCCCAAATACGCAGCGCCGGACGTCCCGACGACGAACACCACGAACCCTATGGCCAGGGTCATTTTCGCCTTCCTCCCCATCGCCGTCGGCATGGCTACCTTCTTTCGGTTCGAGAACATAGGTGGCTTACAGGTGGGTGAACGACAGTGCCGCCGGGCCGATCACAATGGCGAGGATCGGCGGGAAGACGAAGAGCACCAGCGGGAACAGGATCTTGATGGGCATCTTCGCCGCCTTCTCCCGGGCCCACGCCCGCCGCTGGGCGCGGATCTCCGTGGCCTGCGACCGGAGGACTCGAGAGATGGGTATGCCGAGGGCGTCGGCCTGGATGAGGGCAAGGGCGAACGTCCGCACCACCGGTAGGTCGGCGCGCTGCTTCAGGCCCTGGAGCGCCTCCTTTCGAGGCATCCCCAACGACATCTCATTGAGCGCAAACGCCAACTCGTCGGCCATCGGCGACTGGAAGTGGTCGCAGATCAGGGTAAGGGCGGCCTCGAACCCGCTTCCGGCCTCGACGGCGATGGCCAACATGTCGATCATGTCGGGCAGGTCCTTGAAGATGTGGTCTGAGCGTTCCCGGATCGTCCGCTTCAGCCGGGCCGACGGGAGCATGAACCCGATGGCGGGGAGCAGGAGCAGGCCCACGGCCAGCCCCGACGGAGGGTGGCGGAGCAACAGCAAGGCCGAGACCACAGCGCCCGCCACCGCGCACGCAATCTCGATGGCGAGCTGCTGGCCGGCGCTGCGCTGGCCCGCCAGCCCCGCTTGGGCCAACAGCATCCCGGTCTTCTCGAGGTAGTCGCCGGGCAACAGGCGCTCGAGGCGGCGCGCCACCGGGCCGAGGATGACCCTCTGGAGGAAGGGCTCGGCCAGGGGCTCAGGAAGCTCGCTGGGGAGGAGCTCGCTGAGGAAGGCTTCGACGTCGGGCGCGGGGCGGCGGGAGGACCGCACCGAGGTGACCATGCACGCCGCGCCGGCGATCGTGGCGACCAGGAAGCCAAGGAGCCGAGGGTCCATCAGAAGTCGATCGTGACCATCTTGAGGATCACGAACAGCCCGATGACGACCGACACCCCTGAGTACGCGAGGATGAACAGGCCCGCGCCGTTGAAAAGGGGCTTGATGTAGTTCGGGTTCATCACTTGGATCATCACGAACAGAAAGGGCACCAAACCGGTCAGGACGTAGGCCGACATCTTCCCCTCGGCGGTCAGCACCCGCACCTCGCGGCGGACCTCGTCCCGTGACCGGATGAAGTCCGACAGCGTGTGGAGGAGATCGGCCAGCCGACCCCCGACTGTCTGCTGAATACGGATGGCCTGGACGACGATGTCGACGTCGCGGATTTGCAGGCGCTCGGCCATCCGGTCCAGGGCCTCGACGAGCGGGTCCCCGAGCCGCGACTCGGCGACGACCATCGAAAACTCCTCGCTGAGCGGCGGCGCGCATTCCTCGCACATCATCTGGATGGCCCGCAGGAACGTGTGCCCGGCGGACAGCGACGAGGCGATGAGGCTGAGGGCGTCCGGCAACTGGACTTCGAACGCCCGGCGACGGCGAGCGATTCGCCGCCGCACGTAGACGCTGGCCAACGCCAAGGGCAGACCGGCGCCCATGACCGCCAACGCCGGCACATGGGTCACGGCCAGCAGCGCGGCCGCCGTCCCGAGGCCGAACCCGGCGGTGATCACCATGAACTCACCGGGGCGCAGGCGGATCTTGGCGCGGGCGAGCGCCGTGCCGAGGGAGCTGCTCCGGTCGACCTGGTCGATCACCTGGCCGGCGACCCGGCCCGCGAGATCGGCGGCCCGGCTGGCCAGGCGCTGCGCCTCGGCTTCGGCCCCGTCCTGTTCGAGGGTGACGGGGAGCATGCCCAGCAGGTCGTCGAGCGCACGGCTGCGTCGGTGGCGGGCGGTGAAGTAGGTCCCGATCATCAGGGAGGCGCCGACGACCGCGGCGGCGAGAGCGAGAAGCATGGCGAGTCCGTTCAGGCCGCCGCGCGGCGGCGGAAGCGACGCTTCGACGGTTGCGCTTCGGGCTCAGCCCGGTCGCTCGACATGGCCTTGGCCAGCCCGCCGGTGAGCGCCTTGCTCACATCGGCGCGCGGGGCGTAGGCGAGCACCGGCTGGCCCGCGTTGAGGGCGCGGTTCACCTCGCGCCCGTACGGGATGACCATGGAAAAGCCCTGGGAGAAGTACTTCTCGACCTGGTCGACAGCGATTCCGACATCGGGCTCCACCTTGTTGAGGACGAGTTGAATCCGTTCGGACGGAACCTTCAGGGCACTGAGCGTCGACAGCAGCACGCCGAGGTTGCGGATGCTCGGAAGGTCGAGGGTGGCGACGGCGAAGATCTGGTCTGCATGGTCCAGAGCGGCGAGCACCACCTCGGAGAGGCTTCCCGACGTGTCGATGACCACGTCGTCGTACCGGCTCCGTGCCGCGCTGAGCACTCCCGCGATTTCGGACGCATCGATGTCGTCGGCGTCTTCCGGCCGATCGGGCCCCGCCAGCACGCTCACCCCGGTCTCGTGGACGGCGACAAAGCTCTCGAAGCGCTGGGAGAGGTCGCCCTCTTCCCTGCTTGCTCCCACCAGGTCGCTGAGGGTGTACTGCGGGTCGAGGCGCAGGGCGGCGCAGAGCTCGCCGAACTGCAGGTCCAGGTCGACCAGGCAGGTACGGCGTTGCGACTGCGTCTGCAGGTGATGGGCCAGGTTCACCGAGAAGAACGTCTTGCCACACCCGCCCGCCGCGGAGACGACCACGATCGTGCGCCCCCGCGCGTCCGTGCTGGGCGCCGGCACGCGCCGGTCAGAGCTGGTCGGCGCCATTTCGAGGGCTTGCTCGACGGCGGCGGCGATGGCTTGGTCCTTGGCGGGCAGCCGCACGATGTCGAGCGCGCCCGTTCGCACCGTGGCCCGCAGGCCCCCCCGCAACTGTTCGAAGGCGAGCACGAGGCCGGTCTGCGGCGCCCGGGCTCGAAGTTGCCGGAGTTGGTTCAGACCCTCCGGATGCTCCATGCTGGGACCGGCGATCAGCAGGTCCGTCGGGCCGTGCTGGTCGAGCTCGTCGAAGGCGGCGCACCGAAGCACCGCCGGCCGCGGACGCAGCGACGCCACCGCCCGCTCTACCTGGTCCGCGAGGCTGTGGTCGTCATCGAGGACGAGTACCTGTGCCGTACGCATCTCAGTCTCCAGACGAGGGGCGGGCGGCGGCGGGCTCGAGGGCTCGGCGCCAACGTCGCAAGGTTGGGTTCACGAAGACATGGTCGGCCTGACCGGGTCGGCGCCGGACCCTCAAGGTTGATGATTTTCCGCCCCGGCGGCGCCGGCCCTCGTCATCCTTGGTCGTTCGGCCAGCCTGTCTCGAAGGCCAAGGCGACGGCGGCGAGCTGGGTGCGGACCCCGAGCTTGTGCAGGATCGACTTGATGTGGCTGCGCACTGTCGCCAGCGACACGAACGTCTCCGTCGCGACCTCCTCGGCGGTCCGTCCCGCCATCAGCAACTGCAGGACCGCCCGCTCGCGCGGCGTGAGACTGGCGAACGGCGCCAGCCGGCGCCGTTGCCTCAGGAACTCGGCATGCCAGGCCTCCCGTTCCGGCCCGGTGACCAGGTCCTCGCCGTAGGTCAGCCGCTCGACCGCTTCTAGGAGGTGGGGCAGCGGCGCGGTCTTCAGGATGACGCCGACGGCGCCCCACTCGACGCACGCCGCCACTTGGGCGGGGTCGATGGTCCCGCTCATCACGCACACCCGGGCGCCGGCGCGGGCGAGCGGTTCGACGAGGTCGACTCCGGATCCGGCGGCGCCGAGGTTCAGGTCGAGCAGGACGACGACCGGCGCCAACCGGCGGGCCTCCTCCACGATCTCGCGGCCGGTGGGCCCGGTGATGGTGTCGACCTGGAACCCGCGCCCTCGCACCGCTCGCGCGACAGCGCTGGCCAGGACGTCGTGGTCGTCGACGATCAAGATGCGGTTGGTCAGCGGGAGGCGCGGCTCGGGCCCAGACCCGTTCGTCAAATCGGCCATCACGTGGGGAAGGCGGGTGACGGCGCCGCCGAGCGCGATGCGGGCCCGCACCACGCGCGCGAACGCGGGCGCTCGATAGTTGCCGGGTGGGTGACGTCGTGCACGCCGGTGTACCTCCGCGTCGAAGGGCCTACCTTGTTGTCGAATCGCCCGCAGACCAAGAACAGATGCAATGTCATGTGCGCGCCGAGTGCAAACGCACTATGGCGCCTCGTGTTCGGCGTCAGGGATAGTCGACGATCCCCCGGCGCACGGCGGTCGCCACCGCCTCCAGGCGCGAGTGGGCGCCCAGCTTCCCGAGCGCCGAGTGCACATGGTTCCGGACGGTGCTGAGGCTCAGCACGAGTTCGTCGGCGATCGCCCGGTTCGACCGACCGGCGGCGAGGTGCCCGAGGACCTCGACCTCCCGAGGCGTCAGGCCGCCCTCGGCGCGGCTGCCGTTGTCGCGGCGATGCGAGAGGGCCACCCGCTTCGTCGCAGGAATGACCGGCTCTCCCGCGTGGGCGGCGATGATCGCCGGTACGAGCTCCTCGAACACGCGCTCCCTCAGCACCATGCCTGCGCAGCCCGCCTCCAAAGCCCGGCGCAGGGTTCCCTCGTCGTCGCGACTGTGCAGCAGCAGGGCCACGGCGTCGGGGCACTCGGCCATGATGGCCCGCGCGCCTTCGATGCCGTCACCGCTGGGGAGCTCGGCGTCGATGACAACCACGTCGGCGCTGCGTTGGCGGTTCACCCTCAGGGCCTCGTCCACGGATTCGACGGCGGCGACGACGCCCATCCCTTCGGCGGCCATGACCAACCGGGCCACCGCGTCCGAGAACATCTGGCGGGAGTCGACGATGAGCACGCCGATGGCTTGGGGGGCAGGCGACGGATCGCCGAAGGCATCGCGGATGACGAGGGCTTCACCGATCGAGGCGACGAAGAGGCCGACCAGCTCGGGATCAAACTGACCTCCCCGCTCGGCCTGGAGGATGTCGACGGCGCGCTCGACGGGCATGGCCGCTTGGTACACCCGGTCGCTGGTCATGGCGTCGAAGGCGTCGGCTACCGCGGCGATACGGCCCTCGATCGGGATCGTCGCGCCCGCGAGCCTGCCCGGGTAGCCACGCCCGTCCCACCGCTCGTGGTGCGCCAGTGCGATCTGCACCCCCAACACCAGGATCCGCGACTCCCCGTCCGACAGCAGTGTCGCGCCGAGATCGGGGTGGCGCTTGATGACCTCGTACTCGTCGGGGGTCAGCTTCCCGGGCTTGAGCAGGATCGTGTCGGGCACGCCGATCTTCCCGACGTCGTGGAGCATGGCGGCGATGCGGAACTCGTCGGAGGTCCACCAGTCGACCCCCGCCTTTTCCGCCAGCAGGGCGGCATACCGGCTCATGCGCTGGATGTGCGCACCAGTTTCTTCGCTCCGCAGCGTCAACGCGGTGATAAGCCGGTCGACGACGTCGCGCTCGGCCGAGCGGGTGGACTCCTGCGCGTGTTCCAGGTTCTTCACGGCACGCTGGAGGGCCCGGCTGCGGCCGATGATCTTTCCTTCCAGCTCCGCCATGTACGACCGGCGCTCCCGCTCCAGGTCGCGGCGGCGCAGCGCCATGGTGACGTTGATGAGCAGCTCGTTTGGTCCGAAGGGCTTCACGAGGTACCCGTACGCGCCGATCCTGAGCGCTTCGCCCGCGACGCCCGGGTCGTCGACGCCCGTGACCATGGCGACGGCGATGTCGGGCAGTTCCGCGGACACCTGGCGGACCAACTCGAGCCCTGACTCACCCGGAAGGTTGATGTCCGACAGGAGCAGGTCGAAGCTCTCCTCGGACAGCAAGTGCCGCGCGACGGCCGCGTCGGCCGCTTCCGCGACGGTGTGGTCGGCGCGCTCGAGTGCCCGGCGCATTCCGCGACGCACAGCCTCCTCATCCTCGAGGATCAGGATCCGGGCCACAACCCTCCTTCGGCGTTGCGCGCCACTCCGAACGGCAGGGCGAACACCCCCTCGACCAGTCGAGCATCCCACGCCTCCACTGGACAGAACATCACGTCGTAGTGGGCGCTCGGGCGGGCTGGCCGGGATCATCCGGCATCGATCGCAGGGCCGAAGGTCCTTTCCTCGGACGTTCGGCCGGGGGGTTGGGACTTCTGGCCCTACTGCTCCGGCTCGCCGGCGACGACGCTGGCCTCGTGAACCTCGACCGATCCGGCATGCAATCGCTGTCCCGCACGGACTGCCTCCGGCTGCTCGCCAGCGTGCGGGTCGGTCGCGTCGGGTTCCATTCGGGCGCCCTTCCGGTGATCCTCCCCGTCGTGTTCGCGCTCGACGACCATGGTGTGGTGGTCCGGGTGCGGGCCGGGTCACAACTCGACCAGGGCACCCGCGCCGCAGTCGTCGCCTTCGAGGCGGACGAAGCGTACGGGAGCGACCGGATCGCCTGGAGCGTGTCGGTGACGGGCGTCGCCAACGACATCCTCGACCCGGCCGACCTGGAGCACGCCCGAGGCCTCGCCCTCGACGACGGGCCGCAGGCCGGGAGCGAGCGGTTTGTCCGCATCACGCTGGACCTCATCTCCGGCCGCCGCGAGTGCCTCGCCGGGGCTGCGACGGCCCCCGCGGCGCGGACGACGGCGTGAGCCGCGACCAGGACTTCGCGACGACGGGCGGCGGCGCGATCGAGAAGATCCCGTACGCGGAATGCCTCGAGTTGCTGTCCACCGAAGCCGTGGGCCGGATCGCCGTGGCCGACTTCGGGACCGCACCCCTCGTCGTGCCGGTGAACTTCCTGCTCGACGGCGAGTCGATCGTCTTCCGTATGGACTTCGGGAGCAAGTTCCGCCTCGCCGTGCTCGGTGAGCAGCCGGTGAGCTTTCAGGTCGACCACCTCGACCTCGGTGCCCCCGCGTGGAGCGTGCTCGTCCAGGGCGTCGCGCGCGAGATCGAGGACCAAACGGGACGCCTCGACCTCCATCCGTGGGCGTCCGGCAACAAGCGCCACTGGGTGCGGATCGTTCCTCGGACCATCTCCGGCCGGCGGCTCCGCTTCGCGCCTCGGCCCGACGACGACGGTCGCTAACGCCCCCGGTTGCCCTCTCCGGCAAGCAAAGGCCGGGACCGCCGTCCCCCGACGGCTGTGGCTTTGGACCCTGGGGCGGGGCGGCGGCGGGGCCGATGCTGAGTGCACGTCTCCCGTCGGGCCTCCGCCCGGCGGCCGCACCGGAGGAAGACCATGAAGCGCAGAACCCTCGACATCCTGTTCAGCATCGGCGGCGTCGGCCTGGCCTGGCCTGGCCCGGCCTCCATGTTGGCCAGGCCCCGGCCGCGTGGCAGCGGGATGCGCGCTTGTCGCACCCCGTTGCGAACTGGTTGGCGCCGGGGCGACGGCGTCAGCTGGGCTGACCGGACGGCACGACGGTGGTTGGCCGGCGAGGCCCGGCCTCGCGCGGGCGAACGGTCGTCCCTGGGCGTCGACATTGGGCTCCGGAGCGAGCCTCCGCCAGGGTCGAACTGGGACTTTCGGCCCTACCGCAGGCCGCGCCCCAAGCGGAGAATGACATGGCCATGATGCGCATCACCCACGCTCAATCCGGTATGGAGATCATCCCCCTCACCCAGTGCTTGGGACTCCTCGCCAGCCAGCCGGTCGGGCGGCTGGCGTTCGTCGCCGGAGACCAGCCGATGGTGCTGCCCGTAAACTACGCCCTTTATGGTGGCGTCATCGTGTTCCGGACCGGCGAAGGCTCGAAGCTCGAGGCCGCGGCGGGAGCGAAGGTCGCGTTCGAAGCCGACGCCATCGACGTCGCCCGGCATACGGGCTGGAGCGTCGTCGTGCAGGGCACGGCTGAGGAGATCACCGACGACCACGAGTGGTTCAGCGAGGTGCTCCGACAAGGTGCCGCCCCAAGCTGGCTGCCGGGCGTCGTCGGTCATTACGTCCGAATCAATCCGACCTTGATCTCGGGGCGGCGCCTTCCGGCCCCGGTTGGAACCCACACGGACGTCCTGATCAAATAGTGGGCCGCGATGCTGGTCATCGCGCTCGCGACGAGCGGCCTGCTCACGGCTTGGGTCCGCGGCCTGGTTCGGGACCAGGAGCAGCAGCTCCTGCACGAGCGCGGCGGCGCGGCCGGGCTGGTGCGGTCTCGGATGTCGCGCCGGGGCTTTTCGCCGAGGTCGCGGCCCGGCAGATGGCGGCGACGCCGTCGATCCGCGCCATGGCCGTGCTCCAGTCGACGCCCGGAGGGTTCGTCGTCGAGCTGGGAGCGGGCCCGGCGCTCAGGGTGGGGCAGGTCCTCGACGGGCCGCGCCAGGCGGCGGCGCAACGGGCGACGGCCGTGCAAAACGCTCGTGAGCACCACCGCTTCACCGACGGGAACGACTTCGTGCTCGGGTGAACAAGGGCGCCAAGGGGCCGTCCGTCCCCCGACGGCTGTGACTTTGGACCCTGGGGCGGGGCGGCGGCGGGGCCGATGCTGAGTGCACGTCTCCCGTCGGGCCTCCGCCCGGCGGCCGTCACCAGGAGGAAGACCATGAAGCGCAGAACCCTCGACATCCTGTTCAGCATCGGCGGTGTCGGCCTGGCCGGCCTGCTGCTGGTCATGGGCGTGGTCATGACCGGCAACGCCAACTTCTCCAAGAAGTACGTGAGCGACCAGCTCAAGCAGGAGAAGATCACGTTCAAGAGCGCCGCCACCCTCACGGACGAGGAGAAGCAGGCCCCGTGCCTGGTCAAGTACGCGGGCCAGGCCCTCACCACCCCGAAGCAGGCCGAGTGCTACGCCAACAACTTCATCGGCCTGCACATCAAGACCACCGCCAAGGGCAAGACATACGCCCAGCTGGGCGACGTCCAGACCGACCTGCGGGCCCAGATCGCCGCCGCCCAGAAGAACGGCGACGCCGCCGCCGTGGCCGACCTGAACAAGCAGCTGACCGACGTCACCAGCCAGCGCGAGACGGTCTTCAAGGGCGAGACCCTGCGGGGCATCCTGCTCACGTCCTACGGCTTCGGGGTGCTGGGCATGAAGGCCCAGCAGGCCTCCACCGTCATCTACCTGGGGTGCGCGCTGATGCTGGCGCTGTCGATGGCGGGCTTCGTGCACGCCTTCGTCACCCCCAAGACCCGGGCGTTCGCCGCTCCCGAGCCCGTCGCGGCTGCGCCCAAGGTCAAGGTGAGCGCCTGAAGCTCCCCCTCCGGGCTTCAGCTACTCCCTGCCACCGGGGCC
>JAHFUQ010000013.1 GCA_023265045.1 Acidimicrobiia bacterium
GTAACCATGTCCAGAAGACCGTCGGTAAGCCGTGTGCGGGAAAACCGCACGCACGGATTGAAAGGGGGATGGGGAAACGTGCTCGCATGTCGAGCGGCGCGCCCCTGACCACCAATGGGCGTGGATGGCCGAGCGCCGCGAGAAGCTCGATTTCGACACTGTGCCCATGACGGTCAAGGGAACGAGAGGCGCGGTCAAGGAAATCCTTGAGGCGCCCGACTGGCGTGTGCTGGAACGCTCGGTGCTCAGCCGCTTCGGCTTGGGAGTGAGCCCGAAAGAGGCTGAGGAGGCCGTCGCGAAGTTCCCTGCTGACCAACGGACCAAGCTCCTCGCGGAGGAGAACCAGCGGCGGGCGGCGCAGAAGCAAGCGCCACTCGATGCCGCGCAGGCCGCGGCGCTGATCGCGGCGGTGGCCGTCCTGCCGGTGGAGAAGGCGAAGGTCTTGGCCGCACTCAACAAGACGTCGGGATTCAAGAACGCGTTGACGGCGGCCACTGAGGACGCCCGCAAAGCCAAGGAGGCGGCGCAGGGGAACCTGGTCATCCCGACGGACCTACCGGAGTGGGAGCCCTCCAAGCCGACGATCCAGCTGCACAAGGATCTGGTCGCGCTGCTCAAGAACCTTCGCACGATCTATCCGGCGGGCTTCCGGACGATGTCGCGGACCGACCACTGGAGCGGCGGCTCGTTCGCCGGTCGCTACCGCTCCGTCGACCTTATGCCCAACGAGCCGGGTCCCGGGGAGCCGAAGCGGATTCCTGAGGTGTTCCACGGCGCCAGGGTCGGTTACTACCCGCAGGCCATCGCCTACACATTCGCACTGGCGATCGACAAGGCATGCACGGGCAAGGGAACGTTCCAGATCCTCTACAACGACTACCTGGTGGCGCGCGAGGCGAACAAGGTGATGGGGAACGGGACGATGACCAACGTCGACAATGTGTGCCAGGGGAGCCTGAACTGGCACGGCCCGCTGATCACGCACTTCCACGTCGATTTCGCCATCTGACGCCGGCCTGGTCACACGATGGTCGCCAGCACCTCTTTGAGCAGATGGGCGGTGGTTTCGTTCGACGCGCCGGTCCACTCCTGGCCCCCGGCCTCGCGGTGGCGGGACTCGTACTGGTCGAGGCCGATCGACCAGCACCGGTTGGCCTCGGCGATGTCGCGGTTGAGCGACATGTAGGTCTGCGGCATCGGTATCAGCGAGTACTCGACGGGCGTCGAGTGCCGGGATGTCTGGCGGATCACGACGCTCAGCGTGTCCGAGAAGTCCGGCGGGATCTGGCCGTGGCGGGAGATGATCTCCAGCTCCTCGGGCGGGCGCGGGTAGTCCACCAGCACGACCTGGAAGAAGGGGGCGTCGTGGAGCATGGCGATCATGCTGTCGACCAGCTCCGCCGCCCGGCGCGGCGACTTACGGGACAGGAAGGCGGCGAAGGTCTGCTTGTTCAGCGCCACCTGGTACCGCTTGCGCCCGCGCAACGCCAGGTCCCGGAAGTGGGCCTGGTAGGAGGCGAACAAGGCGCGGAACGTTTCCCCGTCGGCGTCGTTCAGGCCCATGCCGTCGATCCAGCGGGCGAGATCCTCGTCGTCGACGAAGATCAGCGGCGGCTCGTCGCCCACCAGCATCTCCAGACCGGGGTACTCCCGCTCCAGGGCGAAGATGTAGGCGAATGCCTGCTCGTTGGTGAGGTGGGCGACGGCCGGGACCCGCAGCAACTCGGCCGCCGAGGTGGGCAGGGCGGCGATGAAGGCGGCCAGGCTGCCGGCCTCGAGCTCGGGCGTGACGGCGAGGGAGGCGAAGCACGATCCCCGCAGCTCCTCGGCCGAGAAGCACTCCAGCAGCTCCTCGACCCCGACGTTGAGGGCGCGAGCCACCGCCACGATGGCGAGCCCGCGCGTCGACATGCGGGTCGGCAGCCGGTACGGCGTGCTGCGGCTCTCCATCAAAGCGATCATCGCCACCGACACCGGGCGCTGCGGGTCGAGCTCGGCCGTGCGGACGCTCAGGCCCTCGCGGGTCAGGCGTTCGTGGGCCCGCAGCCGCCGCAACCGGTCGGCGAAGCGTTCAGCAGCCCCCATCGGGCGTGCAGGCTACCAGCGGCCTCCGGGCGCACCGCGGAACGCGGGTGGGCACAAAAAAGCGGAGTCCCAAGGAAGGCTCCGTCCACTTCGTCCGGCCCGAGAGCCGGTCTCCGTGAGCTTCCTCCCCCTCGGGACTCCGAGCACCATGATAGGGGGTTGCCCTTGAAAGTCAAGGGAGAATTACCTGGTGACAGCCTGTGGAGAACCAGGTGATTCCCGTCTGTGGCCGCCATCCGTCGCCTCCTCAGGCGGTTTCGTCGCTCCGGAACGCGGTGGCCGTCTGCGGCCTGACCTGCTTCCAGATCAGCTCGGCGTAGGGGCGGCGGTCGAGCATCTTGAACAGCACGCCGGGGTGCTGGCAGGTCTGGAAGTACAGGGCGGTCGCCTTGCGGTCGCCCAGGTCGCGGAAGTCGGCTCGGCACTGGCGTTCGATGGCGTTGTAGCGCGCTTGGATCGTCGCCACTTCCTTGCGGACCCACGCCGCAAATTCGTCGGGCACCCGTTCGAGGATCTCGCCCCAGTTCTGGCCGGCGCGCATCGCCTCCCAGATGGCCGCGGGGGACACCTGGGTCACCAGGCGGTGGATACGGACGTAGTCGGCCCGCTTGAGCTTCACCCGCAGTCCTGATGCGAACCGGGCGACGAACCCCTCGCTCTCAGTCCCGTCCCCCTCCCGCGTGAGCTTGCGCAGCGCGTCGAAGTCGGCCACGCCGTCGAACCGGCGCACGACCGGACCGGGCCAGTCTGTGGGGAGCGTGACGTCACGGCCCGTCGCCGTGTCGATCGCGGCCAGCAGGACCAGCTCCTCCCGGTCGCCGTAGTCGCAGACGATCCGGTTCCAGGGGGCGATGTACTCGAACAACAGCGTCACGCCATCAGGGACGGGACGGTCGAAGGTGTTGAAGAGGGCGGTGGCGTGGTGGGCGTGGGGGGAGTCGAGCGAACCACGCGAGGCGACGGCGGGACCATCGGGGCCCTCGTAGAGGATGCCGAGCGAGCCGTCCAGCTTTTCAAACGCCTCGAACGGCTCCACCGGCAGCTCGGGCAAGTCATCGGCGTTGAAGAACTTGCCGAACGGCCGCGCCACGACCGTGCCGTCGCCGCGGATGATGAGGCCGCGGCACGCCACTGTCTCGGGCGTCCACACGCGCTCGTACTGCGCTTTGGCGGTGTAGTTGACGATGGTGAAGTCGGCCGAGGGGTGCGGAGCGCAGCGGAGGTAGCCCTCGGCGACGAGCCGGCGGTAGCGGTCGTCGTCGAAACCCTGGATCTTGGGCACAGCCACGGTCATTCCCGCCATGTCACCACGCGTGCGCTGGCCGCTGCGTCGGTTTGTCCTACTGTCGCCCGGTGGCTGGACCCGTCTCATGAAAGCCTCGGTTCGAGCCGGCGTCCTGATCGTCGCGGCCGCCTTGGCGGCGGCGGGCTGCGGCGGTGACGCAAAGACGAACGGATCGTCGCCGACCACCGCGGCGGCTGGTCCCGTCGACCAGACCGTCGAGATCCGCATGGTCGACCTCGCCTTCAAGCCCGACGCCATCACGGTCAAGGCAGGGACGACGGTGCGCTTCGTCTTCAAGAACGACGGCAGCCTCGACCACAACGCCGCGTTCGGCGACGAGGCCGCCCAGTCGGCCGTCGAGTCGGGCAAGCAGCAACGGGACGGCGTCGCCGCCAGCCCCAACCAGACCAAGGCGTACGTGCGCCGCTTCGACGCCCCCGGCGCCCTCGTCATCGGGTGCCACGTCGCCGGCCACTACAAGGCAGGGATGAAGATGCGCCTCACCGTCGCATAACCCACCCCCCCGACCAACGTCTCCGCGTAATTGGGCCTTGGAGCCACCATCTGCGCGGGGACCTCGGGTGGTGTGACAGCCGGCGGCCTCAGACTCCCCAGGCCGGCGCCCGCTCGAGCAGGAACCGGCTGACGCCGAGGCAACGGTCGAGGACCTCGCACAGTTGCTCCTCCCCGGCCAGCACCTGGGCGAGCGAGACTTGCTGGCGGGCCACCACGGTCAGACTCCGCTCGGCCGCGTCGGTCACCGAGGCGAACGAGTCGATGGCCGACACCTCGAGCGGCAGCTCGGGGCCGCCGATCCCGGCGAGGTCCGTGGCCAGCACCAGCAAGTCGGGGCCCTGGGGCAGCGGCGGCAAGGCCCACGTGAAGATCAACGGGAAGTGGTAGGCGTCCGCGGGTTCCTCGTCCTCCGGCAGCTCGCTCACGATGTCCTCGAAGGCGAGCAGCACCCGGGGCTCGACCTCGAGCGCCAGGTGCAGGTCCACTGGGCCGCCGCAGCCCTCCTCGGGGTGGAGGTCGACCTCCCATACCTGCCGCAGGGAGTAGGTCTCGACGAAATGCCGCTCGTCGTGGACGTGAAAGCCGTGATCAACGGCGTGGTCCTTCAACTCGGCCACGAAGCCGGCGACGTCGATGGCAGCCATTGACGGCGAGCGTACGACGCTAGCGTCCCTCCTGTGATCGACAGCGACCTCCTCGACCTGCTGGGCGACGCCGCCGAGGCCGTGCGTGGCGCGCTCGACACCGTCGACGACTGGGGGCCGTCGGGGCGCAAGGCCGGCCAGTACGCCTTCGACATCGTGGCCGACGAGGCCGCGCTAGCGGTGTTCGACAAGGTCCCGGAGCTGGGTATCCTCAGCGAGGAGACGGGCGTGCACCGTCCGGGGCGCGACGTGTGGGTCGCGCTCGACCCGGTCGACGGGTCCACCAACGCATCGCGCCGCATCCCCTGGTACGCGACCAGCATGTGCGTGGTGGACCCTAGCGGGCCGCGGGTCGCCCTCATCGTCAACCAGGCGACGGGCGACCGGTTCGAGGCGGTGCGAGGAGGCGGCGCAACCTGGAACGGCGCCCTGATCCGTCCGACCGACTGCCAGCGCATAGCCGACGCGGTGGTCGGCATCACCTGGGTCCCGTCGAGGCCCCTCAACAGCCGCCAGATCCGCGCCCTCGGCGCCGCGTCGCTCGACATCTGCGCGGTGGCCTTCGGAGGCCTCGACGCCTACATCGACTTCACCACGAGCGGCCACAGCCCGTGGGACTACCTGGCTGCGGTGTTGGTGTGCTGGGAGGCGGGCGCCGGCGCGGCCGAGGCGTCCGGCCGCGACCTGGTCACCCGCATCCCCTACGAGCGGCGGACGGTCGTCGCCGCGGCGACGCCGACGCTCCTCGAGGAGGCGGTGGCGCTGCGGGCAGCGATGCGGTGAGCTCGGCCTGGGGCTCACGCCTGCAGCGGCTGGGGTTCCGCGCCTGGCGACGGCTGCCGCTGCGCGTCCGGCTGTTCGTGGTGCGCCGGGCGACGCCGTCGTTCTCCGTCGGCGCCATCTGCGTCATCGAGCGTTCCGACGGCGCCCTGCTGCTCATCCGCAACAGCTACCGCACCGGCTGGGGGTTCCCCGGCGGGTTCCTCAAGCGGGGCGAGTCGCCCGACGACGCGGCCCGCCGTGAAACACGGGAAGAGGTCGGGGTCGACGTCGTGCTCGACCCCAATCCCAAGGTGGTGGTGGAGGCGAGCGTGCGCCGGGTCGACGTGATCTTCACCGGGCGGGCGGAGGCCGACGGCGCCGCCGACCCCCAACCCCGATCCGCCGAGATCCTCGAGGCCCGCTGGTACCCGGCGACCGACCTGCCCGACCTCCAGGCGGAAGCGGCCAGCGCCATGGTCGAGCTCGGCCGGGCCAACCTCAAGCGTTAGAGCAGCTGGCCGACCGCCACGGGAGTAGATGGGTGGCGCAGCTTCGAAAGCGCCTTGGCCTCGATCTGGCGCACCCGTTCGCGCGTGACCCGGAACTCGCGGCCCACCTCGTCGAGCGTCCGCGGGCGGTCGCCGTCGAGCCCGAACCGCAACTCGAGCACCCGCTGTTCACGGGCCGAAAGGGTGGTCAGGACGTCGCGCAGCTCCCTCAGCTCGATCGCCGCCACGGCCGCATCAGCCGGCGCCTCGACGGTGCGGTCGGCGAGGAAGTCGACCAGCTCCGCGTCCTCGTCGCCGACTTCGGCGAACAGGGACACCGGGTCAGGGGCGACGCGCTGGGCCTCGACCACTTTGTCGATGGCGAGCCCGGTGTCGGTCGCGATCTCGGCGCTCGTGGGCTCACGCCCCAGGCTGCGCGCCAGCTCGACGGTCGACCGTTTCACCTGGCTCACGGTCTCCACCATGTGTACCGGCACCCGGATGGTGCGGCCCTTGTCGGCGATCGCCCGCGTGACGGATTGGCGGATCCACCACGTGGCGTAGGTGGAGAACTTGAACCCCTTGCGGTGGTCGAACTTCTCCACTGCTCGCATGAGCCCGAGGTTCCCCTCCTGCACGAGGTCGATCAGCGGCAGGCCCGACGACTGGTACCGCTTGGCGATCGAGACGACCAGGCGAAGGTTGGACTGGATGAACCGTTGCCGCGCCGCCTGCCCGGCGTCGACGAGCGCATGGTGCTCGGGCGACTCCGCCCCCGCCGCATCCGCGGTCCGCCCGTCGAGGATGGCCTTGCCCAGCGCGGTCTCCTCGGCCTGGGTCAACAGGTCGTGACTGCCGATCTCCTGGAGGTACTGCCGCAACAGTTGGTCGACCGATTCCCGGCTTCCCTGGCCCATTTGCGGCGAATGTACTGGCGGGGTCTCGGCCGGACGGGGATGGTGGCGGTTTCTGTAAGGAATGTGCGCCGGGCCGCTCTTCACCGTGTTCACGCCTGCACGAGAGGAGCACCCCATGAAGCGGACACGTTGGATCGCAGCCCTGGTTGCCGCAGCCCTGGTCGGCCTCGTTCTCATCCTGGTCGGCGGCGACGGCGGTCCGGACTCGGCCGCCGTCAGGTCTCACACCGTCGCCACCCCGCCCGGCCGGCCGCTCGCCGAACCGGTCGCCGAACCGGTCGCCGATCTCGTCGGGCCGGTCGTTGCCGACAGCGCAGGCGCGCCCGTGCCCGGGCCGGGCGCGCCGCCGCGCACTCCGCCGACGACCAAGAAGCCGAAGCCGCCGCTCGTCGGGCCCGGCGGCCTGACCATCGCGACCACGACCACGACCACGGTCAAGCCCGGCCTGGATCTCGACTTCGTTGCCCCGCTCAGCCCGGCGAAGCTCGTGCGCGTCACGCCCGGGCCCCTCACGCTTGGGGCCAAGGGCTTCGCCTTCGCGAGGGACCTGTGCCTGCGCAACAGCGGCGACCTCCCCCTCCACTGGGAGCTCGCCACCGACGTGGTGTTCAAGTCCTCGCCGCTCTCCGGCGAGCTGGGCGGCGGCGACGCCACCTGCATCAAGGTGTGGACCGTCAGCCCGGCGATCACGCCCGGGATGACCCTTCCCCTCGTGATCGACAGCTCGGCGAACTCGGTGTCGATCAACGTCCGCCTCGCGGACTGACGCGGCGCCTGTCGCCACGCCGGTCGCCACGCCAGTCGCCGATGGCCCCCTACCATTTGCGCCGTGGATGACGCGGCGCTGGTGCTCCAGGCCGTGGCCGGCGACCAGGCCGCCTTCGCCGCCATCTATGACCGCTTCGCGGCCCCGCTCTACGACTTCCTCTGCTCGGTCGTACACGACCGCGACGAGGCGGCCGATGTCCTGCACGACACGTTCCTTACCGCCGGGTCCCGCCTCCACCAACTCCGGGACCCGGCCAAGCTGCGGCCGTGGCTCTACGCCATCGCCCGTCACCACGGCTGGCGGCGCGTCAAGCACCGCTCACGCTTCGAGCCACTGGACGAGGACCACGACGTGACCGCGGCGACGCCCGACGCAGCCGACCTCGCCGCCCGCGGCGAGCTGACCGATCTGGTGCAAGCGGCCGCCGCGGGCCTGAACCCGCGTGACCGGATCGTGCTCGACCTCCACCTGCGCCAAGGGCTGGAAGGCGAGGAGCTGGGCGACGCCCTGGGCGTGAGCGCGAGCCACGCCTACGTCCTCATGAGCCGCCTGCGCGACCAGGTCGAGCGGTCGCTTGGCGCATTGCTCGTGGCGCGCCAGGGCAGGAAGGACTGCCCGGAGCTGGCGGCGGTGCTCGCGGGCTGGGACGGCGCGTTCAGCGCGGTGTGGCGCAAGCGCGTCGCCCGTCACGCCGACGGCTGTTCCATCTGCGGCGAGACCCGCAAGCGAGCCGTCGGCGCGCTGGCGCTACTGGCCGCGGCGCCGGCCGCGGCGCTCCCGCTGGAGTTGCGCGATCGGGTCCTCGCCGACGTCCAACTCGTCAGCTACCACGGCACGCCGTGGCGCGGCGGGCGCGACGGCTTCCCCCCGCCGTCGCCGCGGCCCGAGCGGCGGCCCCGCCGCGCCCTCGCGGCCCTGCTCGCCCTCCTCGCCCTGCTCGTCGCCGGGTTGGCCGCCCTCGACGACGACGACACCGAGGCCGTGAGCGCCGCCGCGCCCAGCGCGACGTTCGGGACGCCGACGACTTCGGCGTCGTCCACCTCTGCGCCCTCGGCGCCAGCGTCGGCGTCCATCCCTGACCCCGTCGTCGGACCCATATCGTCCGCGACGGTTTCCCCCTCGCCTACGACGCAGCCCACCGAGACTCCGACCACGGTCACGACGACGCCCGTCGACACGACCCCGGCGCCCAGCCCGACGAGCATCGCCACCACGGCGCCGCCCGACACCACGCCTCCCGACCTCACCGCGCCGCGCGTCGACCCCGGCCAGGTGCGCGCCGGATCGTCGTGCACGAACACGGACCCCCGTCAGACGACCGTGACCGTGATCGCCACCGACGAGTCGGGCCTCCGCAGCGTCGTGCTGATCAGGGGCGCGCCCGAGGCGGGCCAGACGCCGATGGTCGCCGGCGTCAACGGACGGTGGACGGTGACCATCGGCCCGTTCGCCGGCGCCAGCCTCACCCGTAACAACCCGAGCGCGACCGTCTCGCTCACCGTCAGGGCGACCGATGCGGCCGGCAATACGGCCGAGAGCCGCAGCTCGCTCATCATTCGCTGCGACTTTTCGTAAGGTCCGGCCCCGGCCGCGCCTCCTCCTGGTGGCACCCACTCACCAGGAGGAACCACCATGAAGCGTCTCATCCCGACCCTTGCGATCGCAGCGTTCGCCGCCCTCGCCCCGACCTACGCCAACGCCGCCACCCGCATCCCGCCGACCGGCGGCGGTGGCGGGTCGCTCGCCACCCCGACCACCGTCGTGCGCGACCTCGGCTGCTTCGGGTTCGACACGTGCAACGAGGTCATCGCTCTCTGCATCGGCGCCGGCCACGAGTACCACGGCGACAGCGACCAGGGTTGGTGCGACACCAACGACAACGGCAAGAACGACGGCCACTCGGGGTAAGCAAGTCCCTCGAGGCGCGACGGCCTGGCACGATGGAGTGCTCAGGCTGTCCGCCGGGCGTTTAGCTCAGTTGGTAGAGCACCTCCCTTACAAGGAGGCGGTCGGGGGTTCGAGTCCCTCAGCGCCCACGCTCTGGTCGAGCTTCGAAAGTGGCTAGGCCCATACGCCAATGAGTCGTAGCCGTTCCGACGGCAAGGCCGCCTTTGCTCAGCGGCCCGCCGGTAACCTGATCTCGTGGCTGAAGGTCCCCCCTATGACCTGTGGCACGACCCGAACACCGTCGACGGCGACCTTGTCGTTGAGTGCTGGATCTCGCACGGCCCCCGCGCCGGAGACCCGTCGTTTGATCCCCAGCCCGGCGATCAGGTTCTCGTCGGCGACGAGGAGGAGCCGCCGATGCGCGCCGTCGTCCTTCGCCGCGACGGAGATCTCGTAAGCGTCCGGCTCGACCTGTACGAGGACCTCGGCGGGATCGATCGGGCCGCCGCATCGGGCTGACGCCAGGCGACGCGAGAGGCGACGCCCACACGCCACTCCGACCATGTACGGTGAGGCCCGCGCTGGCTAGCGCTCGCCGTTCGACCCTTGGCAGCACCAACCAATTGAGCCCCCGGAGTTGCGAAAACGGCCGCCACGCTTTCGGCGAATTGTGCAAATGCTTCGGAGGGTCGATGCCGCCCAGGGACGCAACCAACCGGATCCGGGACGCATTGCGAAAGCGAGGGACTGTGCGAGTCCGTTGGTGTCTGAAGGCGGCCCTGGTAGTGCTTGTGCTCGGTTGCGCCTGCTCCAAAAGCAGCAACAGCAGCAGTCCGACGACGATCGGGGCCGGCGTCGGCACGAGCCCGACGTCGGCCGTGGCCACGACGCGCCCTTCCGCCACCACGGGGACGACCGCGGCGTCCACGGCGGGGCTCTCTGGCCGGTGGGCCGGGGACTACCAGCAGACGAACCCCGCCGCGTCGAGCGGCACGTTCACGATCCAGTGGCAGCAGGTTGGGTCGGCCATCACGGGGACGATCACGATCCCCGGCACATGCCCATCCGGCTGCGCCATCAGCGCGACGCTCAACGGCAGCACCATCAGCTTCGGCTTTGTCGCCGGCGGCGCCATCACCTACACGGGCACGGTCGCGGGTAGTTCGATGTCGGGCACGTACTCGACGGCCGACGCCAGCACCAAAGGCACCTGGAAGGCCACCCGCTCCGGCTGAGGCAGCCACCGGCCAACAGGTCCAGCGACGCCAGGCCCGTGCGGCCGCGTTCGAGGTACCCTGGCACCCACCTGGGCGTCGAGTTCAGACATGGGCTTCGTCCAGACGATGGGAGCAACCGCGATGGGCGAGCTGGACACCTGCGAGTGTGGGACCTTCGCCATCGGGCTCTGCGGGCAGTGCCGTAAGCCGATGTGCATCCACCACAGTCGGCTACTGGGCGGAACGAGCCTCTGCCTCTCCCATTACAACGCCGCCCTCGACGAGAAGCGTGCTCGCGCCGCGGAAACAGCCGAGACCGCGTCACCATCGCAGGACGACGCGCCGTCCGACCAGATGAAGCGCGGCGGTCGCCGCACGTGGGGCCGCCGCCGATAGCTCTCGCCGCCGTCGCCAGTAGCTTGTCCAGATCAATCGCGGCAAGCTCACCCACGTCCCGGAGGCGCCGACCAACCCGAGGGCTGAGCACCGCGCCGCGGCGGTCTTCGACGTCGCCGACCTGTACGAGGGGCCGATCGCGACGGGCCTCGAACAGGCGCGGGACGTGGCCCTCGACGAGAAACTCCGGCAGGCCTACTTCTGGATCGTCAACCACACCGTCATCAGCCCGCACTACGACGTCGAGTACCTCGACGGCCCGCACCAGTCCTTCCGCTTCGGCGACAGCCAGGCCCGGGTCGACCTCCCGAGCGGGCAGTCGTACAGCAGCTTCGTGCTGCTGCCCCTGCTGAACTTCGCCGTCCGCGGGAGGTGCCTGTTCGTCGGGGGGCCGGGCCGCGGCAAGACGGCGAGCGCGGTGCTCATGGGGGTGCTGGCGGGGTACTCGGTGGCCGAGATCCGGCGTGGTATGCAGCACGGTCACCCCGAGATGACGGTCGCCGACCTGCTCGGCAATCCCCTCCCGGCCGACCTCATCAGCGCCACACGAACAGAGGACATCCGCATCGCGTGGCGGGCCTGGCTCCAGATGCGGATTCGCATCATCGACGAGTACAACTGCATCCCCACCCGCACCCAGTCGGCGTTGCTCACGCTCATGGCCGACAACTACGCCGAGATGTTCGACCAGGTGCTCGAGTGCCCGGAAGCGGCGTGGTACCTGACCGCCAACGACGACGCCGGCGGCGGCACGTACCAGGTCATCGAGGCGTTGCGGGACCGCATCGACATCGTCGTGCAGGCGCTCGCTTTCAACCCGCGCTTCCTTGCTGACCTGCTCGACCGCGTCGAGGCCCGCTACCGGCCCGAGGACGTCGTGCCCGATCAGCTCGTGTTCACGCCCGCCGAGATGGACCGGCTCTCCACCGAGGTCCTGGCGGTCGAGATCCCGTTCGCGGTGCGCCGCCGGATCGAGTTCTTCGCCAGCCAGTTCGAGTTCCTCGACACGGCCGCGCTGACGCTGGAGTACAAGACGAAGGACACCGCCCGCCTGGCCGGCGTCGACCCCCACCTCCTCGGCGCCGACGACACCGGCCGGGACCGGCTGGCCGACCTCGGGGCTCAGACCCGCAACGGCCTGTCGGTGCGGGCCCTGCAGACGGTCCTGGTGTTCGCCAAGGCGCTCGCCTACTTCCGCGGTGCGCCAGCCGTCGATGTCGAAGACGTCCGCAACATCCTGCCGTTCGTGCTCGTGAACCGGCTCCTGCAAGACCGGGACGCGCCGTTCTTCGAAGTTGAGGGCAATGCCCCGTACCGGGCCGACCGGGTCGGTTGGGTCCGGCGGTTGTTCGACCTTTCGTGCGCGCAGTACGACCAGCAGGACCTCGACCACGACGACCCCGTCGCCCAGCTGTTCGCCGAGTTCGACGCCGGCCTCGAGGGCGTCACCGAACGCCAGGCGCGCGACCGGCTGGTGCGCATCGAGCGGACGCTGGCGGGCTGGTCCAAAGGACGCAAGCTCTACGGAACGGTCTACGACGACGTGGTCGCCCTCAAGTACCTCCACCAGCGGTACACGAACTACCTCGCCTGGCTGACGACCCAGTCCGGGCGTTGACGTGGCCGTCGCCCGGAGCGGGCTCGCGGCAGCCCTGGCCGCGCATCGCGATCGCTTCAACGCTGAGGTCGCTGCGGCGCAACGGAGCTTCGTCGACTTCGACGTCGCCGCCCTCGTTCGCCAGATCCGAGGGCCGCTGGACGAGGTCGTCGCGGCGTGCGAGCGGGTGGCGCCGGGGTCGGGCGCACGTGTCCTGGCTGGCCTTTTCGAGCCGGTCGTCGAGCTCGTCGGCCATCGCCGACTGGCGGGCGGGACCCACGACGAGCTGATGGCGCGCCTGCCCAGTTTGGCGCGCGCGCTCGTCACCGATCCCCGGCTGGTCTTCGGATCGCTGGCGAACGCCATCGTCCACCTTGACCGCTACGGCGTGGGGGCGGCGGAGTGGCTCGGCCGGGTCGAGCGGGCGGCGGCGAGCTGCGACGCGACGACGACCCTGCGGGCGGGCCAGGTCGCGGCGTGGGCGCTCGGGCTGAGCCATTTCCGCAGCAGCGCCCTCGCGGTGGCGGCCACACTGAGCGGCGCCGCCCTGGGCGCGGCGCTCGGCGCGCCGGAGGACTTGCCCGTCGTGGAGACCGTCAGGCAGTTGCAGGAGGACCGCTGGTGGCGACCCGATCAGGGCACGCCGGACCGGCCCGCGCTCATGCACCGCGCCGGCGGCTTCCGGGGCTTCGGCGGCCCGTTCCTCGTCCCGCCGCGCGCGGCGACGCGCGACGGCCGCATCGTCATCGGGTCGGGCGACGAGGCGTGGACGCTGCATGCCGACGCGTGGGGGGCGACCCTGACCCGGACCGAAGCCGGGGGCCTCGCGTCGACGCCGGCGCAGGCGGTGTTCGCGCCCTCCGGGATCCGCCCGCTGACGGCCGCGGCCGTGCCCGACCTCGCCGCCGTCACTGTCGCCGACAGCTATCACGTGCTCGTGCTGGCGCCGAGGCGATGACGGGCGCCGCGCCGGCCACGGCCGCCGCTGCCGTCGAGTGGCGGCGGTCATGGCCGGCCGCCCTCGGTCTGTGGAGCCGCTTCACCCGGCTGCGCGATCCGATGCTGTGCGCGACGACGGCCGAGGCGCGCGACCACGGGCTCGAGGGCAGCTTCGCCATGATCCGCCTCACCGACCAGCTCGTCGTGATCGACCTTCAGCAGATAGACGACCTCGGGCTGTCCGACCTCCCGCTTGAGATCATGGGCCACGAGATCGGCCATCACATCCTGTGCCCGGCCACCCTGACCGACCAGGGCCGGATGCTCGCCCGCATGCGCTGGGCGCTGCCGACCGTCGAACACACCGCGCCCGTGGTCGCCAACCTCTACGCCGATCTCCACATCAACGACCGTCTCCAGCGCGGCTCGGGGTTGCGGCTCGACGAGGTGTACCGGCGGCTGAAGAAGGGCGCCCCCGAGGGCCCGGCGAGCGACCTCTGGCGGTTGTACCAACGGATGTACGAGATCCTGTGGGCGCTGCGCACCGGCGACCTCGCCCCTTGCCCCCTGCCCGACCGCCTTGAGGGCGACGCGCACCTCGGGAGTCGCCTCGTGCGCGCCTACCGCGCCGACTGGATGGAAGGGGCGGCCGGGTTCGCCGCGCTGTGCCTGCCTTACCTCACCGAGGACGCCGACGCCCGCCAGGTGCTGGCCGGTTGGGCCGACGCCCTGCACGCGACCGGCGGCCAGGCGCCCCCGGGCTTGACCGAACTCGATCCGGGCGAGCGCGACGAGCCCCTCCACCCCGCCCGCGACCCACGGGTCACCGAGGGCGCGGCGCCGCCCGCGAACCGACCGGCGCGGGCCGGCGCCGGTTCGCCGGGGGCGCAGCACCGCGAGCCGTTCGAGTACGGCCAGCTGCTGCGAACGCTGGGCCTCGAGCTCACCGACCACGAGATCGCCGTCCGGTACTACCGCGAGGCGGCGAGGCGCCACCTGATCCCGTTCCCGTCGCGCCCCACGCCGGTGAGGGGCGATCTCGTGCCCGAGGGCTACGCCCCGTGGACGCCGGGCGACCCGCTCCACGAGATCGACTGGTTGCATTCGATCCTGCGCAGCCCGCGCGTCGTGCCCGGCGTCACGACCGTCAAACGGGTGCTCGGGCCCGAGGACGACCTGCCGCCCAAGCCCGAGCCGCTCGACCTCGACCTGTACATCGACTCGTCGGGCTCGATCGCCAACCCGCAAGTGCAGTTCTCGTTCCTTGCGCTCGCGGGGGCGATCATCGCCCTGTCCTGCCTGCGCGCCGGCGGGCGCGTGCAGGCGACGTTGTGGAGCGGCGCCCGGCAGTTCGAGACGACCCGCGGCTTCGTGACCGACACCGAGCAGGTCTTGCGCATCCTCACCGGCTACATCGGGGGTGGGACCGCGTTCCCTGTCCACGTCCTGCGCGACACCTACGCCGGGCGGCGCGACCGCGACCGGCCCGTCCACCTGCTGGTCATCTCCGACGACGGCGTGACGACCATGTTCGACAGGGACGAACACGGTGGCGACGGCGCCGCCATCGCCCGCCTGGCGCTCGAACGGGCCCGCGGCGGCGGCACGATGGTGCTGAACCTGTACCGGTGGCCGGACGACGACCTCCGGCCGGCGGTCGAGATGGGGTGGGACGTCGTGCCGATCAGCGACTGGGACCAGCTGCTGGCCTTCGCCCGCCGCTTCGCCCGCAAGACGTTCGCGGCGGACCTGTGACGGCGCCCCCGATCGAGCGGCTCGTCCGCCGGCTGTCGGAGTGCCCCGACGATTTCCTCGCGCCGCCCGCGATCGGGGGCCGCGGCGTGGTGTCCGTGGCCGCGGTTGTCGGCGACACCCTGCGCGCGGCCGGGTCGGAGCTCCCCGGCGACTGGGTGGCTAGGCTCAGCCCCGACCAGGCCGACACATCGTCGGAGAACTGGATCCGTGCGTGCCTCGTTTCGTGCTGGCTGGTGACCGACGACGCCCTGCGCCCGCTCGTGCCGGGCGCCGAGCTGCTCCACTTTCTGAGCGACGACCTGCACCGCATGGCCGCGCTCGTGCGCGCCGAGGTCATGGTGTCCGACCCCGACCGCCGCGAGGAGCTGGCCCGGATACTCCTCCGGTCGATAGGCGTGCCGCCCGGGGGGGAGACCGACGAACAGGCCGCCGACCGCCTCGCGACGCTCGACTCCGCCAGCCGCCTCCGTGTCGAGCAGGAGGCGCGGCAGGCGGAGGAGCGCGCCCGCGAGGTGCGCGCCGCCCTCGAGCGCAAGCGGGCCGAGGAAGCCGCCGCCCGGGCGTCGAGGGAGTAGGGCATGGCCGGCGTTCTCACACCCGAGGAGAGGCACCCGCTGCTGTCGGAGACGGGCCGCCGCACGCTCACGGCTCTGCTCGAAGCCCCCGACGCTCCGGCGTGGAACCACCGCTGCGGCGATCGATTGGACGCCGCCGCCCTGCGCCGGGTCGAGGCGTTCGCCACGTCCGTCGTGACCGAGCCGCCCCGCTGGATGCCGGGGGAGACGCCGGTCTGGGTCGACCGGTTCGTCGAGCACGCCCGCCGGGTGGTGCCGCGCCACCGCACGGCCTCCGGCACGTCCCGGGACGACCTGGCGCGCGCCTGGTGGGAGCTCGTGCCTGACGACGCCGATCTGCACGACCTCATCTGGTTCCCGACCTCGGGCGCCGGCCACCCGCCGGTCGTCGTCCCGACCCATCCCGTGACCGTGTCCTGCTACTACCCGCTGCTCTTGGAGGCGGCGCGCTGGCACGGCGCGTCACCGCTGCGTTTTCGCGACGACCGCGCCGACTGGATCACGGTCGTCAGCCAGCGCCAGGGCGGCTTCACCGTCCCGTCGTGGTCGTCGTTCCTGGGCTGCGCGACGGCCAAGGTCAACCTCGATCCGGCGGGGTGGCGCACCGCCGACGATCGCCGCCGCTTCCTCGCGCGCCACGACGCCCGCGTCATCACCGGTGACCCGGTGTCGCTGAGCCACCTCGCCGACCTGGACGTGACCCTGCACCCGGCCGTGCTCATCTCCACCGCCCTGCACCTCACCGCCGCGACCAGAACGCGGCTTGAAGAGCGCTTCGGGTGCCCTGCCGTCGACGTCTACTCGTCGACCGAGACGGGCCCGATCGCGGCGAGCCTGCCGTCGGGCGGCGGCCGGATGGGCCTGCTCCAGCCTCGGCTCTTCGTCGAGATCATGGACGGCGTGGTCACGGTGACCGGCGGCATGAACCCCTACCTGCCCCTTGTCCGCTACCGCACGGGCGACGCCGCCCGCCTTGCCTGGACGGGTGGCCGGCCGGTGCTGCAGGGTTTGACGGGGCGCGCCGCGGTGATGCTGCGATCCGCAAGCGGCGAGCTGATCGGGTCGCTCGACCTGACCCAGTTGTTCGAGCGGCTGCCCCTGCGGCGGTGGACGGTGCACCAGCGCGCCGACGCGTCAGTGGCCGTGTCCGTCGAATCCGAGCTGGGCGCGCCCGCCGACATCGACGTCATGGTCGCGACCGCCGTCCAAACCGCCCTCGGTCCGGTGGGCGTCACCGTCGCGCCGGTGGCCGCGCCTGGCAAGGTCGCTCCGTTCACCGTGGACGAACCGGCGTGACCGGCTGGCCGGAGTGCCGGTTCCTGACGTGCTCGGTGCTGCCGGTGCGCATGGCCTGCCAGTGCGAGTGCCCGTTCTGCTTCTCCCGGTCGTCGGTCTCCGCCTTGGAGGCAGGACCCGTGCCCTGGCCGGACGAGGCGCTGGGCGGTCACTTCCGGTGGGCCGCGGGCCGGGGCGCGACGAGGATGGCCGTGACGGGCGGGGGAGAGCCGCTCCTGCGCCCCCAAGCGTGCGTGCGGGCGGTGCGAATCGCGGCCGAGGTGTTCGACGAGATCGCCTTGTTCACCAACGGGGCCGGGCTCACCAAGGCGATCGCGGCCGACCTGCGAGCGGCCGGGCTGTCGTACCTGTGCTGGTCGCGCCACGCGGTGGACGACGCGGCCAACCGGGCGCTCATGGGGCCGGCGGCGCCGAACGCCGCCGTGGTCCTGAACGCGGCCGCGGCTGCCTCCTTGCCCGTGCGCGCCACGTGCGTGATGAACACCGCGGCCGTCGCCGGGCCCATTGAGGCGCACGCGTACATCGACGCGTTTCGCGCAAGAGGCGTCCGCCAGTTCACGTTCAAGCACACCTACGTCGCGGGCGAACGCTCGCTGTTCCGATCCTCGCCAGCCAACCGGTGGTCACGCGACCACCAGGTCCAGGCCGACCCGTTCGCGACGTTCGGCGTGGTGGTCGGCGCGCTGCCGTGGGGCCCACAAATCCGCCGTATCGGGGAGGTCCAGGTATGTCACTACTACGAGCCGACGCCGGAGTGGGAGCTCCGGCACCGCCTGGCGAGGTCGTCGAACCTGTTGTCGGACGGGAGCGTGTACGCGTCGCTGGAGGACCAAGCGAGCCTTCTCTATCGGCTCGGCTCGGCGGAGACGCCCAGTGCGAGCCCGCCGTCGACGCCGGCCGCCTGGCCGAGGCGATCCGCCCTGAAGACGTAGAGGCCCTCCGCCCCCTCCTCCCGGTCGGCTACCGGGCCGTCGCCGCGGCCTACCGCCGGGCGGTGGAGGACCTCGCCGCCGGCGACCTGTCGAACCATTACCTCCAGGGCCAGGCCTGGCTGCGGGAGTCGTTCGGCCCGGCGTTGATCGATCGCCTCGCCTGGCTCGCCGGCGGGGAGTGGGACTTGCGGGGATGGGAGGTGTTCGCCGCCGGCAGCGACGTCGACTTCATCACCCACGTCGTCGAGGCGGCCGCGGCGAGCGGAAGGGTGTCGCTCTATCCCGGCGACTGGTACGGGTTCCTCGTGGGCGGGACGCACGACGAGGCCATCTCCATCGAAGGGGCGCCGGCGGACCTCGCCTGCCTCTGCGTCCCGTCGGTGCGCAGCGGGCGCCTGACCCAGGAGATGGTCGCCTTCCTCGCGTCGTCACCGGTGCAGTTGCTCAACGTCAACCTGCTCCCGACCATGCCGGCGAGCGACCGCCGGGCGGTCGCCAGCGCCCTGCGACCGTTGCTCCCGAGCGCCCTCCTGTCGATCAGCTTCAGCCGCGGCTTCGGGCTCACGGCCTCGCAGCTCGGCGTCCTGCTGGCGCCGCCCGGCCACCCGTGGGTCGCCACGTACCGGCGCCAGTGGGATTGGTTTTCGTACTTCTACAACGCCGTTGCGGCGAAGGCGTTCCTGGCCCTCGACCTCGAGGACCTGGCGGCGGTCGACGAGCAGCGCCGCCGGTGGGTGTCGGCGTGGCTCTCCGATCGGCGGCTGCCCGACGTGGGCGCCGGCAGTTACTACATCCGCAGCTTCCGCCCGCAGGGACCCGTCGCCGAGCACCTCCGGCCCCTCCTCCGCGACGGCGTGCTGCGCTGCTGCCTCAAGCCCGCGCCGACGTGAGCGCTCGCGGCCACGTGTTCGTCGTGCGCGGCGACCTCCGGCGGCTCGTGGCCGACGCCTGGTTACTGCCTGCGGACAAGCGGCTAGGCGTCAGCCGGTCGTGGCGGGACGCCGCTCCTGTCCGCCACGACCTGGCGCTCCCTGACGGCTGGGGCATGGACGGAGTTCGGGTCGTGCAGGTCCCCGGGACCCGGCCCGCTTGCTGGGTGGGCAACGTCGGCGGTTACGGCAGACCACCCGCTTGGTACGCCGAGGCGGCCCGCCAGTTCATCCGGCACGCGGGAATCGCACTGCGAGGGCAGTCGCCCGTCGCGGGCCGATCCCTCCCGCTGCTGGCGCTTCCCGTCGTGGGCACGGGCTACGGCGGCGGACGCTACATCTCGGGCGCGGTCGCCAAGGCCCTTATCGACGTCGTCGCCGAGGAGGCCGCCGCGAACGCCGTCGACGTGTGCGTGGTGTGCTGGGAGGACGCGGCCTACGCGGCGCTGCAGCGTGCCCGGGCCGACCTCGTCAGGGAACGGCCCGGCAGCGCGGCGGGGTGGAAAGAGCTCGGGGCCGACCTGATCGCGCAGGCCGATGCCCTCGGTGGACACGCGCTCGACGGCTCGCTCGTGCTCTTCCTCGGCGCCGGGCTTTCGACCGGCGCGGGGCTGCCGTCCTGGTCGCAGCTGCTCGACGACTTGGCCCGCGTCGCCGGCGTCGACGCCGACCAGCGGAAGGCCTTGACCGAGCTACCCGAGCTCGACCGGGCCCGCATCGTCGAGGGGCGGCTCAATGCGGCCGGCGCCACGCTCGACGCCGAGATCGCGGTCGGTATGCGGAGCGACCGGTACCCGGTGGCGCAAGGACTCGCCGCCTCGCTTCCCGTCGGCGAGGTCGTCACCATGAACTACGACGAGCTGTTCGAAATGGCCAGCGCCGGCGCCGGCAGGCCGGTCGCCGTGCTGCCATGGGAGCCGGCCCGGTCACAGACGCGGTGGCTGCTCAAGATGCACGGCTGCGCGCGGCGGGGCGACATCGTCCTGACCCGCCACCACTACCACCGCTACGAACAGGCGAGGGCTGCGCTGGCGGGGATCGTGCAGGCGCTGCTCATCACCCGGCACATGCTGTTCCTGGGCTTCTCGCTCACTGATCCCAACTTCCACCGGATCATCGACGACGTCCGCCAAGCGGTCCGGCGCGAGAACGTGCCCGCCCATGTGTTCGGCACCGCGATCGTCCTTCGCGACGAGCCATTGATGAACGAGCTTTGGCGGGGCGACATCAACTTCGTGCCGGTAGGCGCCGCCACCGGGAACCCGGGCGAGGCGTCGCGCAAGGTCGAGTTGCTGCTGGACCGGCTCGCCTTCGTGGCGACCGACGACACCGCCCACCTGATGGACCCTGCCTACGACGGGATCCTCGACCCCCACGAACGCTGGCTTCGCGACAACTTGCGGGACCTCCGAGACCGGAAGCCCCACGGCGTCGAGACGACGAAGGCCTGGCGCATCGTCGAGCAGCTCCTCCGAGACTTCGGCGATCCGGCCGAACGCTGACGGCGTGCGGCCGGCTCAGGCCTCGTCGTGCCGGACGACGCAGAGCACGCCGTCGGCGCCGGCGGCATCGAGCGCCCGGAGGATGGCGGCGACGACGGCGGCGGCGGTGTCGGGGTCGTCCAGCTCGTCCTTGCAGTCGATCCAGAAGCTCGGACCGTCCTCGGTCAACGTGACACAAGAGGCGTAGTTGGGGAGGGGATCATCGGGCTCCAGCGGGTGGGGCACCTCGAAGACCGCTCCGGCGCCCCGCTGCATGGCGGTGCGAGCGATCTCGGCGTCGCTCGCACCGCGCAGCACAAAGGCGCATGCACCGCTTTGGTCTTGCATCCGACCGACGATCCCGCCCTCCGCCTGGACCACGGGCGCCAGCGTAAGGCGCCGGACGGTCCGCCGACGCGCTACTCCCCCGTGGAAGGGTCGATGACGGCGCTCACCTGGCTGATGGCGTTGGCCGGGAAGCCGCCGCAGTCGGCGTGCTCGCGGACGGCCGCCTCGCTGTCGGCCACGTAGACGCAGTAGATCTTGTCGGTGGTGACGTAGCTCTGGAGCCACTTGGCACGGGGCGACATGCCGGCGAGCACCTGGTTGGACTTGGCGGAGATGGCGTGCAGCTCGTCGCTGGTCAGGTTGCCGGCGCCGGGAAGCTCTCGTTCGATCACGTACTTGGGCATGTCATCGCTCCTTTGGTGTGAGGTCGTGGGATGACCGTAAAGGGAGCGGCCCACCGGGCGCATCGGGCGCCTTATGCATTCTCCGTAGCGGGCGTCTGCATAGTTCCGTGCAGGCCGCTCCGCTCGTAGACCCACGCCGTGGCGGCGGAGCGGGTGGTGACGTCGAGCTTCAGGAAGATGTTGGCGACATGGCGGGCGACGGTCTTCTCGCTAATGAACAGGTCGCCGGCGATCTCACGGTTGCTCCGCCCGGTGGCGATCAGCTTGACGACCTCCCGCTCTCGGGCCGTCAGCCCGCAGGGTGACTCGGGCGCGGCGGCGACGACAAGGGCGCGCAGGTCGGCGGCCGCGCCCAGCCGCTCGAAGGCGGCTCGGGCGGCGGCGCACTCCCGGTCGGCCGCGTCCTGGTCGTCCAGCGCCCGGTACGCCTCGGCCAGCAGCACCCGGGTGCGGGCCGTGTCGTAGGGCGCGTCGAGCGGTTGCCACAGTCCGAAAGCGGTCCGCAACGCCGCCAGCGCCACCACCACCTGGCCTCGGGCCAGCGCCACGGCCCCCCGGGCTCGCTCGCCGGCGGCCCGCAGACCGGTGCTGTCGAAGCGCTCGGCGGTCTCCACGACCGTGGCCGCCGCCGCGTCGGCGAGGTCGAGGTCCCCGCCGGCCAAGGCGATCTCCACTTGGGCGGCCAGCAAGGGCGCCCGCTCCAAGGCGCTGCCCGCGAACGCGGCGAGCGCGGCGGCGATGGAGGATGCGGCGGCGGCCGTGCGTCCCTGGGCCAGCCTGAGCAAGGCGATGCCCGGTTGGGGATCGCGGCCGATCTCGTGGGCTCGCGTGTAGGCGTCCTCGGCGCCGGCCAGGTCGCCTCGCCGGCGGCGGATCTCGCCGACGGCGTAGAACCCGTCGGCCACCGCGAACACATCGATGCCGGCCATGTCCCGGCAGGCGTCCAACGCCTCCGCCTCGGCCTGCTCCCACGCCCCCCGCACGTCGAGGATCTCGGCCCAGTGCACGCGGCATATGCCTGGGTACAGCGACTTCACGGGGAGGGGTTCGCACCAACGGCGGGTCGCCTCGGTCCACTCCTGCGCCCGGCGCAAGTCGACCAGTTCGTGGCAGGCGTCGAGCAGGCCGCAGTAGATGGCGCCCGTCCACATCGGCTTGAGCCGGTCGGACAGGGCGGCCAGCATCGCTTCGTCGAGCAGGGTCAGGCCCTCCCGGACGCGAGCCTGCTTGACCATGGCCCGCCCCTCGAAGAAGATCCCGAGGGCGACGAGGGTGTCGTCGCCGAAACGCCGGCCGAGGTCCTGCATTTTCCGGGCCGACGCCAGCGCGGCTTCGAGGTCGCGGCCCATGAGGCCGGCGGTCTGAAGGTAGAGCGGGTAGCCGTGCTCGGCGCTCTCGGCCTCCTCCGCCAGCAAGCGCTGCGCCCGCGCCAGCCACCCGTCGGCTTGGGCCCCGTCACCGCGGAGCCGGAGGTAGATGGCGAGATTGAAGGCGGACAGGGCGGCGCGGCGAGCCCGCCGCCAGGTGGAGCCGGTAGGCCTCGCCGTAGCTCGCGATGGCGACGCCGGGAAGGCCCAGCCAGTGGCCCGACTCGGCCAGCGCGTCATGGTCGTCGGGGCCCAAGGCGACGCACGCCGTGAACAGGTCGTACGCGGTCTGCCAGTCTCGCTGCGCGAACGCCTCCCGAGCTTGGATCCCTGCGTCCATTGGCCCATTGTGGCGCACCGAGGGCCCGCAGAACTCGAGCGTGTTCAAAAAGCTCTTGACGGATGGGGCGCGGCGGCGTACAAGTTGAACGTGTTCAAGAGTTCGAGATGAGGAGGTCAGGGTGGACCTGACAGTGGTCGCGTACCTGCTGTACCTGGCGTTGACGATCCCGCTCACCATATGGGTCGGGCGGGCCCTTCGCCGCCACGGCGAGGTCTTCCTCGTCGACGTCTTCCGGGGCGACACGAGCCTGGCCCGCGCCGTCAACCAGCTGCTGGTCATCGGCTTCTACCTGCTGAACTTCGGGTTCCTGTCCTCCTTCATGGCCTCCGACGTCGATGTGACGAGTGGGAGGGAGCTCATGGAGGCGGTGTCCACCAAGGTCGGGGGCGTCGCCCTCGTGGTCGGCGTGCTGCACTTCGGCAACGTGTGGTGCCTCAACGCCTTCCGCAAGCGGGCGCTGTTGCGGGCGCAGGCCGTGCCGCCGATGCCGCCCAACCACTTCACCCCGGTGGCGGCGTAGCCGCAGCCGTGGTTACCTCGGCCATGGCCGAAGCGATCGTCGTGGGCGGCGGGCGGGCGGGTGGGCTGCGCCTCGCCGTCCTCTCCGACGATCGCTGCCCGACCTGCCGCCGCCTCACGCAGTGGTTGGCTCGCCAGGCGACCCTGGTTCCGGTCGAGCTGGTGGCGGCTGGGTCGGCGGACGCCCGCCGCCGGTTCCCTTCCCTAGACCACGACCGCACGACGAGGGTGCTGACCGTCGTCGCCTCCGACGGCGCAGTGTACGAGGAGGAGCGGGCGTGGCTGGCCTGCGCATGGGCGCTTCCCGCGTGGCAGCCGGTGGCCGAGGGGCTCGGAGGAGGGCGCCTGGGCCGCTTTGTCGCGGCGGTGGGCGCCCAGGCCGTCGACCGCTACCGCCACCGGCGGGCGTGCCGCAGCCGGACATCGTGCCCGTCGTGCCGGTGACCGACAAGAAGTCGGCGCGGACGCGCTCGGCCATCATCGACGCCGCCCTGACGCTGTTCCGGGAGCGGGGCTACGACGCCACCACGATGCGCGCCATCGCGGCCGAGGCGGGCGTGTCGGTCGGCAACGCCTACTACTACTTCGACTCCAAAGAGCAGCTGATCCAGGGCTTCTACGACCGGGCCCAGGTCGAGCACGAGGCGGCGGCCCGCCCGGTGCTCGACGCTGAGCGGGACCTCGCCGCCCGCATGACGGGGGTCATCGAGGCGTGGCTCGAGACCATGGCGCCGTACCGGCCGTTCGCCGGCAAGTTCTTCAAGAACGCGGCCGAGCCCACGAGCCCCCTCAGCCCGTTCAGCCCCGAGTCGGGCCCGGCGCGCGCCACCGCCGTCGCCCTCTGGCGGGAGGTGCTCGACGGCTCCGACGCCAAGGTGCCCCGGCGCCTGCGCGGCGATCTGCCGGAGATGCTGTGGCTGTACTTCATGGGCATCGTGCTGTTCTGGGTGCACGACCCGACCGAGGACGCGGCCGCCACCCGGCGGGTCGTCGCCCGCACCGCGCCGCTCGTCGTGCGCGCCATCGGCCTCGCCCGGCTTCCCGTGATGCGCACCATGCTCGCCGACATCGTGGCCCTCATGGAGGAGCTGAAGCTCGTGTTCGCGCCGCCACCGCCACCGCCACCGCCACCGCCACCGCCACCGCGGTGATCGCTCCGGTACCGTCGCGGGGTGCCGGAGCCGGCGACCCTCGCGTGGTTCGATCGGCGCCTGCGCGGCGCCGAGGGGCTCGGCGACCCGCGGGTCATCGGCCACGCGCTCCTGGACAGTGGGATCGTGCGGTTCGCGTACGGGATGACTGAGGATGCGCAGCGCGACCTCGACCGCGCCGGCGACACCCTCGAAGGGGCGGGTGACGGCGTGGGCGCGGCCCTGGCGGCGAGCGCCGGGTCGCTCGTGGCGCGCCTCTCGGGCGACGTCCACGGCGCTGTGGCCCGGGCCCAGTTCGCCCGCGGCTGGGCCCCGCCGGGTTCGGTCGGCACGGTGGCCGCACAGCTGGCGATCGCGGAAGCCGCCCTTGACGCCGGCGACCGCGTTCCCGGTTTGTGGGGGTACATCGAAGCCACGAACGTGCTCGGGGAGGCGGCGCTTCCGGAGGAGACCCGGCGCCGCCTGGCGGCCTACGCCGACTGGCTCAACGAGGGGGACAACGCCGCGAGCCGACCCCCGACGCCGAGGCTGTCCGGCATCGCGGCGCCGCCCGCGACCGCCGGGAGGATCGCCGCTTCATTCCAGGGCCAGGTCGGCGTCGACGACCTGGCGGCGCGGACGGCGCCCGACGAGACCGACGAAACCACGGTGGGCCACGTCGCCTCCGGCCTGGCCGCGGGCGTGCTCGCACTACGGGCCGAACGGCTCCAGGCAGCGTCGCAATCGTTCGCCGACGCCCACCTGCTCGGCCGCACCGGGCCGCCGTAGCCCTTACGACGGTCCGGCGTCGTAGATCGTCAGCGAGCCGTCGGGCTGGAGGACGGCGAACCGGAGCTGGCCCGCGTCGAGGGCGTAGACGGTTGAGTAGACCATGGTGCGCTCAGCGGATCCCGCCCGAGGCACGACTTCGACGCCGTCGATGCGGCCCACGACAATCGCCGACTCACTGGCGAACAAGGGCGAGCCTGATGGCACCGGACCGTCGTACTCGAAGCGGCCGGTGACCTGACCGTCGGCCAGCCGCCGCGTGTACAGGCCGCGGAAGCCGTAGAGGGCGCCGTCCTCGCTGTCGGGGTCGTCCTCCGCATCCTCCGGGTCGCGGAACACGACGATCCCGGCCGGTGGCGCCGGGCCGGCGGCGATGCGGTAGGCATAGTCCTCGATGGGGTCGCGCTGGGACGCGGCGCGCTCCACCGCTCCCGCGTTGGCGACGGCCGCCGCGAAGGAGAAGGCGAACAGGCTGTCGCGCGTCTCCGAGTGGAAGTACCCGATGGCGACCACCTCGTCCGCGCCTAACACCGGGACGAGACGGTCGAACACAAACGGGTTTGGCCGCGTCGCCGCGCCCTTGAACGCCAGCTCTCCGTCCGGGATGGACCGGGCCTCCAGCACGGCCCGCTCCGGAGAGACGAGGACGAACTCGGCGCCCTGCCAGCGAGAGAGGCAGGCGGCGCGCGACGCCTTCGCGTCCGCGACGGTCAGCGAGAGCGCGGGTGCGAGGTCAGGGAGCGACATGATGTCGATCGCGCCGCTGTCCTCGTAGGTGATCAGGACGTGCTGCGCCGAGGGGGAGACGGCGAGGCCGGAAGGCACACCCGCCAGCGCGACGGATTCCGTCCGAACGGCCCCCTCGCCGTCCCACCCGACGACGCTGTGCAGGGTGTTCCCGTGGTCGGCGACAATGAGCGTCCCATTCCCCAACGCCATCCGCGCCGGCGCGCCCTGCAGCGATGGGAGCTCGACGCGCTCAGTCACGGCCCGGATCATCGCGAGACGATCCTGCTCACGGGGCGCTCAGCATTTCAACTCCGTCGGTTTGACGGGCGTTGTCTTGGGCGCGCCTTCGAGCAGCTGCTGGAGCTCGGCGAACTGGCTCTCGGTCAATGGCGCAGACGGGTCGGCGGCGCCCTCGGGCCGGAGGCTGTGGTGCTGGAGGCCGGCCTCGGCGAGCGACCCCGTCCCGGGCGTTTCGGGCGCTGCAAGGCCGGCGGCCTTGAGCTGCTCGGGCGTCCAGAAGGAGTGCACGTCTTTGACCCCTCGTGCGTCAACCTTGACGCGTGTGGCCATGAGCGTCTCGACGTCGGCGCGGCTCTCCGTCCTCCAGACCGACAGCCCGTCGGTGTCGTCCGTGCGGAGGCGCCACTTCTTGTCGAGGATCCAGAAGAGGGGTTGCGCGTACAGGTCGTCGTCGGTAGGCCCGTTGTGGACGAGGACGGACGAACCGCCGATCCGGACGAAGTACGTCGAGACGGTCTCGACTGAGAGGTTGAATGTGGCGAGGTCGGTCGGGAGGTGCTCGACGATGACGGAGGATACGAGGGCGGCGCGACCGGTGGCCGTCTCCAGGCGATGGCCGAGCTTGAGGTCGACAGCCGGTACCCACCCGTCGCCGACGACGCTGAACAGGTGCTGACGCGTGCAGCGCACGGTTGCGCCGTCCACGCCCACTTCGACAACCGCGCCGGTCGAGCCCCGATGGGTCGCGAGGACGGCGTACAGCCCGGCCGTGTGGGCCTGCGCGGGATGCTGGCCCATCACCTTCGACTCGCGGGCCAGCCGCTCGATCGGAACGGCGCCGTCGCCCACATCGACGAGCGTGCCGGCGAGGAAGCACGGCTTGTAGGCCTCCTGTGCCGCGGTGAGCGTCTTGGCCGGGGGAGGCGGGTTCAGGTCGTTCTCGTCCGGTAGGCCGGCCTCGTGCCCCTTGGCCTTGATCTCCGCCGGGCCGTTGACGCCGGACGCAACGGCCTGTTCCCAGAGCTTCTCGAGGACGGGGTCGGGCGACGACGGTTTGGGCTTGCCCATGAAGTCGGTGTTGAACTCGCGGAACTGCTCGATGGACTTGAACACCTTTGTCTCGTACGCGCCGTTTGGCCCGTAGGGGCCGGTGACCCGAAGCTCCTTGGTGTGCGGGTCGAAGCTGTAGGTGACGGTGAACTCGCCGCCCGCCACCGAGATCTTCGCCTCGATGCCCTGGCCGAGAGAGTGGACGTCGTTGAGCACGAGGGCGACGTCCTTGCGGCTCGGGACGACGTCGCCCCTGGCCGCCTTGCTCCCGGCCGCCACGGGCTCGTAGAACGCCCCCGTCCCTTGCCCGGCGCGGCCGGGGTGGTTGTGGGCCAGCAGCACGAAGGGACCCTCGCCCTTCGGCGGCGCCGTCGCGTTGCTCGTTCCCTTGTTGACGATGATCTGCCCGCTGCCCTTGTCGTACCAGACGCCGTACTCGTTCTTCGGGTCGGCGCGGATCGCCTGCTGGAAGAGCTGGTTGGCCTCCGTCGGGCTGGACGTTTGGAACGCGTCGCCCTTCTCGCCCCCGACGAGCCCGTCGAGCTGTTCGTGGGGCGGCGCATCCGGATCGAAGGGCATCGCCTCGGACTCCTTGGTGGGTCCGGCGTGCGATGACGGGTCGTCGTCGATGTGGCCCTTGAAGTCGTCGTCGAACGGCTTGGGCTGCGGCTCCTCCTTGGGCACCACGGGCGGCGCCGTCTCGTCGACGCTGGCCTTGGTGTCGGCGCCCGTCGCCCCTTCCTCGCCGGGCCGTTTGAACCCCTGGCTCATGTCCTCGCCGAGCTTGCCGCCGGGGGTGATCTCCGACGACGGCGGCGCGAACTCGATGTGGTCGGGGCCGGTGTGCCACTGCGTCGTGGCGGATCCGTCGGGGCCGAAGCGCACCAGCGGCTCCTTCCCGCCGGGACTGTGCTGGGCGATGATGTCCTTCTTCATCTTGGCGTCTTTGGGCTTGGTGGGCTCCCATTCCAAGTGGGCGCCGTGCTCGACGTTCATGCCCCAGAAGCGCATCTGGGTGATGTAGAAGTCGTACTCGGCCCTGGTCATGGGCCGGCCGTCGGCCCGCTGCACGTTGAAGATGTCGTGGTCGCCGGTGAAGGGCTTGGCCTCGGCGCCCGTTCCCGCGTAGACGACGCCGTCTCGCACGCTGATGACGCCCTCCGCGAGCAGCGCCTGGACCTTCTTGTCGCGCTGCCACTCGTTCCATTCCTTCTGGCGCTGCTCGATGCGGTCGATGAGCTCGGCGCGCTCCTTGGGAGGCAGGTTGTGGAAGTCGTCGGGGAGCCGCATGTCGGCCGGGTTGACGACGCCGACCTTGCCCTTGTGCGCCTCGGAGATGCCGAGCTTCACGTCGAGGGCGTTGATCGTCTTGTTCTTCAGGACCTCGGGCTTCGGCAGTCCGAGCTTGTTGGCGAGCATCTCCAGCCCGCCGACATTGGTGGGCCGCACGTCGAGGACGACGCCGTAGGCCTCGCAGAACTTGCGCATCTTCGACGCCGCGTCTTCCGGGATTCCCATCCGCTGGGCGAGGTCGGCGTCGGATAGCGGGGTACCCGGCGCGTCCCCCGACTGGAGGGCGTCGAGCAGCTCCTTGACCTCGGGCGGCGGCTCCTCCGCGCCCGCGTCGAGCTTGTCCTTGGCCTCGCCCAGGCTCTCCTCCTTGAGGGCGCCGGGCTTCTCCTCCTCCTTCACGCCCGCCTTCTCGTCCTTGGCCGCGCCCGTCGCCTCGTCCTTGGCCCCGCCGCCGGGCTCGTCCTTGCCGATCGGAACCTCTTCGAGCGGGCTGGGCGGGACCTCGTCGCCGCCCAGGGCGGGGCCCTTGCCCTCCTCGGGGACGTGCCTGCCGTCGGGCAGCTTGCCTTCCTTGACCGTGTCGACGACCCCGTCGATGTCGGCCTCGGGCGGCACGTCGACCGGCGCGGGCTTGACTTCGCCCTTGGCCTCGGCGTGCTCCCCGTGGCCGCCGCCGGCGCCGGCGGCGGCCTCGCCTGGCTTCTTCTTCCCCAGCCCTCCCCACTTGAGCTCCACGCCCGCCGCCTTCAGCGCCGCTTCGCCACCCTCCATGGCGCCGCCCATGCCGACGCCCATCGCCGCGCCCATGTACATGCCGGTGCCGACCGCCTCCATGAAGGCCTGGAAGGGATCGTCGCCGTGCCACAGCCCTTCCTCGGCCATCGCCCCCGCCGCCGCCGCCGGGATCCCGCTGATGGCCCCCTGGATGCCCTCTCGAATGGCGAACTCGAGCGCCTTGCCGGTCAAGCCCTTCTTGGCCAGGGCCTCCATGAATTTCATGGCCTTGAGGGCGTTGGACAGTCCCGCGGTGAAGTACTGGGCGGTGGCGTCGACCATCCCCACACCGGCCTCGATGGCCGCGTCCTCGTAGCTGTAGGCCGCGCCTTTGAGGATGGCCTTGATGGCGATCGACGCGGCGGTCCCCGCGGCCGCCCCCGCGGCTGCGGCCCAGCCTGCCGCCAACAGGGGCGCGGCGCCGCCGCCGGTGATGATCGTGGCCGCCAGCCCGACCACCGCGGCGCCGACCTGGGCGGCCATGTCGGTGACGTCGTCCACCACCGCCCGGTGCTGTTCGACGGCCTCCTCCTGCCCGACCTTGAGGATGTCGAAGGCGGCGTTGGCCTCCTCGAGCTGGCGCTCCTCCTCGGGCGTGAGCTTCTCGCCTGCCCGCTTGCGGGCGTCGAGGTCCTTGAAGGTCGCGAGCTGGGTCGCCATGGTGTCGGTCTGGGTGTCGACGTTGAGGCTGTCGCCGAAGATCGAACCGAAGAGGCCCGACTTCTCGTACTCGGCCCGCTCCCGGGCACGCTCGAGCGCTTCTTCGGGCGTCTCTGGCTCACCCTTGAGCAGCTGCTGGACGTCGAAGTCGTCCCGCCCGCCCAGGTCGCCGAGGATGTCGTCGCGGAAGTTGCCCGGGGGCTTGTCGTTCTTGTGGGCCTCGTTGTACGCCGCCTCGATCTTGTCGATGTCGCTCTTCTTCTTGCCCCTGAGCGTCTCTTTGATCCGGTCCTCGTCGGTGCCGGCGCCCGTCGTGGCGTAGTAGATCTCGTCCTCGGGCGACATCGTGCCGGCGTTGTCGTACAGCTTGCGGACCTTCTCGTCGTTGCGGTCGCCGAAGAGCCCGCCGCTGCCGACCTCGGTCGACAGCATCCGCTCGAAGTCGCCGGTGGCGCCCGCGATGGGCATGCCGTTCTCGTCGTAGGCGTTGGTGTACTGCTTGTCGTCGTACGCCTTGGCCAGGTCGCCCATGTACTTGGACGCCTTCTTCTTGATCTCCTCGTCGGCGCCCTTCTTCTTCTCGTCGAGGGCGGCCTTGTCGGCCTTGTACTGGTCCTCGCTGAGGTTGCCCGCGCCGAGCTGCTCCTTCAGGTAGCGCTCGTTGGCCGCGTTGTCGAGCTTGACCTCCGTCTTGGCCCGCTCGTTCTGGTGGCGAAGCAGGTCCTCGATCTTCGTGTCGTCGGTGTAGGCCGACTCGTGCTCGACGCGGGCCTTGGCCGCGTCGATGTCGGTCTGGTTGCCCGCCGCCAGCGCCTCGCCCAGCGAGTGCTCGGCGCCGCCCAGCTCTTCGCCCATGGCCGCGGCGAGGGGGTCCTTGCCTTCGCCCGTCCAGTTCTTGCCGTATTTCTCGTTGAAGATCTGGCGGACCTGGGCGTTGCGCCGCTCCACCTCGGCCTGCACCTCGGCGGCGGACATGCCCTTGGCTCGCGCCTTGGCCTCGGTCTCCTCCCGGATGCGCTCGTACGCCTTGGTGATGGCGGCCTCGTCGGTCCCCGCCCCGGCCATGGCGTTTTCGAGCTCGGCCGCGGTCGCCGCGTCCTCGTCGCCGGCCAGCAGCGACGTGGCGACGTCGAGCTCGGCGCCCTCCATGTCGCCTTTGAGGTCTTCGACCAGGTCGACGCCGTACTTGTCCTTGTACGCCTTGATGATGGCGCGCCGTTCGGCGTCGGACTTGCCCCGCAACGCGTCGTTGATGGCCTTCTCGTTGGTGCCCCAGCCCGAGATGGCGTCGTGGATGGCGGCCGCGTCGGCCTCGTCGCCCTTCCCCTCGAGGAGGGCCTGGGCGCGCTTCCACTCGTCCGAATCCCCGAACAGGCCTTCGGTGTCGCTCTTGACGTCGGCCTGGATCGTGGTCTTGAACGTCTCCAGGTAGAACTTGTCGAGGGCCGCGCGCTCGACCTTGCTCTTGGCCTGGCCGAGGGCCGAGAACAGCTTCGCCTCGTCCGTCCCCGCCACGGCCACCGCGCCGCGCACCTGGTTGCCGATGGCGCTGGCGTTGAACCCGGGGTTCCTGGCCTGGGCGAGCAGGTTGAGGTCCAGCCAGGGCCAGTCGGCGACGGCCCGGTCCTCCCACTTCGTGACCAGCTCGGGCACCCGGCGGCTGATGAGCCGGCCGACGGCCATCATCCCCACGAACCCGATGCCGTTCTGGCCGCCGCCCTTGATGTAGGCCATCACCAGCTCGCGCTGGGTCGCGTCGAGCCCCTTGAGCTTCTCCTCGATGGCGGCCTGGTTGCCCTGGTCGATGGCAGTCCGGACGTCGGTCAGGAGCTGCATGTCGGAGACGATGGCGTCGCGGCTCTCGGCGTTGCGCTGCTGCTCCCACGCGCTGTTGTCGGCCTTCGCCTGGGAGCCCCAGTCCTTGAACATGTCCCAGAGCCGGTCCCACCAGCCCCGCTGCTTTCCCTGCGCGCCGGCCGCCCAGTCGCGGATCGACTCCTTGGCCTTATCGCCTTGCTCCCGCAACCGCGTGGTTGCCTGTTTCACGAGCTCGTTTGCCCTGTCCTTGAGCTCGGCGGCCTTGTCGTCCACGGACTTGATCTGCTTGTCCGCCCAATCGGTCGCCTTGCGGCTCTCGACCATCGCCGTCGTGCGGCTGGCGTCGTCGCCCTTGTCGTAGTGGCGGCGGAGGGCGTCGCGCAGCTTCTGGCCCTCGGACTGGTAGTGCGACTTCTGGGCCTGGGCGGCGGCGTCGATGTCCTGGCCGCGCTTGTCGGCCACCGCCTTCAGCCGGGACGTGCCGGCCGAGACCACCGACTCGACCTTGCCGATGAACTCGTCGCGCTTGGCGTCGACCTTCGCCGGATCGGGTGAGCCCTGGGCGGTGATCTCCTTGGCCTCGATCTCCTCCTTGACGGTCTCCGACGCGCCGGCGATGCCTGCGGTGGCCTCGCCGCCGCGCTTTTCGACCTTGGCCGTGCCGGTGGCGCCCGCCTTCTCCACGTCTTGGTGGGCGGTCTCGCCCTCCTTCTTGGTTGCCGCGTCGATCGTCGCGACCTTGGCGTTCAACTCCTCCTCGGTGGCGCCCGCCGACATGCCGATGCCCTTGAGCTCGGTGACAATCTCGTCCTTGAGCGAGCCCTCGTCGGTCTTGGCCAGGGATTCGAGGGCGGAGATCGACTTGCCCCCGGCGAGCTTGGCCTTGGCGCCCGAAGAGATGCGCTTGGCGTGCTGGTCGGCCTGAGCGATCATGCGGGCGATCACGTCGCCGACGGCGTCGGCCTTCTCGGGGCTGAGCGGGCTGAGCGACGCCGGCCCCTTGTCGTGGAACGTGATCGGCGCCGCCTCGCCGGGCTTGGGCGCCTTGTCGATGTCGGCCAGCTTCTGGGCCATGGCGTCGGCGGCCGGGTCCATGCGAACCTTCTGGTCGTCGGTCGCCTTGGTGCCTTCCGCGGGGCGGGCGTCGGTTGGCATCGGCTGGGTCGGCGGGACGGAGGCTTGGGCGATGGCGGTGAGCTCGGCGGGCGGCGGTTCGGATCGGGGCAGGCTCTGGTCGGGCAGCCGGAACTCGCCGACGGACTCGACCGAGCGCACGGCCTCCTTGGCCGGGGCGGTGTCGAAGGGCTCGGGCGCGTCGGGCTCGGGCGCGGGCTTGACGGCGGCCTTGGCGTCCTGGTCGAAGTCCTTCTTCTCGGCCTGGCGCTTGGCGTCCTGCTCGTCGGCGGTCGTGGCGAGCTTCTCCGCGCCCGCCTTCACGTCGGACATGTCGGGTGGCGCCACCGCGCCCACGGCCGAGCCCGTGGCCGCCTTCCACTTCGACAGGGACGGGTCACCGATGGACGGCTTGGCGACCTTCGGGGCGCCGCCTCCTCCCTTGTGGGCTCCGCCGCCGCCCTTGTGGCCGCTTGGTTTGGGCGGTTTCAGCGCCTTGGTCGCCTCGACCATCGCCGGGGCCGGGTGCTCCGCCGGCTCGGGCGGCGGCTTGTGCACGGCGGGCGGCGGGGGCGGCGGCTCCGGCCCCTCCACGCCCCGCTGCGGCGCCACCAGGGTGGACAGCCCGAAAAGACCCTGCGGCTGCTCGGGCGTCGCCGGCTGGGTGGCTATGGGCGGCGTCGCGGACTCGGTGGGCGGAAGGTCGGTTCGGACGGAGGTGTCCGACGGTGCGGTCGCCGGCTGCGGCGCCGGAGGCGCCGTGGGCGGCGCCCCGGGCTGCATCGAGGTGTCGGACGGCGCGGTCACCGCCTGAGGCGCCGGCGGCGCGGTGGGCGCCAGCGCCATCGGCGGCGGGGATTCGGCCAGGCCGTTCAGGGCGGTCATCGCCATGCCGCCCAGCCTCGGCAACCCCGGCGCGCCAGGGGCGAGCGGCCGGCGACCGTCGGCCTTGACGTCGCCCGCGGCGCCAGCGGCAGGTAGGGGAGGCGCCACGAGCGAGTTCCTCACGGTGGCAAGGGCATCGAGCATGTCCCGCAGGCCGGTGCTCGCCCCCTCGCCGCCGGGCGAGCCCTCGCCCGCGTCACCGGTCCCTTCGCCGCCGCCGGTCCCGTCGCCCGGCGGGGGAGGAGCCTCTCCGGCGCCGGCGGGTTTCGCCTTCGCGTCGCCTTCGCTCTCGGCGCTGGCGGTCTCGTCTTCACCCAGGGTCTCGAGGTACTGCCTGGCGGTGGCGGCGGCGGAACGCCGCTTGGCGAGCAGCGCCGCGACCGCCCCGTTGCCGGCGCTGGCCTGCAGGCTCATCACCCCTGCCGCCGTCATTCGATCGGCTCCTGGCGCGGCGTTGCCGCTGGCGGGGGCGGGTGTTTCCTCGCGAGCCGGCGCCGCCGCAGCCACCGACGAGCCGGCGCCGGCGACCGGCTCGGCCTCAGCCGTGCGTCGCGTCTCCGCCACCCGTCTAGCCTTGCTCGCCACCAACGCCGGTTGAAGGCTGCGGGGGCAGCCCTTTGGGCGACCTGGCGTGCCCTTTCAGGCAGGAGGTCGGGAGCTGGCACGGGCCGCCGAGGTTGCATCGATGCCATGTCCGCGAGCGGCGCCGGTGATGTGAGCGTACGTGGGCCGACGTGGGCCGACGTTGGCCGAAGTGGGCCGCCGGGCGCCTCAGCGAGGGCGCGTCGTCCGGCGGCGGCCGATCACCCGCCCCACTGCTCGTGGCCCGTTCCTTGCCAACTGGCCCGCGAGAACGCCGGCGCGGCGGGCGGCGCCGGGGGTACCCTCCTGGTCGGCATCGGACTCTGCCGCTGGCGGCCGCTTTGCGTACACGGTTGCTTTTGACAGCACCGCCAGGGCCGCGGCTGAGCACTCGGCGAGGATCCACAGGCTCGGATCGTGGCGACCGAGCAGGAGCGGCGCGGCGGCAAAACCCAGGACGAGGGCATGGTCCAGCGCCCGATGGGCGGCGCGCCCGAGGAGCGACCACCCGCCCAGGGGGCCGTCGGTGAGCGCGGCGCCGGCAACGATCAGCACGGCGCCGGCGAGCACGATGGGGCCCGAGCCGGGCATCCCCACGGCGGCCAGGGCCAGTCCCGCGCCGAGCGCGTATTCGAGCGCTTGGTGAAGCCAGAAGGGCATTGAGCGCCGGTCCGTCGACAACGGCGGGACCCTAATCCGGCTGCGAGAGGGGCCTGGTCCGACGGCACGCTCAAACGTCGGCGGCGAGGATGCCCTGTTCGATGGCGAAGAGGGCGGCGGCGCCGCGGGTCGAGACGCCGATCTTGGTGTAGATGTGCTGCACGTGGTGGTCGGCGGTCTTGGGCGCGATCACGAGCCGGTCGGCGACCTGCTTGGTGGTGAGGCCCAGGGTGAGGAGCCGGAGCACCTCCGCCTCGCGGGCGGTGAGCCCCGCGGGCAGCGGGGGTCGGGCCGAGCGGCGGTGGCCGGCGGCCGCGAGGATCCGCTCGACGGCCTCGCCGTCGAGGCGGCCGGCGGCGCTCATCCCCCGCAGCTCCGCGGCCGCTTCTTCCCCCGCGCGGGCAGGGCGGTGGGGGCGGTCGGAGCGCATGGCCTGGTAGCAGTCGGCCGCGGCCAATACCCGCTGGCTCTCGTCGAGGTGGGCGCCGGTCAGCCGGCGGTGGTAGCCGGAGCCGTCGATGCGCTCGTAGGCGGCGCATGCCGTTCCTGCGAGCGTCGAGGTGAAGGGCACCCGCCGGAGAAGCTGGTCGGTCACCAGGGCGTGCGTCTCGGCGCGGTCGCGCTCGTCGCGCGTGAGCGGCCCGGGCTTGTCCCAGATCGTGTTCGGAACGGAGACCCGGCCGAGGTCGTGCACCAGCGCCGCCTGCTCGGCGGCCGGCCCGCACGCGTCCCGGGCGAGGGCGGCGACGGCGCGCGAGTGGCCGCTCGTCCAGGGTGACTTGAGGTCGGCGAAGTCGGCCAGGACGACCAGCGTCTCGAGCGCTTCAGCGTCGTCGAGGGGCGGTGCGGGAGGGGCGACCGCGAGGGCGGCGTCCCACGAGTCGGCCGGCTCCACCTGCTCCCACCACTGGCGGGCGCCGCTGAGCACGAGGTCGGCGAGGTCGGGGTCATAGGCCTTGGCGCGCCGGGACTTGACGATCTCGAGGGCGCGATCGATCCCCTCGATGCGGGCGAGCACCTCCAGCTCCTGGCTGAGATGGGCGATGCGCATCGGACGGGGAATGGCGACGCCTTTGAGGCCGAGGGGCAGGCCGCGGCCGTTCCAGCGTTCGAAGGTCGCGCCCAGCGCGGCGCGCACTGGCTCGTCGAGATGGAGCCGCTTGGCGAAGGCGTCGGCGACCTCGCACGCGGAGCGAAAGTTGACCTCGGCGGCCTTCTTGCCGCCCGCGAGCACGGCGAGCACCGAGCGGAGGCGACTCGGCCCGGACTGGCCCGGTCCCGCGTGAGTGACCATGAGCCGCATGACGTCGAACGGGTTGGCGAAGTCGGCTTGCAGGGACTGGGCCCGCAGCTCGATCTCGTCGCCGAAAACGACGGCGGTGTCGAAGGCGTGGCCGGTGCAGCCCAGGAAGCGAAGCGCCGAGGTCCACCACGTCGTGGCCCGTTCCGGGGCCTCGGCGCCCGCGGCCGTGGCCAGATGCTGGGCGAGCGCCGTGGCCCGGAGCTGGGCGCCCGGCGGTTGTCCGAAGGCGTGGTCCTGCGCCACGGCCAGGAGGGCGGCGATCTCGACCTTGGTGACGGGAGCGCGCACGTCGCCACCGTAGATGGGGTGTATTCCCCATGCGGCGGCTGCCCCGGTCGGCTCATGCTGGCGACCATGAACGAACACACACAGACCCTGACCGACCCCAAGATCGAAGTCATCCGGAGCATGTACGAGGCCTTCGGGCGAGGCGACATGGACGCCGTCCTCGTCGACGTGGCCGATGAAGTGGAGTGGATCTCCGTGACGGAGACGCCCAACCCGACCGTTCCTTGGTACGGCAGCTACCGGGGCAAGGGCGACGTGCCCCGCTTCTTCAAGGAGATCGGGTCGAACGTCGAGGTCACCGAGTTCGCGCCGCTGTCGTTCACGTCCAACGAGACCGACGTCATGGTCGCCCTCCGGTGGGCTATCACCGTCCGGGCGACGGGCAAGAGCGCGTCGCTGCACATGCTGCACTGGTGGCGATTCGCCGAGGGCAAGGTCGTGTTCGTGCGCACGGCCGAGGACACCGAGCAGACGGCGGCCGCCTTCTCCTAGCGGCTGGGCGCGCGCTCAGTCGCACTCGTAGTCGCACCAGACCTGGTCGAACCGGCGCTGCCTGAGGTCGTCGTCGGAGATGAGGAAATAGAGACGACCGGCTGATCCGGGGAACGCGGCCTCGTCATAGAGGTCGACTTGGAGGAGTAGGGCGTCCACACCGGGTTCAGGGGTGTTCTGGATGAGGTCCGGGTGGCCGAGCATGCGGTGGAGCTTCTCGTGCTGGGGAAGGGCCTCGTACAGATAGGCCTCGATTTCGTCCAGGGTGAACGACTCGGGGGCGAACGGGAAGAGGCTGAACTCGGCTTCGGGGACGAGCGGGACGGCCACGTGACGCCACCCGTCGCCGAGCTCGTGGGGAAGGGCGGCGCGCACGAGGGCGGCGTCGCTGTCCCACACGCGGACGCTCCAGACGATCGACCCGGGGGGGTTCGGCAGCTCGTCGTAGAAGAACGACAGCAGTCCGGTGGGCGGAAGAAGGCGGTCCTCGTCGAGAGGTGATACGTCGGGCAGGTTCACCTGAGCCACGAAGCTCAGCGGCCGCCCGTCGTAGGCGGGCCAGGCGAACCCCTTCGGAGCGTCGGGGCGGCCGCCCAGCTTGGAGGCGCCGATCGGTAGCCAGGTATCGGCGCCCTCGTCGTCGGCCGGCGCGACGCCGCCCCACGCCCACACCGACCCGTCCGACTTGAGGGCGAGCTGGCTGGCGATGGCGACGACGTCCTCGCCCACACCGGGTACGGGGACAGGGACGTCGTGGTGGTGGTCGGCGCCGTCGCCGAGTTGGCCGCCGGAGCCCGAGCCCCAGGCCCACACCGTGCCGTCCTGTTTCAGGGCGAACGTGCAGTACGGGCCGGCGGTCAGGGCGACGACGTGGTCGAGCCCCGGGAGGACCGCCGGCGTCTCGGTGTTCCATGTGACAACCGAGCCGCCCTCGGTGAGGGCGGCGCCGCCCGCGACGGCCACGATCCCGTCAAGGCCGGGGAGGCGTGGCGGCGCGACGCTGCCCATCGTGTAGCCGGGCCACCGGGCGACGGTCCCGTCGGCGAGCACGGCGATGCGGTTGCCCCACCCGCCGAGGCGCAGGCCGGGCGCGGGGATGGCGACGAGTACGGGCGCGGCCAGGATGCCGGCGATGCCACCCTCGTCGCCGGCGCCGAGACCCAGGGCCCATGCCTTCCCGTCGCGGGTCACGACGCGCGTCGGCGGTCCCCCCGCCAGCGCGACGACGTCGCGTTCGAGCCCGGGAACGGGACCCGGGCGGAGCCGGTCGGGACCCACGCCGCCGCCGAGCTCCCCGTACCGGTTCGAGCCCCACCCGACCACCGACCCGTCCTCGAGGAGCGCCAGGCTGGTCTCCCCGCCGGCGGCGATGGCGGTCGCGCCCGCCACCCCGTCGACCACCACCGGCGCCCGCCGGTTGGCGCGTGTGCCGTCGCCCAGCTGGCCGGCCGCGTTCTCGCCCCAGGCCGCCACCGATCCGTTGGCGAGCAGGGCCAGGTAGTGGTAGCCGCTGCTGGCGATAGCGACCGCCGGGCCGGGCAGCCCGTCGACCGGTGCGGGCAACCGGTATCGCGGCGTGCGCGGCTCGGCCGCGGGCTGCGATCGGAGGCGGATGGAGGGCAGGCCGCGCGCGATGAGGGCATCGGCGTGGTGGCCGAGCCCGGCGGCAACCAACCGGGCGCGCGCCGCGGCGCGAGCGTCGTCCGGGCCCATGACGCCCGTAACGGTAGGCGGCGAGCCCATGCGGCGTCCTTCTGCGGGTTGACCACCTCCGCGGTGGTGAACCCGCAGCAGAACCGCCCGAGGCGCCGACCGGCGCGGGCGGGCGCCTCGCGGGCGTGCCAACTTGGAGGCAGATCGCCCCCTTTTTCGGGGGCTATTTGCCTCAGCTTTCGAGGCTGGGTCGGGGCACAGCCCCGCCCGAGTCGGTCAGGTCCCGGTTGGGATCCCGGCCGCGGTCGCCGGGGCGGCGCCGAGCACCACCACGAGGGCGGCGGCGGCGGCCAACCCATTCGCGCCACCGGTGATCGTCTTCATGCTGCCCCCTGCGAGTCGGCGTTTCTGACCGACTCCAGTCGCCCGCTCGCCGCGGCCCGCGGGGACCTCAGCCCTTGGCGCCTCGCGCCGAGCTGAGGAGGAAGGAAGAGATCTTGGCGAGGGTCGCCGCGTCGCGGTCGACCGACACGATGGGCCGGGCGCCGAAGACGTGGGTCGACTCGTCGAGGGGGTCGAAGACGGGGGGCTTGCCGTCGGGCAGGACGGGCTTGAGGTTGGTGCCGCCCTCGTAGGGCACGACCTGGGCGGTGGGGCCGATGGCCTTGGCCAGGATGTCGGCGTCCACCTTGGTGACGGTGGTCGCCTGCATCCCGTAGATGACCTGGGTGGGAACCTTCACCTTGCCCGCGTCGGCCACCGGGGACGCCGAGAACTCGCCCTTGAGGATGTCACCGTAGCCCTGGGCCAGCACGCCCTGGTGCTCCGGGGCGATGGCGTCGGGCCCCGGCAGCTTGCCGCTCGCCAGGAAGCCGGCGACGGTGGCCCGGAACCGGTCGGCCGACGCCGCCCCGTACGTCGCCTTGAACCCGTCGGCGAGCACGTCGACCAGCGGCCGGCCGGGGGTCGACAGGAGGGTCACGGCCTTCACCTTGGTGTCGGTGGCGGCGAGCTGCATCGCCATCCATCCGCCCACGTCGTGGCCGAGAACGGCGACGCCGGCCGAGCCCACCTCGCGGCGTTGGGCGAGGTAGATGAGCGCCCCTCGGGCGTCGCCCACCAGTTGGTCGTAGGTGGGCAGCTTGCTGCCCGACTCGAGCTTGCTCGCTCCAACGCCGCGACGGTCGTAGCGGAGGGTGACCATGCCAGCCGCGTTGAGGGCCTTGCTCAGGTCCAGGTACAGCTTGTCGGGGTCGGTGGCGGTCTGGAACCCGTCGTGGTCGACGTTGCTGGCCAGGCTGGACAGGATGAGCACGCCCGGCGCCGGGCCGGTGGCCTGCTCGGGCACGCCGAGGGTGCCCGCCAGGTTCAGGCCGCCCGCGCCCCTGAAGCTCACGAGCCGCTCGCCATTGGTCAGCGCGCCCTCGGTGGCGTCCTCGCCGCCGCCCCCGCCACTGCCACCGCCGCCCGAGCACGCGGTCAGGGCCACGATGACGCCCAGGAACGCTGCCAGGAACCTTCTTCGACTCACGTCCATGAGGTGATCCTTCCTGGCTGCCCTCGGGGCAAGTCTAGGTTGAACCTTCGGCGCCTGGCCGCCGTATACGGGGTCGCCGGGCGCGGCACGAGCGCCCGGGATCGAGGAGGAACCATGTCTCTCATCCGTCGCGGTCTGGCGGCCATCGCGCTGGTGAGCGCGGTGTTCGTGGGTGTCGGGGTCGACGGCGCCCACGCGCTGACCTCCAAGGACAAGATGGAAACCGCGGACCCGTGCAGCGCGCGCTTCGCCTGGTACGCGGGGTCCGACTGCACCAACTAGGGGCGTCGGAGCCGCCACGCGTCCTGGTGCTCGAGGTAGCCGCGCTCGTCGTAGCCCCCGACCGCGAGGAGGCCGTCGACGGCGGTGCGGGTGAACGCTTCGGTGACGGCGCTGAGGTGGTGGCTGCAGCCGGGACGGGCGTCGGCCTCGAAGACCCACCCATGGCGGCGGTAGTGGTCCTGACCTGGGACCGAAGCCCGGGCCAGGGCCCACTCGCCCAGGGTCGTGACGAAGGCGACGCCCCCGGGGCGCAGGACGCGGCGGACCTCCTCGTACCATGCCCGGTGGTGTTCGGGTGAGATGTGGGTGAGGACGGAGAAGGCGAAGAGGCCGGCGAACAAGCCGTCCGGGTAGGGGAGCGGGGGTTGCTCGTCGCACACCGCGACGTGCTCGACGCCCCGCTGCGCCAGCCAGGCCACGGCGTCGGCGTCGACGTCGCAGCCGTAGTAGTGGGTGCGCCAGGCGGCGTGGGGTTGCAGCCACAGCCTCGTGCGCCCGCTCCCGCAGCCCCAGTCGAGCACCGGCGAGTCGGGGGCGGGGCCGAACACGTCGAGGACGGCCCCGGAGGACGCGATGCCCTTGGCCCAGAACTCGAGGGGCGTGTCGTCCGCTCCGACGCGCCGGCGCAGCGGCGGCGGGGGCAGCTCCCATCCGTCGCAATGGCGGTCGACGAGCGCCCGGCAGACCGCCTCGCCCCGGCGCCGCTCGGCCGCGAGCGCGTGCTGGGCCGTCTCGGCCCGGGTCACGAGGTCCTGGCCCCGGCTCAGGGCGGCGAGGTTGCGGCCCAGGGCGCGCCAGCGGGATGCCATGACGCCGATGAGTTTCGCTCGCGGTGGACGTCCCAGTCGCCATGACCGCGATCTCCGACCACTACCGCCGGGTGGCGGCGCAGTTCACGGCCCGGGTGCAGGAGGCGCCAGCCGACGCGTGGGAAAACCCGGCGCCGTGCGAAGGATGGGTGGCGCGCGACGTCGTGCGGCACCTCGTCGAGTGGCTGACCGACTGCTTCTTCGACCGCTGGGGGATCGCCGACCCCGACCGTCCCTCGGTGGACGACGACCCCGCCGGTGCGTGGGCCGCGGTGGACGCCGCCATGCAGGCCGCCCTGGACGACCCTGAGGTCGCCACCCGGATCGAGGACACCCCCATGGGCCCCATGACCTTCGAGCAGACGGTCGACATGATCTGCACCAGCGACGTCTTCCTCCATACGTGGGACCTGGCCCGCGCCGCCGGCCTCGACGAGGCGCTCGACCCCGACGAGGTGCACCGGATGCTCGAAGGCATCGAGCCCTACGACGAGGTCCTGCGCTCCTCGGGGCAGTACGGCCCCCGGGTGCCGGTGCCCGACGACGCCGACGAGCAGACCCGGCTCATCGCCTTCATCGGCCGCGAGCCGTAGCCGTAGCGGTGGCGGCGGTCAGTCGCCCATCCAGGCGTTTGGCGGACTCTTTTCCGTGGAGGACGAGGGCCACGACGAAGTAGGCGACGAACCCGATGGCGAGCCCGATCGATAAGCGCCGAACAGCCGCTTGTCGTCGAAGAGGGCCGTGACGGCGGCGCCGCCGTCCGCGTCGATGATGGTCGCGATGTCCGGCAAGGCGGCGGCGCCCTCCTTCCGCCGCAGCGTGCGGTGGGTGATCCACCCCACCACGAGCCCGATGCACATTGCCCCGGCGGTGGCGATGGCTATGCCTCGGTTGCGAGCGTGCTACTCAAGCTGGCCGAACAGTACGCCGTGTAGGCGAGGATGGGCCGTGGCGCGGCGACGGCCGCAATGACGAACGGCGCGCACGTCGCCGTCAACGTGTGCGTTCCCGCGGCGCGTGCGGGGCGTGAACGTGCCGCCGACGACCTTGGCGAGGGTCTCGACGGTCAGGGTCTTGGCCAGGCCGGGCCCGCCTTCGAGGAGGCAGTGGCCCCGGGCGAGCAGGCACACCATCACCCGCTCGATCATGCGGTCCTGGCCGACGATGACCCGCTTGACCTCGAACAGGGCCCGCTCGGCCAGTTCGGCCGGCGCGTGCAGGGGACGGTTGCGGGGTGTGGTCATGGCTCAAGGAGCCCAGCCCAACCTGGCAGCGCCATGACCACCGGTTGGGAGCCTTCTGTGAGACGGGCGCCGCATCCCGCCTGAGCACTAGCTTCCCGGGTAGGTCCGACCGGGGGGAGCGACTGATGCGTCGACGTGGCGTTCTCGTAGTGTTCGCGTGCGGGGTCGTTGTGGCGGCAGTGGCGCCGGCGTTCGCCCAACAGGCGGGGCCGCCGGCCGCCATCGTCACGCCCAGCATCCAAGTCGACCAGGACGTGACGCCGGGGCGGATGTGGACCGAGCCGCAAATGCTGGCCGATCCGCGTGACCCCAACGTGCTGGTGATCGCCACGCCAGAGTTCAATACTGCAACCTGCTATACGTATATTAGCCGGGACCGGGGTCGGACCTGGGCCAAGAATTCAGCCGCCATCATCCCGCCCGGTTACAAGAACTGCGTGCGCCCGAATTTCGGTGCGTTTTTCGCGGCCAAGTTCGGTATCGATGGCACGCTGTACATCGCCGGGACGGCGGCCGCCACCGCCACCAGCAGCGGGCCCAACGACCCGTTCGTGGCCCGCAGCAGCGACTTGGGCAAGACCTGGCAGTACACGGTCGTGAAAAAGTCCGAGGAGCGGGACTTCCCCAAGCCCGACGGCACGACGGCGCGTGACTTCGAGCGTTTCGGGTACGTGCGCCTGGCCGTGTCGGCGAACAACCCCAAGCTGCTGACGGTCGGCTTCCGCCGCCAGGGCGCGTTCATGCCCGTAGCCCAGGTGTCGGAGCGCACCATGGTGGCGGTGTCGAACGACGGCGGGGTGACCTTCGGGCCGCTGACCGACGTCATGGAGAAGTCGTTCCCGCTGACCGACGTGAAGGGGTCTGACCAGCCGGGCATGGCCATCGCCGACGACGGGACGATCTACGCCTTCACCAAGGAGCGGCCGCCCCTGTCGACGGTGGCGGGCCCCGCACAAGCCCAGCTCCCCGTCCCGCCGCCGCCGGCCAACACCTGCAAGCCGTCATCATCGGCGCCGAACGCCCCCACGTGGGTGCCCACCCCGACAACCGTCAACCCGCCTGTCGCCGGCCAGCCCGGCGCCGGCGCCCGGCTGCTGATGTCCAAGTCGACCGACGGCGGCAAGACATGGAAGGCGTCGGTGGTCGACTCCAGCGGCATCATCTGCGTGCCGTGCCTCACGACGCCCGAGGCCGCGATCGACCACAAGACGGGCGCCGTCTATGTGGTGTGGGAGCAGAGCGACAGCGGCCCGCCCGGACCTCGCGACGACCGCAACATCTGGTTTATGAGCTCGACCGACGGCGGCACGACGTGGGCCAAGCGCCAGCAACTGAACGACGACGTCAATTCGCCCCATAAACCCAATTACGACCAGTTGGCCCCGGGCGTCTCCGTGGCGCCGAATGGCCGCATCGACGTCGCTTGGTGGGACTTCCGCACCGACGGTTTGTACAATTCCTCCGGCAACGGGAACACCACCCGGCGGGACGAGACCTGCTTTGACATCTTCTACACGTCGTCGAGCGACGGCGGGAAGACGTGGGCCCCCAACTCCCGCGTCAGCGACCGAAGTATGAACCAATGGGAGGGGTTGGCCCTGAACCCCTTGTACGACCTCCGAGGCCCGGTGGGGGTGGCGTCGACCAACGAGGAGGCGTACATCTCGTGGTCGGACTCCCGCAACGGATCGTACGAGCTGCCCACCGAGGACGTGTACATGGCGACGGTCATCCACAGCGAGCGGGCGGTGGCCAAGGCGTCGGACGTCAAGGGCTCGTCGGTCTTCCTCGGCCTCGCCATCGGGCTGGTCGTGGCCGGCGTGGCGGTGCTGGCCATGTCGGCCCGGGGCCGCTCGGCTGGTGAGGGCGGAGGCGGGAGGACGCCGCCTGCCTTCCCGCCCGCAACCGAACCCTAAGCGCCTCTGAACGACCCGGCCCGCGCGGACTTCAGGTCGCGGTGCGCCGACCAGCCCGTGCCGCAGCCGAACAGGGCGGCGCCGGCCCGGGTCGACACGCCCAGCTTGGTGTAGATGTGCTGGAGGGGGCGTCCACCGTCTTGGGGGCCACGTTGAGAACGCCGGCGATCTGGCGGATTGACTTGCCGTCGGCGAGCACCCGCAAGACCTCGACCTCGCGGTCGGTCAGCCCGCCGGGTCGCTCGCGCTGCCGGCGGCCGGGCCAGCGCCCGCTCGGTGTGGTAGGCGTGCAGGCGCACCTTCTCCCATTCGTCCCGGGTCAGCGGCCCGGGCTTGCCCCACCCGGCGGCGGAGACGCCCACCCGCCCGAGGTCGTGCACGAGGCCGGCCTGCCGGAGGGTGCGCCCGTCCGGGGGCGGCAGTTTGAGGTGGCGGCCCGCGGCGTGGGACTTCTGGTCGGCGAAGTCGGCCATGGCCCGGCACGCGTCGTCGAGCTGGTCGTCGGTCAGGACGGGCTGGTCCCCGGGCACGGCGGCCAGCACCTCGTCCCACACCGACTCGCCGTCGAGGCCGGCCAGGAGGGTGTCGGCCGTGGTCGAGGAACGTGGCCGCCAGGTCGGGGTCTCATCGCCCAGGAAGGCGGCCGCCCGGTCGGACTCCGCGGTGCACCCGACGTGGCGCAGCAGCGCCAGGTGGAAGACGGCGGGCAGGTCGTTGTTGGCGTCGAGCCCGGCTGCATCGGCCAGCTGGACCGCCACCAGGCACGTGCGCAATCCCTGCTCGAGGGACTGGCCCATCCCGATGTCCACCGCGATCGACAAGGCCGCCACCACGTTGGCCCTGCGTATCCCCGTTGAGGTCGGTTCTGCGGTTGTCACCCCGCCGGAAGGTGAGATCTCGGGAGGTAGTCGGCAGCACCGGAGGCCCCACGAAAAACCCGGCCCTCTTCAACGACGCCGGGCCCGCACCGACGCCTGGGTTCGACCTCTACGACCAGAGCCGGTCGTCGGGCGGCAACACGTGGGCGGGGAACCAGTTCCACACCTTCAACCAACCCTGCGTAACCGCCTGACCGAGGGCGGCTCGGGCGCTGGTATCGCCGGCGGTTGTGGAACGGGCAGGCGGGACGGCCGTTGTCGTCAGTGGTGAGCCGGAGCCCTCGCCGGGAGCCGCTACGGGCCGCTCAGGGGACGGTTTTCTGGCCGCAGGTGCTCGACGAACCAGCCGTGGGCCAGAGCGGCGACAGCCTCGACGGCGTCGGGCACGAGCTCGAGGCGAGGGTCGCCGGGCATCTCGTGCATGCCGCGGCGGCTGAGGTCGATACCGCGCTCGTCATTCTCGGCGACGATGAACAGGGTGGGCTGCTCGACCCAGCGCAGGGCGCGGCCGGCGAGGTCAGGCCGGCCCCCGGCGGCGACGATGGCCCGCACGGCTTGGGGCTGGTCGACGGCGGCGACGAGGGCGGCGGCCGCGCCGGCGCCGACGCCGAACAGGCCGATCGCGAGCCCGGCGGTGGGGGAGTGAGTCTCAACCCAGTCGATCAGCGCCACGATCCGGGCCGAGAGCAGTTCGATGTCGAAGCGCCGCTCCCCGGTGAGGGCGTCGACGAGCTCTTCCTCGGGCGTCAGCAGGTGTACCAGGACGGTGGCGAGGCCCGCGGCCCGTAGCTCCTCGGCGACCCGGTGGTTGCGGGGGTCGCGGGAAACGAACAGCACGACGCCCTCGGCGGGCGAGGGGACGGCGATGTCCACGTTGAGGTGGACGTGCTCGCTGAGCGTGACCGCGATGCTCTGGACGCCGCCGAACGCGTGCAAGCAAGCCTCCCTTGTCATGAGCGGGACCGGAACCACCCGCGCGCCGAGGAACATGGTAGATCGGTGGACCGTGGTGTTCGAGGACGCGGTGGCCGACGTCCTGCTGGGGCTGGCTGAGGGGCAGGTGGTCTCCTACGGCTGGGTGGCGGCCGAGGCCGGGTACCCGGGACGGGCCCGCGCCGTGGGGCGGTTCCTCTCCCGGCACGGCGGCGGCCTGCCGTGGTGGCGGGTGGTGCGAGCCGACGGGCGGCTGGCGGTGCCGGATCCCGCGGGCCAGGCGGCGCGGCTCGCGGCGGAGGGCGTGGTGGTCGAGGAGGGCCGGGCCCGCTTCTGAGCGACCCGCTTCTGAGCGACCCGCTTCTGAGCGACCCGGTTCTGAGCGAATTGTGCGCTGGTTCTTCGGGGGCGTCCAGCTTCCTCCCAGGTGGCGACCGCACAGTGACGGGGTCAGCTACCGCCAGAACCCACCGGAAGGAAATGTTATTCATGAGCAAGAACCGCCTCCTCGCCTCCCTCGCCGTGACCGCTGGACTTGTCGCGGGCGGCGGCGCGGCCCTGATCTTCGGGCCCACTGCGTCGGGGGCGCAGACCAACACCACCCAGGCCCCGCCCACCACTGCCGCTCCGGACGGGACGACCCCGCCCGCGCCGGGCACGCCGGGCGCCCGTCCCCACAACGGCAACTGCCCGAACATGGGCGGCAGCGGCACGCAGGGCTCGGGCACGTCCGGAACCTCGGGGTCCGGCGCCGGCGCCTCGACCCAGCAGCTGAGTCTCCGCCGGGTATAGCAAAGCTAGGGGTCGTCCTCGGCGCCCTTTGGTCCTAGACTTTCGCGTGAGCGGTCAACACGGAGTCGCTCGTTTGAGTATGGAAGAAGGGCCAGGGTTGGCTACGGGAACAGTGAAGTTTTTCAACGCGGAGAAGGGTTACGGGTTCATCTCCCGTGACCAAGGAAACGACGTCTTCGTCCACTTTTCGAACATCCAGGGCGCCGGCTACCGGACCCTGGAGCAGGGGCAAAAGGTCGAGTTCGACGTGGCCCCGGGCCGGAAGGGCGAGGAAGCCCAGAACGTACGCGTCCTGGGATAGGTAGTCGAACGCTAGAGCTGAGCGGCTCTTGGGATTGAGGCGGCCCCGCGGGCTGGGCGGGGCCGTCGCATTGTTCGGGGAGGTGCGCTCGCTACTTTTCGGGTTCGAGGACCAAGCGCCCGCTGTCGGTGCTGATCTCGACCTCGGCGCCTCGCGGCCCTTCGTGGATCTGGACGGAGACGTCGGCGGTGCGTTCCGCCCACGCTTCGAGCAGCTCGAGGGCCGCCTTGGCCTGGGCGCGACCCGGGAACCGGGCCTCCAGGGTGACGGGGACGGAGGCCGCTCCGCTGCCCTCTCGGGTCAGCAGGCAGTCGATGGTGATCGTGCCGTCGCCCTCTTCTGCGAAGAGGAGCTGACCCACGAGGGGGATGGAGGGAGCGTGCTTTCGCATATGAAATCCATCGGCACGGCGCGCCCCCGACTACAGCCAAGACTTGCTCAACTGTCGTTTGGTTCGAGGCCGCTTGGGCACGACACGCCGGTGCCGCCCAGGCCGCAGTAGCCGTTCGGGTTCCGGGCCAGGTACTGCTGGTGGTACCCCTCGGCGTAGTAAAAGGCGGCGCCGGCTGCGTGCCCGAACGCCGTAATCGGGGCGATTTCGGTGGTGATCTCACCCAAACCGGCCGCCGCCAGGCGCTCCTGGTACGTCTCACGGGACGTTTCTGCCATCTTTTGCTGCACGTCGGTCGTCGTGTAGATGGCGGAGCGGTACTGGGTGCCGGCGTCGTTGCCCTGGCGCATGCCCTGGGTGGGGTCGTGCGACTCCCAGAAAATGCGCAGGAGCTCCTCGTAGCCGATCCGGGTGGGGTCGAACACGACGAGCACGACCTCGGCGTGGCCGGTGCGCCCGCTGCACACCTCTTCATAGGTGGGGTTGGGCGTGACGCCGCCGGCGTAGCCCACCGCGGTGGTGATGACGCCGTCGGCCGTCCAGAACTTGCGCTCGGCGCCCCAGAAACAACCCATCCCGAACACGGCGGTCTCCGACCCCTCGGGGAAGGGGGGCTCCAGGGGGGCGCCGTTGACGAGATGGTGGGCGGGGACATGCATGCGCTCGGGCCGGCCGGGGAGGGCCTCCTCGGGCGTCGGCATCCGGGACTTGTACTTCGAGAAGAAAGACATGGTGACCTTTCCGTCGGTCCGGTTCGTTCTCCCGTTACAACAGCGTGGCGCCGGCGCCGGTTCCCGGCTTTAGAGGCGGGCGGAAATGGCCGAAAATGGGAGCATGGCGACGGACCCCGCGGTGCTGGCGGCGCTGGAGGCGGCCGTGGCCGCCCAGCCCGAAAACGTGGCTTTGCGGCTGCACCTGGCTGGGCTGCTGCTCGACGGCGATGACGCGGCGGGCGCCGTCGAGCACTGCACGGCGGCGCTCACCCACAGCCCGGGGAACGTCGAAGCCCTCCGGCTGCTGGCCCGGGCAGCGACGAGGGCGGCGGGCGGGGCGGCGGACGGCGCCGCACCCGCGCCGGTGGCGGCCGAAGGGCCCGAGCTGGAGGACGAGGAGTCGGTCGACGCCTTCCTGCGGGACGTGTTCGGGGACCCCGATGTCGAGGCGCCCAAACTGACGCTGGCCGACGTGGGCGGGCTCGAGGAGGTCAAGCGCCGGCTGACGACGTCGTTCCTGGCGCCCATGCGCAACCCTGAGCTGCGCAAGCTGTTCGGCAAGTCGCTGCGGGGCGGCTTGCTGCTGTACGGCCCGCCGGGATGCGGCAAGACGTTCCTGGCCCGCGCCGTGGCGGGGGAGCTCGGGGCCCGGTTCTTCGCCGTCGGCCTGCACGATGTGTTGGACATGTGGTTGGGCAAGAGCGAGCGCAACCTGCACCAGGTGTTCGAGACGGCCCGGCGGTTCAGCCCGTGTGTCCTGTTCCTCGACGAGGTCGACGCCTTGGGCATGAAGCGGTCCAACCTCACCCACTCGGCGGGCCGCAACGTGGTCGTCCAGCTGCTCAACGAGCTGGACGGCATCGCTCAACAGAACGAGGGGGTCTTCGTGCTGGCGGCCACCAACCAGCCGTGGGACGTCGACCCTGCCCTGCGCCGTCCGGGGCGTTTCGACCGCATGCTGCTGGTGTTGCCGCCCGACGACCAGGCGCGCCGAGCCATCCTCGCCTCGCACCTGCGGGACCGCCCCGTGGAAGGGGTCGACGTGGCCCGCCTGGCGGCACGGACCGACGGGTTCTCGGGCGCCGATCTGCGGCTGGTGTGCGAGGCGGCGGCGGAGTCGGCGCTGGAGGCGTCGGTGGAGTCGGGCGTCGCCCGGCCCATCGGCATGGCCGACCTGGAACGGGCGGTAGCCGAGACCGCGCCCAGCACCCGGCCGTGGTTCGAAGTGGCCCGCAACTACGCCCTGTTCGCCAACGAGAGCGGGACCTACGACGACCTGATCGCCTACCTCAAGAAGCTGAGGATGGCGTGACCGCGCTGGCCGAGGCCGAGACGCTCATCCAGCTGCGGCGCTGGCCGGCGGCGGTGGCGGTGCTCAGCCGGGTGGTGGCGTCGGAGCCCGGAGCGCTGCGGGCTCGCTGCCTGCTGGCCCAGGCGTTGCTCGGCATGGACAAGAGCTCCGAGGCCCGGGCCCAGGCGGAGGCGGCCATCGCCCTGGATCCCACCGCCGAGTGGCCGCACCGGCTCCGTTCGTTGGCATTCAGCGCCCAGGGACACAAAACGGCGGCGCTCGGGGCGGCCCGGGAGGCGGTGCGCCTCGCCCCCAACCTGGTCAACGGCCTCACCCTGTTCACCGGCGCGGCTGTGGCGGCGGGCCGTCTCGGGGAAGCGGAGGAGGCGGCCCAGCGGGCGCTCGCCTCGGCGCCGGAGAGCCCGAGCGCCCACAACGCCATGGGCCGGGTGGCGCTGGCGCGGCGCCAGAACAGGATGGCCGAGGGGCATTTCCGGGAGGGCCTGCGCCTCGATCCCGAGGACCCGAGCCTGCTCAACAACCTGGGCCTGGCCTTGTCACGGCAAGGCCGCAAGAGCGAAGCGGTGGCCTACTTCGCCAGCTCGTCCCAGTCCGACCCGACCAACTCGACGGCCCACCGCAACGCGGTGAGGACGGCGGCCGGCGCCGGCTGGGCGGTGGGGGCGGTGGCCGTCGCCCAGGTGGTCTCCACCGCCGTGCGGCCCGCGACCCAGAACGCGCCCGACTGGCTGGCGTCGGTGGTGCTGGTGGGCCTGCTCGCCTTCATGGGCGTGTCGATCTTCTACGCCGTGCGGCGGCGGCGCCGCCAGCACGACGACCCCAAGGCGAGCCCGGAGCTGATCCGGTCCCTGCGCCGGCAGTGGCTGCGCCGCCTCACGCTGCCGAACGTGCCTGGGTGGGTATTCCTGGCGACGGCGGCGCTGTCGCTCTTCCTGGCGGTCGGGGCGCTCGCCAATCTGGTGAGCCCAGACCCGGGCGACTCCGGGTCGCCCGCCGCGTACGGCGTCATGCTGGGGCTGTTCCTGGGACTCACGGCCCTCCTCGTCTGGGTGTGCGTCCGGCGCTGGCGGGCAGCCCGTGGGTGACCTGGAGCGCGCCGAGGCGCTGATCGCGCTCCGGCGCTGGCCGGAGGCGGCGGCCCTGCTCGGCCGGGTGGTGGCGTCTGAGCCCGGTGCGCTGCGGCCCCGGTGCCTGCTGGCCCAGGCGCTGCTGGGGGCCAAAGAGGGCACCGAGGCATTGCGGCAGGCGGAGGCGGCGATCGCCGCCAACCCGACGAGCGAGTGGGCGCACCGCCTGCGTTCGATGGCCCTCTCACAGCTGGGAGACCTGGCCGGCGCCCTCGACGCGGCCCGGGACGCGGTGCGCCTGCGGCCGGGGCTGGTCAACGCCCATGTCCGGTTGGTCGACGCGGCGCTGGGGATGGGGTACATGCAGGAAGCCGAGGAAGCCGCCCGGCGGGCCCGGGAGCAGACGCCCCTGCACCCCGATGCCCACAACGCCCTCGGGCGGGTCGCCCTTGCCCGGCACGAGGACAGAATCGCCGAAAGCCACTTCCGGGACGGCCTCCGGCTCGCGCCTGAGCACCCGGCCCTCCTCAACAACCTCGGGCTGGCCCTGTCCCGCCAGGGCAAGCGCCGCCAAGCGGTGGCCCTGTTCGCCCATGCATCAAAGGCAGATCCGACCGACGATGCCCCCCACCGGAACGCCGCCGCCACCGCCGCCGCTGGGGGCGGGCTGGCCGCCGTGGTGGTGATCGGCGAAGTCGCGTTCGGCGTCACTCAGTCGGCGGTGGCTGGCGCACTGCCGCTGGCGGCCGCGGCCGTGGGGGTCGTGATCGGGGCCATGGTGTTCATCCGCGTCGCCCGGTTGATCAGGGCGGGGATGGACGGACCGCGCCTGGATCCAGTAGCGAGTCGCAAGCTGATGCGATCGCTGCGCGGCCGCGTGCGTGCCCCGGTGCGCGCCCCGGCCATGATGTCGATCAACCGTTGGGTGTGGGTCGCCGTGGGCGGGGTGGCGCTCCTCATGGCTGGCGGCGCCTTCGTCGAGGTCCTCGAGCCCACCCCTGGCGACCCAACCAGCCGGGCGATGTACGGCGGGCTGCTCGTCGCGTGCCTCGGGGGGGCGGCCACGGTGTGGGCGATCCTGCGCCGGCGAGAGCAGCAGCCCTATATATAGAGGTATGGGAATCGTCGCCGAGGACATCGCCCGGGTGCGGGCCGCGTCCGACCTGGTTGCGATCGCGGGGGAGCACATCGCCCTCAAACGGGTGGGCCGGCAGTACCAAGGGCTGTGCCCGTTCCACGCCGAGAAGTCGCCGTCGTTCTCGGTGAACCCGGCGCTGGGCGTCTACTACTGCTTCGGGTGCCAGGCCAGCGGGGACGCCATCACCTTCGTACGCGAGCTCGAGCACCTCGATTTCGCCGAGGCGGTGGAGCGGTTGGCGGCCCGGGCCGGGCTGCAGGTGCGCTACGACGAGGGGAGCGGGGCGGCGTCGGCCGAGCGCAAGCGGCTGGCCGGTCTGCGCGAAGCGCTGGAGCGGGCCATCGAGTGGTACCACCAGCGGCTGTTGACGGCGCCCGACGCGGCCGCCGCCCGCCACTACCTGCGGGCCGAGCGGGGCTACGACGGCGAGGTGGTGCGGGCCTACCGCCTCGGCTGGGCGCCGGAGGGCTGGGACACCCTGGCGCGCGCCTTGAGGCTGCCCAACGACGTGCTGCGCGACACCGGGCTGGGGTTCGTCAACGCCCGCGGCCGGGCCCAGGACAGCTTCCGGGGGCGGGTGCTGTTCCCCATCTTTGACGTCCGGGGCGAGCCGGTGGGCATCGGGGGCCGGGCCCTGCCCGGCGACGCGCAGTCCAAGTACAAGAACTCGCCCGAAACACCTCTCTATAAGAAGAGCCGGGTGCTGTACGGCCTCAACTGGGCCAAGGGGGCGATGGTCGAGCGCGGGGAGGTGGTGATCTGCGAGGGGTACACCGACGTCATCGGCCTGCAACGCGCCGGGGTGGCGCACGCGGTGGCCACGTGTGGGACCGCCTTCGGCGAGGACCACGTCCAGGTGCTCAAGAACTTCGGCCGCCGGTTGGTGCTGGCCTACGACGCCGACGCCGCGGGCCAAGCCGCCGCCGAGCGGGTGTACGAGTGGGAGCGCAAGCACGACATCGACGTGGCCGTCGCCGCCTTCCCGGCGGGGGAGGACCCGGCCGACCTGGCCCGGCGGGACCCCGAGGCGCTCCACCGGGCCGTGGTGGAGGCCCGGCCGTTCCTCGCCTTCCGGTTGGAACGGGTGTTGGGGGCGGCCGACCTGCACACCGCGGAGGGGCGGGCCAAGGCGGCCGAGGCGGCGCTGGCGATCATCGCCGAGCACCCCAACGGGCTGGTGCGCGACCAGTACGTGATGGAGGTCGAGCGGCGGACCAAGATCGACCACGAGCGCCTGCGGGAGCGGTTGCGGCCGGGGGCGAAGCCGATTGAGCGGGCCGCGCTGGCGCAGCCGGCGACGCTCGGGCGAGCCGAGGTCGAGGTCCTGCGCATCGCTGTCCACCAACCCGAAGCGGTGGCGGACCGGCTCCATCAGGTGCTGTTCGCGCCGGGTGTGGGGCGGCGGGCGTACAACGCCCTCGCCGGTGCACAGACCCTGCACGAGGCGATCGACGGCGCCGACGACGTGACCGCCGCGCTCCTGCGCCGGGTGGCGGTGGAGGAGCCGCTCAACGACGTCGACGAGGGACTGGCGGCGCTGGTGCGCACTGCGATCGATCGGCTGCGTCCGGTTCCGGCGGAGAACACCGAGAGGTCGTGGCTCAAGCGCTCCGTTGACGAGCTTTCGGATGCCGGAACGCAACGGGTTGCCGTCGATCGGTTGGTACGCTGGCTTGTCGACCGGGAAGGCGCATGACTGACGACATCGACGTAAGCCACATCGAGCCCAGCCATATCGAACACAGGGCCTCGGACCCTTCGGATGTCGAGCTGTCGATCCCTGTCGGTGTGCCCGCCGAGGACTTCGGCCGCCTGCTCGAGACGGGCCGGGTGCAGCAGTCCCTGGGTATCGATGACGTGATGTCGGTGCTGCGCCACGTGGAGCTGACGCCCGACGTCATCGACACCGTGCGGCACCGCCTGGCGGCCGAGGGCATCGAGCTCGACGAGAGCGTCGAGGTCGCCGACCCGGTGGAGATCCTTCAAGCGCTCCCGGTCGAGCCGGAGCCCGCACTGGTGCCCGAGCCGGAGCCCCCGGCCCGCCGCCGCCCGGCGGCGACCTCGCCCGCCGCGGCCGC
>JAHFUQ010000234.1 GCA_023265045.1 Acidimicrobiia bacterium
AAGCTGGTCGCATTCGCCACCGGCCAGGGCGATCAGCTCGATGGGGAGCGGCTCCTGCCGGGCGACGAGGTGGCCGTGCTGGCGACACCGGTGGGCAACCTGAGCGTGCTCATCAACGAGGACCTATTCGGCAAGCCGCCCAGAGCAGCCCTGCGGGTCGGCTATGTGACCTGGCTCCTCGTGCCTTCGCTCAGCCCCCTGACTGCACGCCACCGCGACCGCATTGGGCCGCTTGGCGAGCGGCGGATCACGACCGTCGTCTGCAACGCGTGGCCGGACGATGCCGTGCGCCAGTCCGCGGCACCGCATGTGGCGGGAGGGCCTACGCTCGCCGTCGCCACCGAGGGCGAGAGGCGGTTCCTCTTCGAGGTGCCCGTGTAGTCAACTGTGGTCAAGGGATAGTGTGATAATTGATCAAGTGTCATGGGCAACCGATCGCTGACCTCGCTCCTCGACCTCAGCCTGAGCCAGCTCGTCGGGGAGGTCGTCGACGGCCGCCTCGAGGTGGCGCTGAGCCAGCTCGACGCGGTAGTCGCCGAGCATGCCCTCCGCGTCGAATCCGATGGCTCTCGTGCCGACTTGTTGGAGGCCGCCGAAGCGCTCCACGATCTCGCGGCCTGGGTCGGCGAGCGGGGCGACGAAGCCGGGCGACTCCGTGCCGCGACCCGCTTCGAACTGCTCGGCGAGCATCTGACAGCCAAGGCCGGGCGATCCGATCGGGCCGGGGTCGACGCCCTCCTGCGAGCCCATGACGGCAAGCCGGCCCAGCTGCTCGCCCTCCTGGCCCAGGCGCCCATGGGGGCGATGGCCCGGAGCGCGCTGGCGCAGCCCCTGGGCACCGGCGAGTCGCACGTCTCGCACATCCTGCGGGCCCTCTACGACGCCGGTCTGGTCCACCGCAGTCAAGAGGGGCGGGCGGTCACGGTGACCATCTCCAGGCGGGGTCGAGCGGCTATCGGCACGCCCGCCGCGCCCCCTCGAGTGGGGTCCCGCGACTTCCCCCCGGGCGTGCTCGACATGCTGGCCGCGCTGCCCATTGAGCGCCGCCGCCAGATCGAGGATCGCTCCACGTTGGCGCCCGTCATCGACTTCCCAGTGGTCGCGGGCGCTCGCGCCGGCGCGTAGCCGGTGAACACCTCCTTCTACTCCTACAAGGGGGGCGTGGGGCGCACGCAGCTTGCCCTCGAGACGGCCGTCCAGCTCGCCCGGCGAGGCCGGCGGGTCGTGTTCTGGGACCTCGACCTCGAGGCGCCCGGCGTGCAGCGCAACCCATCGCTGAAGGCGCTCGACCAGGCCGTGCGCACGGGCACGATCGACATTGTCGAGGCGTTCCTGCGCGACGGGTCGTACCCCGAGCAGCTCGTGGCGGACTCGCTGCTCGACCTGCCGGTGGGTGGCCGCGGCTCGCTCCGGTTCCTCCTGCCCGGCGTCCTCGATACCGACCGCCAGCAGGCCGCGAAGCTGGAGCCGTTCGATGCCCGGTTCGCCAAGGTCGACTGGGCGAGCCTGTTCGACGCCGACCGGGGCGCCGGCCTCGTGCTGTTCCTGCGAATCCTCACCCAGCTTGAGGCAGGCGGCGAGGTCGACCACGTCATCATCGACGGCCGCACGGGGCTGAACGAGCTGGCTGCCCTCTGTGTCGCAGAGATGCCCAATCTCCTCGTGCTCGTGACCAGCACGGGCGAGCAGGGCCGGCGTGGCGCCCAGCAGGTGCGGGAGGCGCTCGCCCGGCGACTGACCAGTGATCCCCACGCCCGCCCCGTGCGGGTCCTCCCGGTCGCCAGCATGGTGCCGGGCGCGGCGCTCGACGGGGACGACCCCGATCTGCGGCGTGCCATCGAGGCGGTCGGCACCCGGGCGCGCGACGAGGCTGAGGTCGTCGTGCCTTTCTTCGTCCGCCAGCTCGTGGACGAGCGGCCCCCGTCGCTCGTGGGCCGGGCCGACGAGGCGGCGGCCGTGCGACCGCTGGTCGACCGCATCGAGGGCGAGCTGGCTCGCTTGCGCGGTGTCGCGGCCGAGGAGGACGAGGAGCGCCGGGCCCGGCGCGTGGGCGACGCCGAGCGGCGACTGCGAGGGTACGAAGGCCACGAGCGCGGGCATCGCTTCGAGGACGAGGTGGCGGCCCTCTTCCGGCTCCGGGGCGCCGATGTCGTGACCGGCCGCCAGGAGCCCGACAAGGAGTTCGACGTGTGGGCCACCTACCGGGTCGGCACGTCGACACTGGTCGAGATCGTCGAGTGCAAGGACACCGCGCGGGTGGACCCCAAGGTGGTGCGGGAGTTCGCGGGCAAGGTCGACCAGGTGCGGCGGCGAGACCCCCGGGGCCTCTACCAGGCCATCCTCGTGAGCCGCAACGGCTTCACCGCGCCAGCCCGCACGACGGCGGAGGAGGAGGGTGTCCAGCTACGGACGGCCGACGATCTCACCCGCGATCTCGTCGACCTCGAACGCGAGCAGCGGGCCATCCGCGAGCAGTGGTCGGGGACTCCGCTGGAATCGCTCTACATCGAGCCATCAGTCGTCGTGCACGGGCGGGCCCGAGCCGGGGAGACCGTCACCTCCACGGCGCTGCGCGACGAGGTGCGGCGCTGGCTGGGTGACCCGGCCACGCCGGTGTTCGCCTTGCTGGGCGACTTCGGCACGGGCAAGACCACGTTCTGCCAGAGCGTGGCCGCCGAACTGGCGGAGGCCGCGGCCGTGGACGCGTCAGCCCGGGTGCCCGTGCTGGTCGACCTCCGCTTCACGCGCACGACCCACGCCAGCCTCGACGGACTCCTCCGGGCCCAACTCGATCGCCGGGGGATCGACGCCGCGCCGGCCGCCTTCCGGCAGCGCAACCGGGCTGGCCACCTCGTGCTGATCTTCGACGGTTTCGACGAGATGCTGGGCTACGCCGAGCCGGTGCAGTTCGCCGAGAACCTGCGCCAGATCCTCTCCGCGGCCGAGGGGCGGGCCAAGGTGCTCGTCACGTGCCGGACGAACTTCTTCCGCGACCGCCCCGAGGAGCTCGATCTCATCGGCCAGGCGCCGGCGTCGGTGCGCCGCCCCGACACGACGCCCCTGTGGAACCTCGTGTCGGAGCAACCCGGCACCCAGATCGGCTACCTGGCGCCCTTCACCTCTGACCAGATGCGGGCCTACCTGGGCAAGGCCGCGGGCGACGACGCCGACGACCTGTTGCGGACGATGAGGGAGGTCCACGGCCTCGTCGACCTGGCGCGGGTGCCCTACCTCCTCGACCTGATCGTCAAGGCGGGGCCCGAGCTGCGTCGCCTCGAAGGCCAACGCATCACCGTTGCCGGCCTGTATGAGGTCTTCGCCCAACAGTGGTTCGTGAAGGCTCGTAGTCAGCTCC
>JAHFUQ010000235.1 GCA_023265045.1 Acidimicrobiia bacterium
CGCATCAGCGGCGAGGCGGTCGCCGCGGGCCGCGCCGCGGGCGACCCCAGCGCCCTGGCGGCGGCCCTCTCGGCCGACTTCCTGGCGTACTTCGGCATCGCCCCGGAACGGTGCGCCGAGTCGGCCCGCGAGCTCATGGCCGCGGCGCAGCAGTCGGGCGACCTGTCGGCGCAGGCCGAGAGCCATGTGCACGGCGTGATCAGCCGGCTCGAACTGTGCGATCGCGCCGGGGCCGAGGCCGAGCTGGCCGCCCTCAAGCGGTTCGCGGCCGAGTCCCGCCAGCCCCTGTACCGGTGGTACGCGACCAGCTGGGAGGCGACGCTGGCAGTGGCCGACGGGCGTTTCGCGGCGGGCCAGCAGCTCGCCGACCGGGCCATCGACATCGGGTACGCGGTGCGAGGCGTCGACGCCACGACCGCGTTCGTCGCCCACGTGAGCCCCATCCGGTGGGCCCAGGGGCGCATCGGCGAGCTGATCCCGGGGGTGGACGCCTACATCGCCCAGTACCCGGGCATGCCGGGCTGGCAGGCCAGCCGGGTGTGGATGCTGGCGGCCGCCGGCCGGCGCGAGCTCGCGGTGCGCGACCTCGAGCGGCTCGTGTCCGAAGGCCTGGAGGTCTTCGAATCGGCCGTCTACCCCCTCGCCTCGCTCGCCTTCCTGGCCCACACCTCCGCCATCCTCGGGGTCGAGCAGTGCGCCCCCGACCTCTACCGGAGGCTCAAGCCCTACGCCGCCTACCAGGTCGTGATCCAGATGTGGCAGGCGGGCGGGGTGGCGTCCGGCGCCGTCCCCTTCTTCTTGGGCGGCGTGGCCGCGTTGGCGGGCGAGTGGGAGGCGGCCTTCGCCCACTTCGAGGAGGCGATCGAGGTGCACCGCGCCCTGGGCGCCCGACCCTGGCTGGGCTGGACCTACCTGCGCTACGGCGCCGCCGTGCTCGCCCGCCGGGACCGGTCGCAGGCGGAGCGGGCCCGCGCCCTGCTGGAGCAGGCCGTCGCGGTCGCCGACGAGGTGGGCATGCCGCAGCTGCGCCACGAGGCCCACGCGTCGCTGCGCGAGACCGCCGCGGTGTGAAACCTAGAAGTGGAAGGGGAAGAGGTCGGCCAGCACCTTGACGTCGACCAGCTTCGCCAGCCCATCGACGTCGGCGAAGCCCAGCATGGCGCTGGCGAACCCGGCCGGAAGGAACTCGCTGAGATGTTCGATGTTGCTGTCGAGCAGTGAGTCGTCGAGGTTCTTGAAGGGCCGGAACACGGCCGGCTCGCGCAGCTCGAACACGCGGCAGTCGTCCTGGTCGGTCATCCCGCCCCGCGACCGTTCCACTTCGAGGATGCCGTTGACGGCCCGGCGCGCCGCCTCGTTGGCGCCCTCCATGGTGGCCAGGTCCGTGTTGGTCTGCACGTAGTCGGCGGCGAGGAAGAAGTTCTCCATGCCGGTGACCGCGGGCGGCCGAAGCTCCCACGCGTTGACCTTGTTGATGAGCAACGGCTCCAGGTTCACCAGCGGCTGGCCGGGCGGGTTGGGCGAGACGATGTCGTCGTCGAGGAAGACGTGGCGGATCGCATCAGTGGGGAACCCGACCTCGCCGTCGCGGTTCAGCGCCCGGCTGAGCTGCTCGATCACCTCCTGTTCGATCTCTTTGGGGGTGAGGTCCATGGCCCGTTTGTTGAACAGGACGCCTGGCGTCTCCCAGTCGGAGATGTCCACCGACAGCACGTCCTTGACGGTCCCGTCGCCGTAGCCCGAGAGGTCGACGTCGGCCCAGAACTGGGCCTGGGAGACCGAAGTGAGGGAGAAGGGCCCGTCGGGGTAGACGATGTGCCCCTTGACGATCGGAAGGGGGCGGTCGAGGAAGAACTGGATGCCGTTCATCCACCGCACGTCGTCCATCAGCTCCTGCATACCCTCGAGCGACGGCGCAGCCGCGCGCATGGCGTCGGTCACCAGCGGCGCCATCCGGTCGACGGGGAGGGCGGCGACGTAGTAGTCGGCCGTGATCTGCGCCGGGCCGTCGGGGCCCTGGACGGTGGCGCCCGTTATCCGGCCCCCGTGGCACTCGAAGCCCGTCAACTCCTGCTCGCCGTGGAAGCGCACCCCCAGCGACTGCGAGTGGGCTACCCAGGGGTCGATCCAGGCGTCGTTCGTCGGTGCGTTGAGCAGCCGGTCGAGGTGCATGCCGGGCTCGAAGCAGCCGAGGAGCTGGAGGAGGATGACCCCGCAGGTCCGGGCGCTCATCTCGTCGGCGCGGGCGGCGACACAGCGCCGCGTCATCCCATCAGCCAGGTACTTCTTGTAGGCGTTCGAACGCCCGTCGGCGTCGACGAACTCGAACCAGCTCTTCGTCTCCAGCTCCTTGAACCGCCGCTTGGGGCACATCGTGAGCAGGACGAGCAGCCGCTCGATGAAGAACCGCAACTCTTCGGGGTCGACGCCGACCTGGCTGGCGGCGATGGCGCCGAACAGCGAGCTCTTGATCTCGTCGATGGTGTCCGGGAAGCTCCCGGGAATCGTGATCGCGATGCGCTCCCCGGCGAACAGTCCCTTGGTGGCGGTCACGAGGTTGTCGACGACGGACTTGTTCTGCCCCTCGATCGGGATGCGCTCCATCGTGTCGGGAATGTGCTGGTAGAAACCCGGGAAGAAGCGGAAGCCATGCTCGCCAGGGAGCGGCTTGCGGTCGCCGACGGCTGACCCGGGCACCCGGATGCTCCTCGCCTTCCCGCCCGCCGCTACGATCGGCCGGCGTTCGAACACGTCGACGGAGAACCCCCGCTCGCCCAGTTCGTGAGCCGCCGTGAGCCCGCCGACACCGCCACCGAAAACCGCCACCGTCGCCGTCATCGATCCCCCCGCCCCGTCCGCTGGACTTCCTGGGTGATGCGCGCGGAACGATAGCACCGCGCCCTCATGCCCGGCCCCGGGGCTGTCGCTGCGTGGCGCTGCGGCGCCAGAAGGCCCGGCGGGCCGGCGCCGCCATCGACACCGCGGCCGGCGCGGCCACCGCGGCGCGGAGGGGAACGGGCCGCTCGTGGCCGAACCAGCAGAGGACCTGGACACGGCCGCGGGCGTCGATGGCCGCCAGCTCGGCCCAGTCCGCACTGCCCCTCGACCGGAGCCGCACCCGGGTGAAGGCGCCCCTGGCGTCGGGCTCGGCCCCGAAGACGCCGACCAGGTCAGCGAGCCCGCCGGCCGTGCCATGCCGGCCGGCGAACAACAAGTAACGCGCGCCGGGGGCCGCGGGCCCCGGCGCCGGCGAGGCGCTCACCGGCTCGCCGCCTGCGGCGGCGAGGCGCTCACCGGCTCGCCGCCTGCGGCGGCGAGCCT
>JAHFUQ010000102.1 GCA_023265045.1 Acidimicrobiia bacterium
GAGCAGCACCGCGCCCCCGGCCGCCATCACCACCGCCAACGCCACCAGCGGCAATGTCTGCCCTCGGTCCGTGCGCATAGACATAGAATAGCATGGAACTCACCCACACGTGCAAGTTCCCTGGAGGAGGTGGTGTTGCCGCCCGCGCTCGGCGACTCCGCATCCGGTGACCGCTTCTGGCGCCGCGTGCTCGAAGTCCGCGATCGCGAACTACCTGGTCGACGGCACTACTTCGCGTGCTCGTCAACGGTCCCCGCCGCCTCGGCAAGGCCAGCCACGAAGTTCTCGCCGATCAAGACCAGGCGCTGGGCGCCGACCACCGCGACACGCTCATCAGCCGACACCAGGTCGCCTACTCCACGGGCGCGCCGGCGATCCGCACGCCGCCCTCACAGTGGCCGAGGACGTGGTGCGCCAGGCGGAGGCGACGCCGTCCGCGTACGACGAACTGCTCACGGCGGCTCGGCGGCTCGGCGGCTCGGCGGCTCGGCGGCTCGGCGGAACCGCCTTTCGCGAGGTCGCCGCAGCCTCGGGCAAGCCGCCCTCCCGCGAATTCCGCGAACTACAGGAAGCGACTAGTCCTCGCCCGCCAGCACGGGGGCAACCCCCGCCACCGTCTGGCCCTCGTCCAGGTTCATGACCTTGACGCCCGTGGCGTCGCGTCCCTGAGCCGAGATGCCGCCGACGCGCTGGCGCTGGGTGATGCCGCTGGACGAGACCAGCAGGATCTCGTCGTCGGGGGTGACCATGAAGGCGGCCACCACGTAGCCCCGGCGGGCGGTCAGGCGGATGCCCTTGACGCCCATGGTGCCGCGCCCCTTCTTGGGGAACTTGTCCACCTTGGTGCGCTTGCCGAAGCCGGCGTCGGTGACGATGAGGATGTCGGCATCCGAGCGGGGGACGTCGCAGGACACCACCTCGTCGTCCTCACGGAGCCGCATGCCGATCACACCCTGGGCGGCCCGGCCACTCGCCCGCACCTCGTCCCCGTCAAACCGGATGGTCATGCCTGTTCGGCTGACCATGAAGATGTCGTCGCCCTCGTTGGCCTGGATGACCCGCACCAGCTCGTCGCCGTCCTTGAGGTTGATGGCGATGAGCCCGGCCCGTAGCGACGAGTCGTACTCGGTGAACCGGGTCTTCTTAACCTGCCCTCGCTTGGTGGCGAAGAACAGGAACCGGCTCGTCTCGTAGTCACGGGTGTCGATGACGGCCTGGATGCGCTCGTCGGGCGCCAGCGGCAGCAGGTTGACGATGGCCGTGCCCCGGGCGGTGCGCTCCTTCATGGGGATCTCGTGGGCCCGCAGGCGGTACACCCGGCCCCGGTTGGAGAAAAACAGCAGGTAGGCGTGGGCGGTGGTCTGCAGGATGCGGGTGACGTAGTCGTTGTCGCGGAGCTTCGCCCCGGTCACGCCCCGGCCGCCGCGGCCCTGGGTGCGGAACTGGTCGGCCGCCACCGTCTTGATGTAGCCCGCCTTGGTCATGGTGACGACCAGCTCTTCGTCGTCAATAAGGTCGAGGCTGTCGAGGTCGCCCGGGTCATAGGTGATCTCGGCCCGGCGGGGCGTGGCGAACTTGGCCCGCCCCTCCCCCAGCTCCTCCTTGATGACGCCCCGCAGCATGACCGGGTCGCCCAGGATGCCTTGCAGGTACTCGATCGTCTCCCGCAGCTCGGCGATCTCCTTGTCCAGCTCGGCCCGGCCTAGGCGGGTCAGGCGGGACAACGTCATGTCCAAGATGTGCTCGGCCTGCTCCTCGCTGAACTCGAACGGCTCGGCGATGAGCTTGGCCCGGGCGTCGGCCTTGTCGTCGGACGCCCGGATGGTGGCGATGATCAGGTCGATCATGTCGAGCGCCTTGATGAGGCCCTCGACGATGTGGGCCCTCGCCAGCGCCCTGTCGAGGCGGAACTGCGAACGGCGGGTGATGACCTCGACCTGGTGGGCGACGTACGCCGTCAGCAACTGCACCAGGTTGAGGGTGCGGGGCACGCCGTCGACGAGCGCCACCGTGTTCACCGCGAAGTTGGTCTGCAACGGCGTGTGCTTGTAAAGGTTGTTGAGCACGACGTTGGCGTTGGCGTCGCGCTTGAGGTAGATGACGAGCTTGGTGTCCTCACCCGAGGACAGGTTCTTGACGTCGCGGATGCCCTCGATCTGGCGGCTGTCGACCAGCTCGGCGATCTTGGTCGCCACCGTGTTCACGCTCACCTGGTACGGCAGTTGGGTGACAATGATCTCGTCGCTCGTCTTGCCCTCGACCACCTCGGCCCGGGCCCGCATGCGCACCGAGCCGCGGCCGGTGCGGTAGGCGTCGATGATCCCGGCCCGGCCGAGAATGAGCGCCCCCGTGGGAAAGTCGGGACCCTTGACGAATTGCATCAAATCGTCGGGCGTGGCATCGGGGTGGTCGATCAAATGCAGGGTGGCGTCGACCACCTCGCCCAGGTTGTGGGGCGGGATGTTCGTGGCCATGCCCACGGCGATGCCCTGGCTGCCGTTGACCAGCAGGTTGGGGAACCGGGCGGGCAGGACGGTGGGCTCGCGGAACTCGCCCGAGTAGTTGTCGACGAAGTCGACGGTGTCCTCGTTGATGGCGGCCATGAGCTGCATGGCCAGCGGGGCCAGCCGGCATTCAGTGTAGCGCTCGGCCGCGGGTTCGAAGTCGGGCGAGCCGTAGTTGCCGTGGAAATCGATGAGCGGGTGACGCAGCGAGAAGGGCTGGGCCATCCGCACCAGCGCGTCGTAAATCGCCTGGTTGCCGTGGGGATGGTATTTGGCCATGACGTCCCCCGTCACCCGGGCGCATTTCACATGCGGACGGTCGGGCCGGAAGCCCTGCTCGAACATGTCCCACAGAATGCGGCGGTGCACCGGCTTGAGGCCGTCGCGCACGTCGGGTAGGGCCCGGGACGTGATGACCGACAGCGCATAGATCAGGAAGGACTGCTCCATCTCCTCCTGGAGCTCGATGGGCTCAACCGACCCGAACTGCAGATTTCCCTGATCGGACATCAGATATCGAGGAACCTCGCGTCTTTGGCGTTGGTCTGGATGAAGTGCTTGCGGGCGTCGACGTCCTCGCCCATGAGCACCGAGAACACCCCGTCGGCCAGGGCCGCCTGCTCCACCGAGACCTGGAGCAAGGTGCGGCGATTGGCGTCCATGGTGGTGGCCTTGAGCTCGCCGAAGTCCATCTCGCCGAGGCCCTTCATACGGGGGAAGTCGTTCTTGTGATTGGGGTGCTCGGCCAGGAACCGTTCCTTGGCCGCGTCGTCCTTGAGGTAGACCTTCTCCTTGCCGACGATCGTCGAGTACAAGGGCGGCTGGGCGATGTAGACGTTGCCACGTTCGACCATATCGGTCATCTGGCGGAAGAAGAACGTCAGCAACAGGGTGCGGATGTGGTTGCCGTCGACGTCGGCGTCGGCCAGCAGGACGACCTTGTGATACCGGATCTTGGAGACGTCGAACTCGTCGCCCACACCGGCGCCGATGGCCGAGATCAGCGACTGGATTTCGGTGTTCTTGAGCATCCGGTCGATGCGGGCCCGCTCGACGTTGAGGATCTTTCCCCGGATGGGCAGGATGGCCTGGGTGATGGGGTCGCGGGCGTTGATGGCCGAGCCGCCGGCCGAGTTGCCCTCGACGATGAACAGCTCCGACTCCTCGGGGTTGCGCGACGAACAGTCGGCCAGCTTGCCGGGCAGGCCCGCCCCTTCGAGCAGCGTCTTGCGGCGGATGACCTCCCGGGCCTGGCGGGCCGCCACCCGGGCCCGAGCCGCCTGGATGCCCTTCTGGACGACCTGGCGGGCCTCGGTGGGGTGCTCCTCCAGCCAGTCGGCCAGCTTCTCGTTGGTGACCCGCTCGACCAGCGAGCGGATCGACACGTTGCCCAGCTTGGCCTTGGTCTGGCCCTCGAACTGGGGGTCGCGCATCTTCACGCTCACGATGGCCGTGAGGCCCTCGCGGATGTCCTCCCCGAGGAGGTTGTCGTCCTTCTCCTTGAGCAGGCCCTTGGCCCGGGCGTACTTGTTCACCACGTTGGTAAGGGCTTTCTTGAAGCCCTCCTCGTGCATGCCGCCCTCGATGGTGGCGATGCCGTTGGCGAAGCTGTAGATGCCCTCGTGGTAGCCGGTGTTCCACTGGAGGGCGACCTCGACCTCGGCGTCGGTCTCCGCCCCCTCGAAGTGGCCCACCCGCTTGAACAGGGCCTCCTTGGCGTGGTTCAGGTGGCGGACGTAGTCGACGATGCCGCCGGTGTAGCGGAAGGTCTGCTCCTGCTCGTGGCCGGGCCGCTCGTCGCGGAAGCGGATCTCCAGGCCCTTGTTCAAGAATGCGTAGATCTGGAGGCGCTCGAGGATCGTCTGGGCCCGGAACTCGGTGCCCTCGGAGTTGAAGATGGCGGGGTCGGGCCAGAAGGCCACGCTCGTGCCCCGGCGGTTGCGGGGGGCCTTGCCGGTGACGACCAGCCGGCCCAGGGGCTTGCCGCCGTCGACGAACTCGATGCGGTGGCGCAGGCCCTCACGGTCGATCTCCAGCTCCAGCCGGCGTGACAGGGCGTTGACCACCGAGACGCCCACGCCGTGCAGGCCGCCCGACACCTTGTAGCCGCTCCCGCCGAACTTGCCGCCCGCGTGCAGGGTGGTGAGCACCACCTCGGCCGCCGACTTCCTGCGGTCGGAGCGGTGAGGGTCGACCGGAATGCCGCGCCCGTCGTCGACGACCCGGCACCCGCCGTCGGCCAGCAGGGTCACGTCGATCCTGGTCGCCTCGCCGGCCATGGCCTCGTCGACCGAGTTGTCGACAACCTCGTACACGAGGTGGTGCAAGCCGTTGAGCCCGGTGGAGCCGATGTACATCCCGGGCCGCTTGCGGACCGGGTCGAGACCCTCCAGGACTTCGATGTCTTTTGCCCCGTACGACGGTGCGGCCAAGCGAGTACCAACTACCTTTCTGAGACGCGAAACCCCAAGTGGAAGGGGGTTTCGGGGTACCCTCAGGATACCAGAGATTGGGTCATTTCGGGCGGACCCGCGACGGCGCTCGGCGCGCCGGGGGCTTGCCCTTTGAGGATCCGGCGGGCATGCCGTTCGACCTCACTCAGGGGGATTCGATCCTGGCGCGACGCGCCGCGAAGAAGGCGAGGAGGGCGGCGAGAAGGGCGGCGAGAAGGGCGGCCCCGACCTGCCCCCCGCCCGGCCCGGTCATTTGGGGCGGACGGTCACCCGCACGCGCTCGACTGCGCCCGCCCCGGCGACCTCCGCGACGCGGCGCAGCAGGTCCGCCTCCAGGTAGGTGAGCTGGGTGGCCCAACCGGGCTGGTCGACGCCGATGGTGAGGGTGCCGCGCACCAGGCTCAAGGGCTCGGCGTGAGCTGCCACGGCCGCGCCGACGATGGCCGGCCAGCGGGCGAAGATCGTCGCCAGCGCGCCCGCCGGGGGGCCGCCGAGCGAGCGGGTGATGCGGTCCAGCGAGCCGCCCAGGGGGCGCGGCGACGAGCGACCCGGCAGCGGCTTCCACGGGCTCACCCCTCGCCCGCCCCCCTGAGGACCCCGCGCATTTGGCGTCGACAACCCCCATTGGCGCGGAAACGTTGGCGGGTCACGGGACGATCCGGCCGCCGTCGATGCGCAGGACCTGGTCGGCGTGGGCGCCGGCGGGGACGGCGCCGGCGGTGGTGAGCACGGCCTGGCCGGGCGGCAAGTTCGCGAGCAGGGCGTCGGAGCGCCCCGCGTCGAGCTCGGAGAACACGTCGTCAAGGAGCAGCAGCGGCGGTTCGCCGACCAGTTCGACCACGACGTCGTGGGCGGCCAGGCGCAACGCCAGCGCCAGCGACCGCTGCTCGCCCTGCGAGGCGTGGCTGCGGGCCGGCATGGCGCCGATGGTCAGGGCGAGCTCGTCGCGGTGGGGCCCGACCAGGGTGACCCCGCGCCGAAGCTCGTCGCGCCGCGCCGTCTTGAGCGCCGCCGCCAACCCCTTCTCCCGCCACGGGGCGTCGTACGACACCCCGGCCACCCCCGACCCGCCTCCCGCCACCTGGGCGTACGCCTTGGCCACTGCCGGCTCCAAGCGCGCCACCAAGTCGGCCCGCGCCGCCCCGACCGCTTCGCCGATCTGCACCAACCGGGCGTCGAAAACCTCCAGGGTGGTCGCCAGGTCCTCCGGCAGGTTCAGCCTCCCGCCCGCCTGGGCCAGCAGGGCGTTGCGCTGGCGCACCACGCGCTCCAGATCGCGCCGGGCGGCGTCGTTGCGGGGGTGCAGGCTGGCCAGGACCTCGTCGAGGTAGCGGCGCCGCCCGGTGGGGCCCGCCTTGACCAGCTCCAGGTCGTCGGGGGAGAACACGCTCACCCGCAATGCCCCGTTCAAGTCGGCGGTGCGCCGCACGGGCTGGCGGTTGACCGTCACCCGGCCCCGCCCCGTGGGGCGGATCTCGACCTCGACCAGCAGCGCCCGGCCGGCCCGCACCCCCTCGCCCCGCACAACCGCTCCGGCGCCGCCGCCCCCGGCTCCCGCGCCGGCTCGGATCAACGCGTCGTTGGGCACCCCCCGGAACGACGACAGCGTGGCCAGGTAGGCGATGGCCTCGAGCAGGTTCGTCTTGCCCGCGCCGTTCAGCCCGACGATGACCGTCAGCCCCGCAACCAACGCCAGCTCCGCCGCCTGGTAGTTGCGGAAGTCGACCACCCACAGGTGGTCGAGGCGCATCTAAGAAACCCGGACGGGCATCAACAGGTACAGGTAGTCGACACCCTCGGACGGCCGGACGGTGGCGGGTTTCAGCGCATCCAGGGTTTCGATGCGGACTTCGTCGCCCGGGCACGCTTCGACGCCGTCGATGAGGAACTCGGGGTTGAACGCCACGACCATTTCGGCCCCCTCGTACTTCGCCTCCACGTCTTCGCGGGCCTGGCCCACGTCCTGGGTGATGGCGCTCAACTCGATGGACTCGGCGCCGAGCGACAGCCGCACGGGGGCGGCGTCGCGGGCCAGCAGCTTGACCCTTCGCACCGCGTCCAGGAACGGCGCCTTGGCGATCGACAACCGGTTCGGGTAGTGGGGCGGGATGAGCTGGCGGTAGTTCGGGAACTCGCCTTCGAGCAGGCGGGTGGTCAACCGCACCGAACCACCTTCCTTGGGGACGACGCCGAAGGACGCCTCGTCGGCGCCCAGGCGCAGCTCCACCTGGTCGGCGCCGGAGAGCACCCGGGCCAGCTCACCCAACGCCCGGGACGGCACCAGCACTTTCTGGCCCTCGGCCAGCAGGGTGGTGCCCGGCAGGTCGCGCAACGCCAGGCGGTACGAGTCGGTCGACACCAACCGCAGCCCGGCGGCCTCAGCCTCGAACAAGACACCCGTCAGAATCGGCCGGGCGTCGTCTTTGCTCGCGGCCGGGACAACCTGGTGCAGGGCGCTGACCAGCGACGCGGCGTCGAGGCTCACCGCATCGCCGCTCACGACGGGCAGGCGCAGGAACTCCTCGGCCGGCAGCGCCCGCACCGCGAACTGGGAGCGCCCCGACGAGATCTGGGCCTCGCCCCCGTCGACCTGGAACGTCACCGCGCCCGGTTCGAGCGCCCGCACGATGTCGGTGGCCAGGCGGGCCGGCACGACACACACGCCCGGTTCGTGACCCACGACGGCCACCTCGACCTGGACGGTGAGGTCGAGGTCGCTGCCCGCCAGGTGAAGCCGGTCCTCCACCAGCTCCATGCGGATGCCGGACAGGGCCGGCAGCGCGCTGCCTCGCGTGGCCGCGGCTCGGGCGGCGGTGGCCATGGCCTCAACCAGGGCGTCTCGTTCAGCTCGGAACTTCATCGTCAGTCCTGTCTAGTACAGCTATAAGACAAGATAAATCTCAAAGAGATAGCAGTAGGGCCTGTGGATTGTGGACAAGAGACGTCGCGGCAGTTAAGAGGCTATGAACTACAACGATGTGCTTCCCCAGCCCCGCGCCAAGGGGTGGGCGCGGCCGGCGGGACCTGTGGATACACGCCCGGATTTCCCCAGCTTCGTGACCACAAGCCCGGTCATCGTCCACCGGAGCGGATGCGGTGCATGAGGGCCGTGACCTGGTCGTAGGTGGTTCGCCGTTCCTTCATGAGCTGGCCGATCTTCTCGACCGCGTGCATGACGGTGGTGTGGTCGCGGTCGCCGAAGACCCGGCCAATGGCGGGGTAGCTGAAGTCGGTGAGCTCCCGAAAGACGTACATCCCGACCTGGCGGGCCTGCACGAGCGGACGGCTGCGGCTCTTGCCGCACAGCTCCTCCACGGGGTGGCCGAACATCTCCGAGGTGGCGTCGAGGATCATCCGGGGTGTGATGCGCCGGCCCCCGTCGCCCCCGATGAGCTGGCCCAGGATCTCCTCGGCCACCGCCAGGGTGAGGGTGATCTGGTTCAGGCTGGCGTAGGCCGAGGCCCGCACCAGGGCGCCTTCGAGCTCGCGGATGTTGTCGGTGATGTTGGTGGCGATGTACTCGAGGACGACGTCGGGGATGACGACCTTCTCGGCCTCGGCCTCGGCCTTCTTGCGCAGGATGGCGAGGCGGGTCTCCAGGTCGGGCGGCTGGACGTCGGTGATGAGCCCGCCTGCGAACCTCGACCGCAACCGTTCTTCCAGTGTGGCGATGTTGCGTGGGGCCCGGTCGGAGGAGATCACGACCTGGCTCCCGGCCGCGTGGAGGTGCTCGAAGGTGTGGAAGAACTCCTCTTGGAAGCGTTCCTTGTTCTCGATGAACTGCACGTCGTCGACGAGCAGCACGTTGCAGTCCCGGTACCGCCGTTTGAAGGCCACGGTGGCGTTGGTGCGGATGGAGTCGACGAAGTCGTTCAGGAACGCCTCGGTCGTGACATACCGCACGTTCATCGCCGGGTAGTGCTCGTGGACGTAGTGGGCGATGCCGTGCAGCAGGTGGGTTTTCCCCAGGCCTGTGCGGCCGTAGATGAACAGGGGGTTCCACGACCGGGCCGGCTGTTCGGCCACGGCCAGGGCCGCGGCGTGGGCGAAGCGGTTGGAATCGCCGATCACGAAGTCGTCGAAGGTGAACTTGGGGTTCAGGGGCGAGTCGGCGGCGTCGGCGCGGGGGGCGCGAGGAACGGCCGGTTGGACGAAGCGGTCTTCCTCTTCCTCCTCGGCGCGCCCGCCGCTGGGCGCGACGGCCTCGGTGGCGCTCGGGTCCGGCGCCGGCTCGTCGTCGCGCTCGGCGTCGACGACCAACACCAGCTCGTGGGGCTGGCCGGTGACCTCGGCGAGGACCTGGTGGATCTGGTCGAGGCAGCGGGCCTCGATGCGATCCTTGGCCACGGCGCTGGGGACGCTCACCCGCAGCCGCGTGCCATCCAGGTCGCGTGCCCGCACACCGGCCAACCACGCGTCCCAGATACCGTCTGGGAACTCGTCGCGCAGCCGGCCCACGCACGCGGCCCACAGGTGCTCCGCCCCTGCCAACCGCTCACCTCCCGGTCCATCCACCAGTTATCCACAGCTGTGGACAACGGCGGCCCCATAACGTTCAGCGGCGCCGCACCGGCGCTGGCCAACCGCTCCAACGTCACTGCGCACAAGGGCCGGGGAAGTCGGGTGGACCCAAACCCGAGGGGCCGCTCCCCGGGCGCAGTGGGAACCGTAGCACCGCCGCGCCGTGACCGAACAAGGCCGATTTTGGGCAATCTTCGTCGGCGCGTAAGCTGTCGAGGGCTTTCGAGTCTGCCCATTCGTCGCGCCAGAGAGGCCATGCGTTTGAAACGTACGTTCCAGCCCAACAACCGCAAGCGGGCCCGCCGCCACGGGTTCCGTCACCGGATGTCGACGAGAGCGGGCCGGGCCATTTTGGCGGCTCGCCGGCGCAAGGGGCGCCAGCGTCTGTCGGCCTGACGTCGGGCTCCTGACGGTCGGGCCGGCCGCGCCCCGGTGACCACCCGTTCGACCCCCGCCGCCCTGCGCTCCCCCGCGGCGTTCGCGGCGCTGCGCCGGGAAGGCCGGCGCGCCCGGAGGGGGACGATCACGGTAACCTGGGCGCCGGATGGCTCGGCCGGTGAGGCGCCGACCGAGTCGGCCACAACGTCAAGGCCGCGAGTTGCGTACGCCGTCGGCCGCCGAGCCGGTGGCGCCGTGGTCCGGAACCGGATTCGCCGCCGGCTTCGGGCCATCGTGCGCGACGCCCTTCCGGGCATGGCGCCTGGCGCCTATCTCTTCGGCGCCGGCCCCGAGGCGGCGACCCTCCCCTACGAAGAACTGAGAACCACGGTGAACCAAGCCCTGCGAGCGGTGACGAGCCGATGAGCCGGCCGCCTGCCCACCGGCCGCCTGCCCACCGGCCGCCTGCCCACCGGCCGCCTGCCCACCGGCCGCCTGCCGCACCATCGGACCATGCCGCCGAGTGTCGGCCACCGAGAGTGATAGATCGCGCGCTGATAGTGATCGTGCACGGGTACCAGGCAGTGCGCGCCGGCCGGCCGTCGCCCTGCCGATACTGGCCGTCGTGCTCGGCGTACGCGGCTGAGGCCATCGAGCGCTTCGGCGCCGGCCGGGGGTCGTGGTTGGCCGTACGCCGGCTGAGCCGCTGCCACCCGTGGGGGGGCAAGGGCGTTGATCCCGTGCCGGAACGGGCGCCTGCGCCGGACGCAGCCGGGCTGGCGGCGAGCAGCCCGTGCTGAGTACGGCCCTGCTCGCGGCGAGCAAGAAGTTCTGGATCCTCGACCCGCTCTACGCGGCCCTGGGGAACATCCTGGCGTTCTTCTACGCCCTGATCCCCTCCTACGGCGTCGCCATCATCCTGCTGACCGTGACCGTCTCGATCCTGCGGATGCCGCTGGTGGCCAAACAAGTCAAGTCCCAGCAGGCGATGCAGCGCATCCAACCCGAGCTGAAGAAGATCCAGACGAAGTACAAGGCGGACCCTCAGAAACGCAACACCGAGATGATGGAGCTGTACAAGGTCCACGGCGTCAACCCGTTCGCCGGGTGCCTGCCGCTGATCTTGCAGTTCCCGCTGTTCATCGTCCTCTACCGCATCATCCTCAACCTCAGCGCCGTCCCGCCCAAGCACATCCCGGCGGGCAGCGAGCTGTTCAAGAACCTGGTCGTCTCGGGCGGCAAGCTCAAGGACTTCGGGCTGGACCTGGCCATGCGGGCGTCCAAGGTTTCGGGCGCCGGGAAGATCCCCTACCTGCTGCTGGTGGCGATCGTCGTGAGCACCAGCTTCTTCCAGACCCGCCAGATGACGGCCCGGCTGCCCAAAGAGGCCCAAAAGAACAACCAGATGGCGGTCATGGGCAAGATCATGCCGGCCTTCATGGGTTTGATCTCCTTCAGCATCCCGGCCGGCGTGGTCTTGTACTTCATCGTTTCCAACCTGTGGCAGATCGGCCAGCAGTACTTCCTGTTCCGCCACCAACCGGCAGGCGGCGCCGCGGCCCCGCCCGCGAAAGCAGGGGGCGGCGGCAAGGACGGCGGGGGCGGCGACTCGGACGGGCCGCCGGCCTCCGCGCCGCCGACCAAGAAGGGCCTGCTGGCTCGGCTGGCCGAGGCGGCGAACCAGACCCCGGCCGAGCGTATGGCCCCGCGCCCGCCGCCGCGGACGACGCCGGGGAAGGCTGGGGCGCGCCCCGGCGCGGAGAAGGGGACGGCAAAGGGCGACCCGCGCTCGAACGGCAAGTCGGGCGGGTCGAAGCCAGCCAAACGGTCGTCGAACCCGCCCGCGCCACCGCCGCGCCGGGGACTGTTCTCCGGGCGGGGTGGGGCAGCCGGCGCAGGCGGAAAGGGGTCCGGGTCGGGCTCGAGCGCGCCCAACGGTCGCCCGCCGCGCACGAGCGGCCGCGCCCAGCCGCCCAAGAACCAAAGCCAGGGCCAGACGGGTCCGAAGCCTCGGAACAACCGAAAAGGGAAGTGACGCGTGGAGTGGGTGGAGGTCACCGGCAAGACCGTCGAGGAGGCAAAGGAAGCCGCCCTTGACCAGCTCGGCGTCGACGCGGACGACGCCGAGTTCGAGATCCTCGAGCAGCCCAGACCGGGCCTGTTCGGCCGGCTGCGTTCGGAGGCCCGAGTTCGGGCCCGGGTGATGCCCAGCGTGCCCCGTCCCAAGCTCGACCGGCGTGATCGCAAGCGTCCCCGACGCAGCACGGGGCCGGGTCCGGGTCCGGGCGGGGGGACGGAAGTAGCCGGCGGGGGTGCGCCCCGAGCGGAGGCGTCGCCTCGGGGCGGCGGCGAAGGCGGCCGCCGGCGAGAGAGCCAGATCCGGCAGCAAAACCACGAGGGGGAGCACGACGTGAACGACGACCGCGACGACGCAGAGCACGGGGGCGACGAAGACGCCGTGGAGGTCGCGGAGTCGTTCCTGCAGGGCCTGCTGGACGCGTTCGGTGCGCCGTACACGATCGAGCAGCGTCCCCTGGAGGACGACCTGGTCGAGTTGAGCGTGCGAGGCGAGGGTTTGGGCCTGCTCATCGGCCCGCGCGGCCAGACCCTCAGCGCCGTTCAGGAATTGACTCGCACCGCGGTGCAGCGGCGGTCGCGTGACCGCTCCGGACGCATCATCATCGACATCGCCGGGTACCGCCAGGCCCGCCGGGCTGCACTCGAGCGTTTTGCCGCCGAGGTCGCGGCCCAGGTCATCGCCTCGGGTTCGCCGCGCGTGCTGGAGGCGATGCCGCCGGCAGACCGCAAGGTGGTCCACGACGCCATCAACGGCATCGACGGGGTCACGACCAGCTCCGAGGGCGAGGAACCCCGCCGCCGGGTCGTGATCTCTCCCGAGCCCGCATCCGACTGACCGGCCCCGCCCCCCACCCCGCCCCCGGCCCCGCCCCCCACCCCGCCCCCC